>NZ_JBHNWH010000008.1:0-233197 GCF_046720935.1 Winogradskyella sp. A3E31
TACACCACGCTTTTTTGCGTGGCACTCGAAGTGACGTTTATAGAATATGGTTCTTCAGTCATCCCGATAGCTATCGGGATTCCTTCTGAATGACAAGTGAGATTCCACAACCGATTCGTAAAGACTAATAAACTCTTGGACGCTAGTATCATAATTAAACTGACCTTTAACCAAACGGTGCGCCTCTTGGGTTACTCTATTTATGCTGGCTGCATCACTTTCAACAATTTCTACTATGGCATCTGCCATAGCTATAGGATTACGAATCGGCACTAACCAACCCGTCTTTTTATGAATTACAACTTCGGACATCCCTCCGCAATCGGTTGAGACTACAGGTAGACCTATGGCCATAGCTTCAAGCACCACATTGGCGATACCTTCTTGCAAACTTGGTAATAAGAGTACATCTTGTGTTTGCAAAAATGTCAATACCTCATTTTGTGGTAATTTCCCTTTTAGGGTAATGCTATCCTTAATTTTTAATTGATTGATTTGAAACGTTAAGGCTTCAGGAAACGCATTAGGTCCAACGATTGTATAATGCACATCATACCCTTGATCTTTTAATTGTGCTAGGGTATCAATGGCATAGCGAAATCCTTTTACCCAATGGAATCGTCCAATAGATACTATGTTGATTGTGTTCTTTTCGTTTTTTGCATATGGTAAAAATTGATTAAAATATATATTTGGAACTGGAGAGTGGATCACTCGTGTTCGAGATTCGATATCACCATATTTTGAAGCCTCTCTAACAATAGCTTCAGATACGGCATGAAAGGCATCCACGTGTGGAAAAGTCTCCTTATACACAGCTGCAATTTTAGGCTCTACAATTGGAGTGTAATTGACATGTGCTCCCCTAAGGCTGACTATTAAAGGGATGTTGAATTTGGTTTTAAAAAAAGTATAAAATTCCAAGTCTCGTGTCCATTGCAGATGCAATACATCTGGTCTGTACAGCACTATAGGTAAAAACTTGGTGAGCCATATCCAACGATCATAACGCGATTTAAATCGCTTGACCTCCTTCCATAATTTCATTAACTCTTTAGGGCGTTTTAGTAAGAGTCGGAAGCTTCTATACAATGACACAACAAGGTTCTTAAACTTGTTTTGTGGCGTTATGTGCATTTTAACGTCATCTTTATAGGCTATAATCGCCGATGGCCTTTTTACACCAAATAATAAGACTCGGTGTGTTGAGGCTACCCCATTAATGAGGTGCTCTATAAATGTGGTGCTTGGGAGTTCCCCTGAAAAAATGGCGATATGTAATTTTTTTGAACTCAAATTCAGTTATTTTCTTTGTACTTAGATACTATGCTTCATATAATTTTTATAGATTGATACTGGGTTTAATTCGTTGAATGAAAGCAAATTTTATACATTATTAGTCTGAACATAATAGAAGACGATTAAAGTTATCGATTTTTAAGCATTTCGACTACGCTCAATGTGACAGAAGAATTTGATTTTTGTTTCTTCATCTTTTTCATTCAACGGGCTTAGTTTAGCTATCATAAACCTTTTTATAAAAATCCTCCAAGTCCTTGCCAATTTTATATTCACTATAGTTTTGTTTTACATGCTTATGGGCATTTTCAATAACGATGGCTCGCTGCCCCTTATCCATTTGAGACACTACCACAACCCTATCTGCCATAGCTTTAGAGTTTTTTACAGGGACTAACCATCCATTTTGGCCATGGGATATTAATTCTGGCATACCTCCACAATCTGTTGAAATGACTGGCAAACCAACAGCCATGGCCTCTAATGCCACATTGGCGACACCCTCACTGAGACTTGGCAATAGCATCATATCAAAAGTTTTGAGTGTCTTAAACAATTTTGGTTGCTCCATACTTTCCACAAATGTAATCGTATTATCAAGACCTAAATCTTTTACTAGAGTTAACAAAGACTTAGGAGGGTGGCCAGGAGCAATAATTGTATAGGATACGTTGCTGTGCTTCTTTAATTGTTTAATAGCCTCTAAAGCATACTCATAGCCTTTGACCCAATGGTAACGCCCCACAGACACCAAATTAATAGATCCTTTAAATGACTCATTGGGACTATTAAAATAAGTAAATGCTAACTCTGGCACAATGCTGCGAATGGTATGGATTTTTTCTTCTGGTACTTGAAACTCCTTTAAATCTTTAGCTAAGGCATCTGACACTGTTTGAAAGGCATCAACATCCTTAAAATGTTCTAAATACCGTTGTTTCAATTTAGGGTTGGATTTTGGACTTATATTGATGAGCGTCCCTAAACAACTGACGACAATCTTACAGGGATAGGCTTTTTTTAAAAACATCCATCGGTTAATTTCGTTCGCCCATTGCAAATGAAAAATATCTGGTTGGTACAAGAGTACGGGTACAAAACGTGAGAAACGCATCCATTTAATATAATAGCCATTGTATGAATTGGCTTCTTTTAATGCTAGAGCTAACATTTTAGGATTTTTAAATAACAATTTAATACACCGAAAAAAGGTTAAACCTATATTTTTCCACTGGCTAATTGGAGTTTGAATGACTTTAATATTAGGCTTTTTATACTGTGCAGAATGCTTTAGAGTACCGAAAAGATGCACCTGATGATTTTTTGCTACTGTATGTATGAGCTGTTCTATAAAAGTGGTACTTGGTATAATACCAGAATATATGGCTATCGATAACGGTCTTTTCAAAAATCACTTGGTTAAATGAATATATAAACTTTTAATCGCGCTGACCTCATTATCAACTGAAAAATGGTATTGTGCATAATCTATGCCCGCCTTAGAAAAAGAATAGTATTTCTCTACATCCTTCCAAAGTCCAGCTATATAATCAGCAGCTCTTTCCGTATCATTAGCATCCATAGCATAACCACTATTATTCTGTTGTATAGCATCCGGTAAACCACCTGCATTCGATACAATTGCGGGAATACCTATAGCTTGAGCTTCTAACACACTAGTCGGGAATGCTTCAGAATGGCTTAATTGTAGTATAAAATCGTAATTCCCTAACTTCTTTTTTAATTCATGATTATCTACCCGACCATGTACCTTTACCGAATCATTGAGATGGTATTTGTTTATCAAGTAATATAGTTTTCCAAGTTCAGGGCCATCACCAAACACATCATAACTCACTTTAAATCCTTGCTCTTTGAGGATTTTAATTACCATTAAATTGCCATTGATGTTTTTTTCCCAACATAAACGAAACACTGAGACTATTTTAATACCATCTTTTGATGCCTTTTTAGGTTTCGCTTCAAATTTTTGGCCAAAGGAAATTGGAATGACATGGATCCTGTCTTGTTCAACTCCCCAACGCTGTAGATACTCTTTTTGATGAGTACTCATCACTACAAATGCGTCTATGTTATTACCATAGTCCTTAAAGAATGTCTCCCACTTATCTTGTACCCATGGTTTTACATAGGTCTCACTACCCCGTAACGTCACTACTAATTTAGGTCTTATACCCTTAGTAATTTCCGTCAATCCCAAAATTCTTGGAAACATATAGGACTGTTGCACGTGGATGATATCTGTCTTGTTCTTTAATGCCCATATTTCAATATAAGATAGGTTTTTATAACGCTTATTTATGAATTGGTACCATCTCTCTACCAAACGTCTTTTAAGGTATTTTGGAACTACCTTTAAGGCTTTACTTGACCTGCCTTTATAAGCAACTATCGAAATATCTAGATCCTCGTCTTGTTTTAGACCCTCAATGACTGGCGGTATATAGGGTTGGTACACATGCGAATAGTTCTCAAAAATATGTAAGACCTTAATTTTTGCCATACGCTAAGTTAGTATTTCTTTATACTTGGATTCAAAATAATCCTTCTTGAATATCATTTGTTTTTCAACATCTTGTTCTGTTAAGTATGTTATTTCTTCATTACCTCTGATCGCTTTAAATGTCGCTTCCAAAGCTTCGAAAATATGGCTTTCTGGAAGCATAATTCCTCCAAAGGCTTCAATAAAATCCTGAATGCCAGGAATGGTATTGCCGATTGGAGTTATATTATAGTTGTATGAATCATTTAAACATAAAGGCGAACCCTCGGAGGCAGATATAAGGATGATATACCCTGAATTTGAATAGAGCTCCTTTACTTGTGCTATATCTAAGTAGCCCAAGTATTCTAAGTTCTCTGAAGACTCAACAATATCGAGAGTTTCATTAAAATACGTACTATTGCCTGAACCACAAATTTTAAGCTTAAAATCAGTATCTTCAAAGCTGTCTTTAAAAATTTGACATATTTCCTTAACCCGTTTATTAGTATCTATCCGACCGGCAAACACAAAATGTTTTTTGTTTTTTAATGCAGAATTACTTTTTACATCCTTGACATAATTAGGAATAAGATACACGTGATTATGTAGCTCACTAACCTCATTGTACACATGGGTATTCAATGTCACTATAGTATCTGCATACCGAAGTATTTCATTTTCACCTACCTCCCCATTGTAAACACGTAAACTCCCCCCATGACAAATAAAGATTAATCGCTTTGGGCGTATCATTTTTTTAAGTACCCAAAAAATGATGGGTTGACCATTATATACAATGATTAGGTTTTTATTATTTCTAAATGTTCTTTTTAATACATAAAGAATAATATACACCACCATCTTATAATTCATAGTTTTAAAAACTCCTTTTTTTACACGGTAGGGTAAGCAATTTAAAAATTTAGTGAAGCGTTTATAAAATTGAGATGTGGTATTAAAAAGATTTATTTGTTGAGATGTTGTCGTTGCATTATAGGTATAATAGTGTTCGGATTGTACCTGCTTTTTAATAGCCATGATGTCTTTAATGACCGACCCAATGGAATTGGTGTTAAAACCCCCACCATAAGTATTTAAATAGTCTATATGTAATGGTTTCTTTTTGCCCATTATTTATTATCAGATGTACTTAATGCCTGTTTAAAACTTGAGGCAATTTTCCTGTAATATTTTATTGAAGCGCCCTCTCCTTTCAGCACTTCCTTTAGCATGGTTGCCAATCCCCTAGCGTAATGTTGTTGTCTAATGAGTTTAAACGCGGGTATTTTTGCCCAAGAGGCAATCCAAAGATGAATGGCATAGGTGTTCTCTGTGGCATACTCAATATAGTTTTTTGAATATCTCGCCTTTGCAGGGAAAGGATAAAACCATTCTTGGGGATATATTGTGACACTATCTAAATGAAGTAGCTTTTCAAAAGTATCTGTATAGTTATAGTATTCTCTAAAACACTTGGTTACTATTTTTGGAGATGTGATTTCTGGTAAAACATCGACTGGGAAATCATCAAATGCTTCATAATCTTTTAAGCATCTCCATAAAAATGAATAGGATTTTTTGGCTCCGATAATACCTGTATATATATACTTAGGGTCTCCTATTCCAAAAAAACATTGATTAACTAATAAGGTGTCTAGGTTTTTTAAGACCAACATATCTGTATCGAGATAAATACCTCCATATTCATATAATGCCTTTAAACGTATATAATCTGAAACGTAAGCCCATTTTTTTTCTAAGTAAGCCTCTTTAATAAATGGTATATCCAAGTCTGTATTAGACTCATCCCAGCACATTATTTTATACTCTGGTAAATGGGTTTTCCAGCTATTGATGCATTTTTTTATACGCTTGGGTTTAGGGTTACCACCGTACCAACAATAATGTATTATTTTTGGTATCACTTCCAATAGAGTTTTATTTTACCCAGATGTATTGCCAAACTATCGTAGTGTGATTGGTAATGGAAATAACCATTTTTCTCCAACAGATGCCTAGCTTCCTGCTTGTCTTTTTGTGATAGATTGACCGATTCGTATTTGATAAGGACAGGTTTAACTGTCGAAAAATTGATCATTTTTAGCACCTCTAAATCGAAGCCCTCAGTATCTATCTGAATGTAATCTAGATTAAGCATACCACTGTTTTTAATAAGAGCCATTAATGGCATACAAGATACTTCTTCTTTTTCCATATCCTCAGAAGCCACGTTGATTTTTAAATGGTGCTTTGGGTCAACCGATGCGATACCTTTAACCCAATCGGGGTATTTATGCAACGCACTTTTTGCCACTTTATAAATTGTTATCTGTGATGCTGTAGGGTGTACTGCTTTTTTTATTGGTATAATTTCAGGATATACTTTATAATTTTCAACGAGTTGTGTATAATATTCCTCAAGCGGTTCAATGACCAGTCCTTTGGATTTTCTCTTGGTCACCACCTCATATAGGTTATCGAAACTCACCCCATCATTGGCACCTACTTGTACAAAAGAAAAGGACTTCCCTACCTTAAAGTTTTGGGATATGACTTTATCAACATCTAACTTTTGGTTATAGAAGCGATAGCCTCGGCCTATTTTTTTTAGAATCTTTCTAATCCCAAGGTTAAAACTATTAGTAAAGTATATCACAAAACAAGTTTTATTAATTTAATGTTCTATTTTACCTTTTTAATATTAACTCTTTTTGAGATATTTAAAGGAACGATTTTTTAAATAATTTAGAAAATATGCATCTTGATAATACAAAAGGTAATATATGCTGTAGATTACAATTTCAAATTTAGATTTATATCCCAGTTCTATTTTTCGATGTGTTTTAAGCGCTTTTTTATAATCTGTTTTACTAATCACTTTAGGAAACTCTTCCTTAAAATCTTTTAACAATTGACGGGAGGCACTGAACTGTTTCCACTTATCTACAGTAACAGAGGTCCTGGATTGGTGCCTGTCCATCTCTACCATTTTTTTTGGAATACCATGTACTTTAGATACGAGTGAAAATCGTAGTACAAAATTCCAATCCACATTAAAATTACCATAGGTATCTCTAAAGCTTAAATCATGTTCTTCGTGTATTTTCTTACGCCACATCATACAGGTGTTGACCACTTTCAGCTGATTGATGTACAAAAATTTAAACAATGCTTTCCCTTGCGAAAATTGCTGGCCTTGCACTAAAAGCCCTGGAAATAAAACATTATTGTTATCACTTTTAAATTCTGCGATACCAGATACTAATCCTACATCAGTATTGTCGTTTAACACCTCAACTTGCCACTCTAATCGTTCTGGCACATACCAATCATCTTGTTCTGCCATAGCAAAAAGCTCAGTATCTGGATTGCAGTTTGCTACTAGGGTGTTTAAGTTTTGAGCCAGTCCGAGATTATTAGGGTGTTCTATAATTTTAATACGCTCATCCCTAAACCCCAATGCAATTTCTTTGGATCTATCTGTAGTGCCATCAATACCAATGAGCAATTCAAAATTGGTGTAGGTCTGATTCAGCAAACTTTCTAGAGTCCTTTTTATGGTTTTTTCGCCATTGTAAACGGGCAATAGTACACTAACACGTGAGTTATTCTTCATTCCCTAACCATTTTTTACTTTTACCAATCGGCTTAATAACGGATGAAATCGTTTGTGCAGCTTCCATTTGCACTTTTTGTGTAAATGGGGCAACAGTGTTTTATAATACATCTTATACAACTGTTCAGTTTCATTAATCTTTGCCTGTTTGTTCTTATGGGATGCTTGTGCTTTATGCAACCTAAACGTCCCTAAATATTCATCAACAAAACCAATATCATAAAAGGGCATTAAACGGTACCAAAATTCGCAATCCAATGCTTGTTTTAGGTCTGTATTGAACAGTCCAACCTTTTTAAAACATTTCTTTTTAATGAGAACACTAGACGGTTCTCCAATTTTGTTTTTTGGGGCATTTAAAAATTGGCTATCCTTTAAATATGCCTGTCCAGGCATACTGCCGGTTTTAATACTCAACTCCCCCCAATTGGTATGCAGTTGCCCGTAAACTCTTTTAAACTCCTTATAGAAGTCATCATTACTATCTGATATGATGTGGCGTTTGGCGTATACCATACCAATTGTATCTGCACTCCCCATCATTGCCATCATTTTACTGACGCATTGTGGTTCTAATCTATCATCCTGAAACAAAAACTTAATGTATTCCCCATTGGCCTTTTCAATACAATGATTCCAGTTAGCTCCAATGCCTTTCGGAGTATGGTGGTGTAGTTGTATTGGTATTTGAGTTTTTGTCTTGTAACGCTCAACTACGGAAAGCGTATCATCTTGTGAAGAATCATCGGAGACTATAATTTCTAAATTGGAATAGTCTTGCTGAAGTACCGACTCCATGGCTTCTGCGATGTATGTTTCGCCATTAAATGTTGGTATGCAAATGGATACTAATGGCTTCATCTTTTGAGTTTACTTAATTTTCGTAACACTTTTACCCCTAAAAAACAGAGTTTCCGAACCCAACCTGATTCCAGCTTCATCTTATTGTTTTTGGTTCTGTATTCTAAATAATTATGGTCGTAATAGTTAAGGTAAGGGTTATTGTAAATATCCCCGTCTATAGTATTTATGGTAAAATTGTGCTTAAAACTTGTGTATGCCAAGGCTAATTGATCTCGTCGGCTGTACTTAAAGACCTCTTGCCACCAGGCATTATAAAAATTTTTATGATTGCTCAAGTTTACTTTTACCAATAATCCGGTAGAATATAGCCCCGAATGAGCAGGTAAGCCTCTTAAAAAATAGTGCCAGCATTGCCTTAACATCAGTATGGCACTTTCTTTTTTAACACGTATGCAGGTCATGGCTTCGCTGTAAGGGTCATCTCTATCGGGATGCGTATAGATTGAAAGGCTATGAGATTTTACCCTATTTATCAATGATTTAATCCCTTTTTCAATCATTTGCATATTGGCATCATGCCATATAACCATATCATACGATTCTAAAAGAGGATCGCCAAGTATCTTTAATCTTCGTGCATTTTTTGCCAAATCATCATAGAGTATTGGCCGCTTTATAAATTGATAAGGACTAATATCATAATCTGGCTCAATGTCGGAGAAATAGAAATAATCTATATTATCATCCGACATTTCTAATGGTGCTCTTAATTTATCCTTGCCTGCATACATGGCTGTATATATAGCAATTTTAAGACGCATAAGCACTCCTCCTTAAATTATTTACAAATACGTCTAGGGCATAATAAAGACCTTTTATCCCAAATATTTTTATGAGTGCCCAAGTTAGAGGTTTTATGTACGTTAACTCTAAAGCTGTATCATATTTCTTAAAACTTCTGTAACATTTGTACACCAAGTTTTTCCTAACGTCATAAGTTGCTTGTTTTTTTATATCCCTATAAGTGTTCCAATAGACTATGAAATAGGAAAGTGTCATTTTATTTTTATCTTTTCTTAATTTGCTTTGTATGGACTCTTGGTGGTATCTCCGTAGTGATACTATATTATCCAAAATAACACCATTTGTTGTTTTGGTTAAGATTTTTGAAAAATAATTGTATTCCTGTCCAGAAGAAAGAAGTTCATTAAAACGGCATTGTTTGGCAATATGAGAAACAATTGCTATATCTAATGTCAACCAATTAATAGTTTGACTAACATAGTTGTAAAGTGAAATATCCTTGGTCTTAAACGTATAATTTACATCTAAACTAAGATTACCGTCATCAAAATTAAAGTACTTGGTTTTAGTAATTACAAAATCACAGCGATTGCTTTGTAACCCATGTATTTTTACTTCCAAATGGTCAGGGGTCATCACATCATCACTATCAAAAAAAACAATGTAATCGCCTTTAGCCATATCTAATCCAATATTTCTACAGACATTAGCTCCCTTAGGTTTATCTTCAAAACGCAAAAAATATTTAAATCTGGGATCCTTTTGAGAATATGTAATAAGGTAATCTTTGGTTTCATCGGTTGATCTATCATCAATGACTAAACATTCAAAATTTGTATAGGTCTGCTTGGCTATAGAGTCCAAAGTTTCAGGCAATAACGACCGTCTATTATAGGTGGGTATTATTATGGAAATTAGATTGTTGGTCATCAATTACTCGCACTTGATTTTGCAAGATAAACATTTAAAAGGGGAACTTTTCTTTCATTTTATCGAACCACCTAAAACCCAAGATATAAATGAGTATTAATTTAAATTGAATAATGGGCATAGCAGCAGTTTTAAATAAATTCCGTCTTATAAAAAAATTCATATCGCACTTTGTAAAACCATATTCTTTCATTAAATATATAAAGTGATATAAGGCTCTTATGTCTTTTGGACTTATTTTTAATGGAACAAGCCCTATTTTACCATCCTGAATTTTACACGGAAGTATATACCCCCATTTTTTCTGAAAATCAATATTCGCTTGCATCCAATCCCTATTTCTTGTGCCAGAGGATTTATGTTCTATTTTAATATCGTTAACAACTTTGATTTTTGAAATTTGTGCAATTTGAAAAGAAATATCATAGTCGTATCTATGAAATCCACTATAAGTATTGGTATCAAATCTAATTTGATGGCTTATTAGTAACTCTCTTTTAATACAAAACCAAAGGCCGTCTACTATCAAAACCTGTTTAGTATTAGAGTTAAAACCCGTACTATTATGGCTTAATTTACCTTCTTTTATTGATGCCAAACTTACGGCATAATCCTCCTTGTAATAGGTTTGGTTCCAAGACCAGGCAAATTTATGATAAGATGCACCCCCTGCAAGACCAATCATTCCCAGATCTATATCATTATCAAAGTGTTTCATCACTTTTTTGTTCCAATCCTGTTCGTGGCAGATGACATCCTCATGAATAAAGCAAATGACATCACCAGTACTTCTTTTGACACCTTTATTGTATGCTTCAAAAATATCATAGTCGTTATTTGTATTGTCTATGACAACAAGTTCATAATGGTTGTTTAGTGTGTGTTTTATACTTGCAACACATTGCTCAAATAAAGCCTTATTATATTTACAAATGACAATAGAAAGGGATTTCACGCTTTAATCTTATAAAAATTATGATCATCTAACATTGGTCTTAAAAAAAATTCCCCTTGCCTAAAGTATTTAAAGCTCAGCTTTGCCAATACAAGATATACACGCATTTTAAAAGGGATGTTTTTTGTTTTATAAAACACGTTTTTTAACAAGTAACTAGCTTTATCTAACTCTCCTTCCCTTAAGAACTCACAATACATCCGTTTAAAGTAATTGTTAAAATACTTCATTAGTCTTGGCGATAAGCGAGGCAAATAATCCTTATAAATGTTATAACGTGCTTTTGTATAATGCCATTTTTCATTAATGGTTTTGTCACCTGAAATACTATCTTTATGCTTTCTGAGATATACCAGGGGCTCATTAATTACGCCATAAGTATTACACATAAATAATATTCTTGCAAATAAATCCCATTCTTGACCTGCCTGTAAACTTTCATCGAATGTAAAGTTGTTTCTTAACAGTAAGTCCTTTTTAAATAGTGGAGCTTGGGTTAACCAAACAATTTTTTTTGTAATGAAATCTTCTAATGGATTCTCAGACACAATATATTCAGACAAAAACCCTCTAGGCTTATCAATGGTTTTTTTAAACTTTAGGGTTTGGCATACACAAAATTCATAATCTGTATTTTGTAAAAGATGTAATTGCTTTTCTATTTTTTCGGGGTGCATAATATCATCACTGTCGAACCAATTAACGAAGTCTCCCTTTGCTAACTCCAAACCATAGTTTCTACATGCATTTGCTCCCTTTGGGCGGTTGACCGGTCTTTTATAATAAATAAACCGTTCATCTTTTGTTACAAAAGCCTTTACTACTTTTTCTGTATTATCTGTACTGTCATCATCGATAACAAGGCATTCCCAATTTTTATAGGTTTGAGTCAAGATAGAGTTCAAGGTTTCTGCAATTAGATATTCTCTATTAAATACGGGGATGATAATTGACACAAGATTTGTCATAAAAACCTTATTTGGTAATATTCCATTTTTTATAAAAAATACTATTCAGACCTTAACATAATCATTATTTAAAAGAACATTGGAAGGTTCGTCATTAAAACCTTTATAGATAAAAATTAAATTGTGATAAAAGTTAATTGCAGTTATATGTTTATCAAAATAAGTTGGCTCATAACCAGGTAATAAAAATTCTTTATGGTTCAAAGAATCAGTAAGGTTCTTAAAAAAATTCATAATTGTATTTGAGTTTTTTAAGTCGATACTATCCCCCCCATAACGTTTCCAATAAGAAGTCTGAGTATCTTCTACAACATATATACCACCATCCTTAAGTTTTGGAAATAGTAGTTGAAACGATTTTATTACATGTTCATTGACATGACTACCATCATCAATAATAATATCAAAATCCCCTATTTCTGATGAGATTTTATTCAAAAAATCAATATCTACTTGACTGCCCTTATAAATCTTAATACGCTTTTCCTCTAAAGCTGATTTATCATAAATATCTATTGCAAATATATGTGCAAATGGAAAATAAGATTTCCATAGTCTCAAAGAATGACCACCATGCTTTGGGCTTTTATAGCCTCCAACTCCAATCTCTAAGAGATTAATTTTTTTAAATTTATAGGGTCTGAAATGTTTTTTATAATGTGGCAAATAAAAATGATCTATGGCCTTATCAGTGCCAAACATTAAGCCCAATTTATGTAAATTAAAGGTATAATATATTTTTAAACACTTATTAATTACTTTTAAAATCGTATGCTTTAACATTAAAATGCATTTATATTATAAAACTAATAAAGATTCACTTAAATCATAATTTCCAGTGAGATGTACTGAAATTATACACTTTTTTTAACCTTTCTATATCTTCCCTTAAAGCCAAGTATATATTATTTTTTTGACTTTCATTTAGAATCATAGGTTTGATCCTATATTTTTTTGAAATTAAAAACTTTAAAACATCCCGAAATATCTTTGGAAAAGCAGCAAACCTAGCATCGACTTTCTTCTTGTATCTATCTGCCTTTAAAGTTTCCTTTCTCGTTTTATTATACTGTTTGTTGATTTTGTTTGAATTATAAAAATCCAATTCTAAAAAAGTATATACTTTTTTTAATACCGATTGAGGCGCTATTTTTAGCTCTTCAAAATCCAAAAGAAGGACGTCTTCTCTTTTAAAAAAATGCATATACTGATCTAATTGCATGGCATATTTACTTAAATCCAGTAGATAAGACAAATTATCATTATAACTCCATGGTTTGTCGTATTTCTGCATAAAATTGTATTGGGATTCAATTCGCTTAATAGGATTTCTTAACACATAAATGAACTTGGGTTTTATACCATACTCAAAAATAGATTTTGGAACGTTCCTTTCGCTAGGATATTTGGTATAGCCTGTAGATGCATCCAAGCAGTAGCTATGCATTTTGTAATTTGGTCTAAAACAGTCCTCATATTTATCAAACTTCCTTGCATGACCCTGGTTTTCCGAGAAAAACTCTGGCTCTTTTGTAACCGCTGGACATATATGTGGGTGATCAGCCAAATAGTGAAATAAAGATGTCGTCCCAGCTTTCATGGCGCCAATAATCATAACATATTTCATTTTTTCCTGATTATCCATCACAATGGTCTTTGTAAATTAAAATTAGCCTTTGTACATGCTGTGCCGTGGTATAGTGTTTATCTATAAATTTAATAGCATTACTTGCTAATTTGTGACATTCGGAACTACTAGATTTTAAATGGATTAATTTTTCGACAAATACATCCAACAAATTTTCTTCAACTACAAATCCCGTTTCTCCATCAATCACGCCTTCAGCTAGACCACCAACATTAGAGACTACTACTGGTAAGCCCATGGCCTGAGCCTCTTGCACTACAAGGCCTTGATTTTCGCAGCGTCCATTATCATCTACGATACCGGGATATAAAAACACGTCCGCTAGTTCCATCTGCAATTTAATCTTTTGTTGTGATAAAGCACCCAAAAGTCGCACATGCTCTGATAGACCATTCTGTTCTATATAATTACTACAGGTATCGTAAAGTTCTCCACCTCCAATTATAGTTAATTTCACATCCTTATGAGTTTCTATCAGTTTTTCAACAATCTTAATTGCACGCAAGGGAGCCTTAAAAGGCACCAATCGCCCCACAAACAGAATAGAAAACAAAGCATTAGGCTTTTGTTTTTCTTTTGGTGCAAATAATTCGGTGTCCACAGCAACAGGGAGGATAGTAATCGTATTCCTTTGAAATCCTAACCCCAAAACTTTTTTAAGGGTATAATTGGTGTTGACGGTATAATGTATGTTTGGTAATGTTTGTAATGCTTTATAATACGAGGATTGATACTTATGGGCATCATAGCCATGGAAAGTCACCACAATTTTATTCTTAAAGTTTTTAAGTAAAGGCAATAGCTTTACCGCATTTGTGGCAAAATGGATGTGTACTACATCATAACTATTAATCTGAAAGTAGTGCAAATAATAAGCCTTAAAAAATTGTTTTGCAATAAGAGCCTCCTTACCATACTTAAAGATATTGAAGGTCTTTATGGTTTGCCATAAAAACCTATACTTAGACTGCTGTAAGGTTTTAAAAATACATTTTAGCCTTTGAACAAAGGTCTTTGGTTGGAGACCTTTAACGGTCAATACTTTTGGGTCTAAGCCTGTATGATTAAGTGCTTTAGTGTCTTTGTGCAAACAATAAAAATCGACATGTATCCCAGCTTTTAAGAGCCCTTTGACATGATTGATCACAAAGGTTTCTGAGACTGAAGGAAACGTACCCGTTACAACCGCTATTTTTATTTTTTTTTGCTTTTGCAATACGCTGATTTAATAGTTATCTAATGGGTATGGATGGTGCGCCTTGTAGTATTTAAGACCAAAATAATTAAAAATAGCCTGAATACGGTCCAATTCTTCATTAGTCAATACCTCTAAGTATTTTTCTATTTGGCTTTTGGGATCCTTTCTTAAATCACCTTTATATGTTGTTCTACTGGGCTTATCGATTGCAATGGCTTTAAAAGTATTTTTATTCACCTTTAAATGCCATAGGTTTGAAATATCTTTTAGAGTATCTATTGGGTTTGCCATCATTGCTTCATAGGGTATTAAGTGCCAATTTTGAGGATCTTTTGTCTCTACTACATCTACATTATCAATGCACCATAAGGCAATCTGTTGCTCTAGGCGTGTTTGCAATTGATTGATATACTCTACGTGAGGCATAAATCTTTCATTGTTTAATGTTTCTGGTGGCTCAAAATTAAGTAACTCCCTAGTCTGATTTCCAAATGCCTTTATGATAGACTGACAGGTGGGGACAGGATGGCGCACCAATAAAATTGGTTTATATTTTAAACCAAAATTATGAGCAAAATACGGTAGTAATGGATTAGCCCTCACAAATTTGGTTACTACCTTTTTTGATTTTAAGGCTATTTTAAAAGCTGCATAACGTGTTGTCCATGTATTGAACCGCTTAAAACAAAATACGTTTTTAAAAAACGTAAAAAGCTGACCATTGTCCTCGTCCTTTTCAATAAATGGTCTTTCACCCAAATACCTTTTATTCGGTACTACTCCTTTTGTTGAATGAATCGGTTCCCAGTTAATTATAATCTCAGGAAATTTACTTAACATTTCTATAAGCCATGTACTTCCAGACCTAGGTGCACTACAAATTACCAAGGCTTCCTTTAATTTAAATGCTTTAAAACCAAGCACCATAAAAATGGCCTTCTGTCTCATCAGCTTAAATCTTTTATCTGCCCTTATCTTATGCATTATTACAAAAGCCTATTTTAAATGGTTTTTACTTAGCTTTTTTGCAATACTTAGCGACTCCCTGTATTTTGCTTGTCCAAAAAGCATGGCTCTTAAGCGTCCCTTTAGAGATTGTAAATGCAATACCTCTACATTACCCTCCTTGTTTGTTTTAAAACATAAGGACAACTCCAAAGCACAGATGTCTTTTACGGTTTTTAATAATTGCTGTTTTCTGCTTGGTCTCTTATTATGCATCACATGTTTATATGGGGAAAGTATGTGGTTAGAGTAGCCAAACCCCTCGTGCAACCGCTTTAGGTAAGCCCAAGTTATGCGTTGTGGGGTCATCACATGCTTAAAACTCAACTCTGAATAATAGTGAAGTTCAGCTCCAATTAATTTTAAGGCCATAGTCAATTCCGTATCTTCTCCAGCAACCAAAGATTTACTGTCTCGACCTTTAAGTACGGACCTAAAGCCAGCACTGTAAAGTTTAGACAACCACTGACGGTCCAAAATGGCTCCAGCGGTATATAAGCAGCCCTTATCGTAGGTTGTATCACCATCTGACTTGCCTTGAGGGCCGCATCCATAATTGCGCTCAAAGGCTGGAGTCATCCATTTTGAGGCTGAACTTCCATTATACTCTATAATGCCTTGGCCACCAACTGCAGCAATTTTTTCATTGCTTTTAATTCTGTCGTATGCTTGCCGTATGTAGTTTGGATTTAATAAATTATCGTCATCACAAAACACCATATATCGATAATTGGAAGAGTCTATCCCTCGTTGCCTGGCAAACATTGTCCCTGACTGTTTCTCAACTTCAATCCTAAGTGCTAATGGTGCTCCTAAGGTTTCCCAGGTCTCCTTAACAAAGCTAGACGTGCCATCAGTACTGTTATTATCAATAAGCAATAGTTCACAGGGAAAATCGATATGTTTTTGGTCAGCAATATGTACTAAGGTCGGTTGTAAACGCCCTACTCCATTGTAAGTCACTATTACAATAGATACACCTTTTTTGTCAGTATTTTCAAGGGATGTTATCACAATTTTGCTTTTATAGCTAGCCATTTAAAATAGGCTTCTAATTTAAAACGGATAGCCCATTTTTTTACTTTAGGAATGGGTCTTTTATAAAGTTCTCGTAAAAATTGGTTTTTCCAATTGTTACGCTTTGTAATTATGTTGTACTCCCTAGCCTTTGGAAACTTTATCAGTAATTCTTCATAATTTGTATAGTTAGAGTATGCTTTATTATAGTCAGGTTGTAGGGCGTAAACACTATCTGGATGTTGTCTATATACTGAAGTATTACAATTCAAAAACATTCCTTTACCAGAGTTTAAACATAAAAAATACAATGTATTATCCTTAAAAAAACGAAAATTTAAAAAATTTGATAACCACTGCGCTATAGATTTTTTTTCAAACACTGTTGTAAGTGTCATAGTGCAATATGGCGAACTGAAATTGTCAAAGCTAATATCCCATAAGGCTTCAGCTTTTCTGTCATTATACCAAATTGGGTTAATTATTTTATTCTCCCTTAAAATTTTATATCCTGTCCAACAAATAGAGTAATCTCTATTTGCTTCTAAAAAATCAATTTGCTTTTGTAGCTTATTAGAATCTGACCAGTAATCATCACCATCTAACAAGGCAACATACTTTCCTTGGCAATTTTTAAGAATATCATAAAAATTATAAAGCCGTCCATTTTTTTTTCGCTTTCTGTAATAATCACCTCCTATTTCTCTGTTTAATATATTAACAGATACATTTAAGTTATTAAATTTATAGGCTTTTATGAGTTTAAGCGTATTATCAGTAGAAAAATCATCACCTATTACCACTTCAAAATCAAAATTAGTCTTTTGCATATCAACACCCTTCAGAGCCTTAACAATAAAAGGCTCATGATTAAATGTCATTAAGCGTACACTTAATAAAGGCTTAGTGCTTTTAGACATAATTGAAACTTAATAAGCTTTTGTTGGCTATGGCATTAAAGCTATTAATTTCTTTATCTGAAAAATACATTTTATACTGCCCAATTAAATTTATATCTGGCGGCATTAAAGTTTTCATTTTCCAGTCTAATGTAAGCTTTGGCTCTAACTCCTTTTCATTGTTTATTATATAGTAATCTAACATTTTAGCATTAAATTCTACGCCTAGAAACTTTGATAACCTTATACATTCTTGTTCTAAATTAGATACTAAATCTTCATATAGCACAGTTAATTTATTCTCATTTTTTATAGTAGAGAGTGAATTAAGTATATTTTGATTGTTGTAATCCCACTCCCTTGCAATATCATCAATTTTAGAATGAAGAACTGGTTTGTAGGGACTTTCTGTTTTAATCTTTTTAAGCTTAAAATATGATACAGCCACATCCCTACCATCTCTGACCAAATGAATATATTTTGTATGAGGATATAATTGTTTTATTAGGTCTATATGCTTTATATAGTAGTTGTTCTTGTCTCCCCAAACTTTTACATCTTTATGTTGTTGTACCCCATAAGTTTTATATACTAAAGCCATTAGATCGGAGTAATTTTCAGGCAATTGCTCGTTTATATTTTCTTTTAATAAATTAAAATCTAGATTGTAAGTCTCTATTTTTTTTGAAGATGCCAAGTCTTTACAAAATTTCTCTACTTCTAACCTATTAACAGCATCTAATTGACTCCAGTTCTTATATTTTAAATGCCACCATTGAAGAAAACCGCACTCTGGCGGTACTGTAATATTTGGGTGTGACTGAAGAATTATACGTAACAATGTAGATCCGCTTCTTGGGTTCGACAGAATAAAAAAAGATTCATTTGCTTCAGTCATTAATAGCCTTTTTAATAATAGCAGATATATTGTTTTGATCCTTTTCTTTGAGATTATAATATAAAGGCAAACATAAAATACGCTTTGCTATTGACTCAGATATAGGACACTTAAAATCGTTTACATAACCCATTAAATTTAAAGAAGGGTAGAAATATCTTCGAGGATAAATTTGTTGGCTATTTAATCTATCCTTTACCTTTAAAAGTAGTTCTTCTGTTTTAAAGATAATCGGGTAATACGAATAGTTCCAATCAGTTCCTGGCCTTAAGCATATAATTTGAATGCTTTTAAAATTGCAAAAATGGCTGCCATAATTTTCTGTAATTCGCTTTCTATCATCTATTATTTTTTTTTGGTACTTGAGAACCGATAAACCCATAGCAGATTGAGGTTCAGACATTTTAGCATTTATTCCTATGCCTTCAAAAACATCTTCACCGTCATGTCCAAAATTATGATGAAGGTACATTTGTTTATATCTATCATCATTGCAAAACAATGCTCCTCCTTCACCTGTATGGAATAGTTTGGTGGCATGGAAGCTACAGGTACTCACATCCCCAAAATTAAAAATAGACTGGCCTTTGTACTCTACCCCAAAACAATGTGCAGCATCGTAGATGACCTTTAAACTGTGTTTTTTTGCAATTTTATCAATAGCCTCCACCTCGCAGGGATTACCAAACACATGCGTCGCTAAAATAGCAGAGGTCTTATCCGTGATTGCAGCTTCGATTTGAGTCTCATCAATAGTTAAATACTCTGGATGTATATCTACAAAAACCGGGGTACAGCCCTCCCATACAATAGAACTCGTTGTTGCTACATATGAAAATGGTGTGGTAATAATCTCCCCGTTTAGCCCTAATGCTTTTATGGCTATTTGCAACGGTAAAGTACCATTGGTCATGGCAATGAGCGGTCTGCTTTTTAAATAGTTCTGTAGTTTTTGTTCCAGCTCCTTGACCAATACCCCACGGTTGGTCATCCAACCGGTGTCCCACGCTCGTTTTAGAATAGCGTTGTATTCTTCTTGTGGTGGTAAAAACGTTTTGGTGACATTAATCATTGTCTCGTCCAATTAAAACGTGGTTTAATATAGCCTGGTTCTCGACCCATATAGGCGCCAATAGTCCGTTCTGCATCCACAATTGTAAAACTAATAATATCCTTTTCCATAAACTCAGCTTTACGTTGGTCTACAATGAGGTAAAAGGATAAAAAATATTGCCCCGACTGTAAAAACGATGCCGGAATGGTACAACATAATTCATTAGGCCCCTTATTAAGATCAATTCCTCCTTTACGGCTTGAGAACGAAAATAATGCATCTCCCAACTCGTTGATAAGGTGGTACGTAATATGGTATCGCTCTGGGGAGTTAGACTTTAAGTCTATTTCTGTAACAATTTGAATCTCTTCGTCTTCTAGAATAGGGTCGATTATCTTTTTCCCTGTGTTTGCAACAGATATGCCTTTTAACCTAAAGTTTGGCGTATTGTAGTCTTCTTCATCAAATTGTTTAATATTATCAACTTCGGCACTCCCTTTTAAATAGTAGCTTACAGCTTCATCCGTACCACCAGAAAAGACAATACGTCCATGTTCCAAGACTATGGCTCGGGTACACAAGGTTTTAACAGAGGCCATATTGTGGCTTACAAACAAGACCGTACGTCCCTCTTGGTTAGAAATGTCTTGCATCTTCCCTATTGCCTTTCTTTGAAATTCCGCATCTCCCACAGCCAAAACTTCATCAATCACCAAAATATCGGGCTCCAAAAAAGCTGCCACCGCAAAAGCCAAACGGACTCGCATCCCAGACGAATAGCGCTTTACTGGGGTATCTATATACAGCTTACAACCAGAGAACTCAACAATCTCTTCTTCCTTAGCTTTTATCTCTGCTTTGGTCATACCCAAAATAGCTCCATTGAGATAGATATTTTCCAAACCCGTTAATTCTGAATGAAACCCAGTACCGACTTCTAACAATGAAGCTATTTTACCTCTTGTTTTTACTTCACCAGTGGTCGGTAAAGTGATGCGTGACAGTATTTTTAATAATGTGGATTTCCCAGCACCATTTTTACCAATAATACCGACAACTTCACCAGTCTTTACTTCAAAGTCTATATCACGCAAGGCCCATACATAATCTTCATTGGCTTCTAAGGTACGGTCGTTATTACCCCCAACTTTTAAAAAAGGATCTTCCTTGCCTCGGACACGGTACCACCAACGCTTTAGATCATCCCCTAATGTGCCAGTACCCACCAAACCCAAACGGTATTGCTTCGATAGGTTCTCAACTTTTAATATGATTTTATTTTGATTCATTTTATTATTTAAAACTGGCTTTTATAGTTCTAAAAAATTCGAAAACCCCGAGTTGCAATACAAACACAAACACATAATATTTTAAATTAAACTTTGGCATTCTATCTATCGGAAACCCTTTTAGGTAGGATTTATTGCTTATTAAGTCAATGCTCATTTGATTGGACACATTTCGGTTATGAATGATCTGCAACCAAAAATAACCTTGTTTTACAGGGATAAATTGCGCTCTGTCTTTCCAATGGACATGCTCACAATTATAAGCGGTTTTAATAATTTTGCCTTCTTCAATCTTCTCTATATAGCTCACAAACGGCCCTGATACTACCCCTTTTTTTCTTGATAACCTGTTCACCTTATTAATGTCTAGGGTCAGCCCATTTTCTAAATCTATAATTGTATTTGGTTGTGGTTTAAAATGCTTTTGAATGGTTTTGACTGTATCAACATGATAACAGTCGTCATTATCAAAACGGCTGGTAATTATATATTCAGATTCTGCTCTAGTCTTAATTTCTTCAGGAAGTTTATTTTCGAAATCGGAATAATCTTCCACATAAATAGCATTAAACTGTGGTAAGCTGTTATTTATATCCTTGTTTTTTTCTTTAAACTTTAAGGGTGTATTCATATCAAAAAACACCAACCACGTAAAATCCTTACAACTTTGTTTTAATACAGATGGGTAACAATACATCATAAATAATTCGTAACGCTCAGTTAACCATTTTTGATCATTAACATTCTGTCCGTATTTGTCGCTAAGCCAACCCTTATTTTTAATGTTAAAACGCGTAATAATAAAATGGTCAAAGCTCTTCATTTTTCTAGATGGTATCTATAAATGTTTTTTCCGTTTTATTAAAAATAATGATTCCAAAAAACAACACAACAAGAGTAACTCCTGCGGTCATTAATAGGCCATTAGTGGACAAAGTGCCTTGGTTAGTGAGTGTATAACGGGCCGCCTCTATAATATATGCCAGTGGATTGTATTCTACCAGCCAGGCGAAACGTGGTAGTTTTTCCCGCATCAATGCCAAGGGGTACATGACGGCCGATAGATACATCAACAATTGTGTCCCAAAATTGATGAGAAACTTTAGATCCCTATATTTTGTGACCATTGCAGAAATGATCATGCCCAGTCCTAAACCTAATAATGCCATTAACAAAACCAATAGCGGAAATATCCAAATAGTAGTACTGAAGCTAATCTGTGACTCTTTAACGAAATAATAGTATGCGAAGAATACAAGAAATATCAATAACTGTATTCCAAAACGCATTAAGTTGGATATGACCGAGGACAATGGGCTTATCAATCTTGGAAAATAGACTTTAGAAAACATCCCAGCGTTTTTATTAAACGTAGTAGAGGTCGATGTTAAACAGGATTTGAAATAATTCCATATTGAAATCCCTGCCAAGTTAAATAGAAAAGGGGGGACTGTTCCTGTTTCTATATTGGCCACTTTATTAAAAATAATGGTAAAGGTCAATGCTGTAAAGAGGGGCTGAATGAGGTACCATAAAGGGCCTAGAATCGTCTGTTTATACACCGTCACCACATCACGTTTAACAAAGAGCATCAGTAAATCACGATACCTCCAGATTTCCTTGAAGTTAAAATCTATGAGCTTGCGCTTAGCAGAAATGGTGTATAACCAAGGGGTGTCTTTTGATGGGTTCAATCCAATAGATTTAGTTAAGTGCTAATATACAGAATGCCTTTAAATGATTAAAGTTTATGGCAGCTCCTTACTATGAAGTTATTAACTAGGGTTTGAACAATTGGGGGTTGGATTTTTAGATGGGTTAGATTGTTAGATCCTTAGATTTTTAGATTGTTAGACTGTTAGATTCTTCAGTTATCCCGATAGCTATTGGGATTCCTTCTGAATGACATTTGGGGTATTTATAAGGCAAATTCCCGCCTTACTCCTTCGTTAAAACTTCGGTAGCACAAAGCGCGGGAATGACAGGTTTAGTGAGAATGGCAATCATCGATTTAACACATATTTAACTTAAAGGCAACGACTAAATCACTGGTGTATTGAGTATATCTATATACCGATATTTCTTACAAGCACTATCCCATACAAAGGCCTTTGTATTTTAATTATTGTTTCATCAGTAACACATTGTGTTACCTAAAAATCAATTTATTATGGCTAAAAATAGAAGCTATATTGATCTGGAAGGCACCCTGGGTGGGTTGACCTTTTACAGAAGCGGTGGACAGTCCATCGTTAAAACAAAGAGTGCTATCAACAAGGATCGTATCCTTAAAGAAGCAAATTTTAAACGTACTCGAGAGAACATGAGTGAGTTTGGTGGCAGTGCAAAAGTCGGTAAATCTCTACGGCACGGTTTTGCCAGTATTGTTAGTATTATGAGTGATCGAACCGTTACCGGTCGTTTAACTGCTGTTATGAAACGGATTAATGCCAATGGTGCTGGAGTCCGTGGTAAACGCGAGTTTAGTATTTTACCCAACAAAGGATTTTTAGAGGGCTTTGAATTTAATAAAGGTCTATCCTTAGAAACCGTTTTTTATGCCCCTTATAGTGTTCCGAGTCTGGATGCTAATCGCAGTATTGCCACCTGGACGATTCCTGATTTTAACACTTCGGATTATCTACATCCACCTGAAGGTGCCAGTCACTTTAGATTGGTATTAGCCTGTAGTGTTCTGAGCGATTTTTCGTATGATAATGCATTAAAATCCTATGAACCTGTTGAACCTAATGAGAACGAAGTGAGTGCCATCAGTTTTAGTTCTGAAATTCCATTGGGTGGTCTTGTTGGTAGTGACACCACCTTGGTTGCCGATCTTGGGTTTACAGCAGCACTACCAGCTACTGTTGGTGTTGTGGTTGCTTTGGGCATTATTTTCTATCAGGACATCAATGGTTCTTTTTATGAACTGGCTAGTGACAATGCTATGAGCATTGCTCTTGTTGGCTAAGTTATTGTGCTTTTTTAAGTACTTATCGGAGGGTCGTTATTCTTTTTTAAGAGTAGCGGCTTTTCGGTTTTTGGTGAGGTTTTAAGGTTTATAATACGTTATAGATTCTTCGGTCTTTACAATGCCTCTCATAAATAAGATTTTTTTCAAACTCCCCGTCTGTGGTTCTGCCACAGACACCCCTCTTTGTCTAAAGCGGGGAGCTTTCTTTTGATATTTGTCGTGACCGATAGTGGACAGGACTCTGAGTGGTAGTTATAGGTTTTTAAAATTAGATTCCCGCCTACGCGGGGATGACAAGGAGGGCGAGAATGCTAAAGGGGGTATGGAATGATGGCATAATTCTTTTAATACATTTCGCCTGCGCTCAAGGTGACATGTAGGAGTGACACGGTAGGTCGAAACTACCATGTTGTGGAGTAAAAAAAAATGAGATTCCTGCTTTCGCAGGAAAACTATTTAGAAAACCAATCCCATGTTAATTGAAGGCCTTCTTCTACTTTGACCACAGGCTCATAACTTAATAAACTTTTAGCCTTTGAGATATCCGCCAGTGAATCACGCACATCCCCTTGTCGAGGTGCTACATACCTGGGTTTAAGATCACTGTTTGCCGCCAATTTTAGGCCTTCCCACAATTGGTTGACAGAAATACGTTCTCCACAGGCCACATTAAAGACTTCATTACTCGCCTTATCATTAGCAAAGAATGCTTTGATATTCGCCTGAACTGCATTAGCTACATAGGTAAAGTCACGCGTTTGTTCACCATCTCCATGAATGTTTGGAGACCTATCATCCTTTAACGCTTGCATAAATAAGGGAATCACGGCTGCATAAGCACCATTTGGACTTTGATACGGGCCATAGACATTGAAATACCGCAGACCAATAGTGTCCATGCCATAGGTCTTGGCAAACACATCAGCATACAATTCATTGACGAGTTTAGTCACAGCGTACGGAGATAAGGGCTTCCCAATGTTCTCCTCAACTTTTGGTAAGGTTGTACTGTCTCCATAGGTAGAGCTTGAAGCTGCATAGACCATGCGTTTTATGGTACTACTGTCCTTAACCGCCACCAGCATATTTAAAAACCCCGAGACATTAACGGCATTTGAGGTTATAGGATCTTTGATAGATCGTGGTACAGATCCCAACGCCGCTTGGTGACTGACATAGTCCATATCCTTTACAGCGGCTCTACAGGTGTCTAGGTCTCGGATATCTCCTTCTATAAATTCGAAATTCGGGTGGTTTGTAAAACGTTCTATATTTGAGTAGTAGCCGTTTGAGAGGTTGTCTAAGACCCTTACTTTTTTGGCAGTATTTTCTAACAAGTATTCTACCAAATTGCTCCCAATGAAGCCTGCTCCTCCAGTAACTAGATAAGCGTGGTTTTTTATTTTATCTTCAAACATTCTTAGTTATTCTTTCTTGATCTGTGACAGACATTATAGGGTAAAATTAGCACTATTATTTCAAACCCATCGCTTTCACTATGTTTTCCTGCCCGCCGTCTCGCACCTGCACTAAATACATCTACTAGATGTATTTTTTACGTTTGGTCGCCCTTTATCTAAAGGGAAGAGCTTTAGTAGGTAATACATTAATAATCTTAACTCAGGAATATTCCTTGTACTTAATTGTTTACATCCATTGAATAATATGGTGATGTAAATAAACTATCTATTTATTGTACATTTTTTAAGACATTTACCCTTAAATAACCATCATTAAACGTTGAACACCTAATACAAAATTAAGAACAAACAAAAGCTCCCCGCTTTAGATAAAGAGGGGTGGATTCGGCAATAGCCGAAGACGGGGAGTTTGACTATTTATTAGTAAACGCTACATTTAAACTGTGAGCCAACAAAAACTTCATAATCGTCAGCACTTAAAAGATTTGAAAAAAGAGCTTCGTCATAATCTGACACCAGCAGAAGCTAAATTATGGACAGAACTTAAATCTAGACAACTCAAAGGAAGGCGATTTAATAGACAACATAGTATCGGTAATTATATCGTTGATTTTTATTGTGCTTCTGAAAAGTTAATTGTTGAGTTAGACGGTGATGTTCATAACAATCCTATAGCTCAAGATTATGACCTAAAAAGAACAGCATATCTTGAAAATTTAGGTTATAAAGTGCTTCGCTTTGAGAATAAGATGGTTTTTGACCATATGAGATCTGTATTGCAAGGGATTACTGAGTGTTTTAAAGAAGAAAAATCTTAAGGTCAAACCCTTCGCTTTCACTGTGTTTTCCCGCTCGATATATCACACCTAATCTAGTTTTTTCAAACCCATCGCTTTCACTGTCGTGAAACCACTTCCCTTCATCTGAAGGGAAGAGCTTTGGTAGGTAATGTATTAATGATTTTAACTCAGGATTATTGCTTGTGCTTAATTGTTTATTTCCATTAAATAGCATGGTGATGTAAACAAATAATTAAAATAGATTCCCGTTTTCACGGGAATGACAATAAGGTATAAATGACAAAACTATTTGGTTTTGACAACACGACAATTACAACCGAGCATCCACCTCAGCTACAGGCAATATACCCTTAACATCAAAAATAACGGTCTGTGCTGTTTTCAGTGGTGACAAATCAAGAGTCTTAAACTCATTGTGCCCAACGGCTACGATGATGGCATCGTACACCCTGTTAAGATCCTTACAATTGGATAATAATTGTAAATCGTACTCAGTCTTTACGTCTTTTTCGGAAGCCCAAGGATCACAAATGTCCACAGCGACATTATAGGATTTTAATTCTTTAATAATATCAATGACCCTGGAGTTACGGATGTCCGGACAATTTTCCTTAAAGGCAATACCTAAAATCAAGACTTTAGAATCTTTAATAGCCGTACCCTTACCAATCATCAACTTCACCGTTTCCTGGGCTACATAGGCTCCCATACTGTCATTCATTTTACGCCCTGCCAAAATAATCTCAGGGTCGTAGCCAGATTCTATGGCTTTTTGAGCGAGATAATAGGGATCTACCCCTATACAATGTCCACCGACCAGTCCCGGTGTGAAATTGATAAAGTTCCATTTGGTACCCGCGGCCTTCAACACTTCCTTGGTATCGATATTTAATACTCTAAATATTTTAGACAGCTCATTGACAAAAGCAATGTTGATATCTCGTTGGGAATTCTCAATGACCTTTGCTGCTTCCGCCACCTTGATGGACGGTGCCAAATAGGTGCCTGCTTCTATAATGGATTGGTATAATTGATCTATGCGTTGTGCGACCTCAGGAGTTGAGCCTGAGGTGACTTTTAGTATCTTAGTGATGGTGTGGGTTTTATCGCCTGGATTAATCCGCTCAGGGGAATAGCCCACAAAAAAATCGGTATTGAATGTTAATTGTGATTCTCGCTCTAAAATAGGCACACAGAGATCTTCCGTCACTCCGGGATAAACGGTAGATTCGTAAATCACAATATTACCCGGTTTGAGATACTGCCCTACCGTGGTACTGCTCTGCACCAAGGGGTCTAAAATGGGTTTGTTTAAGTCATCCGTTGGTGTGGGCACCGTGACAATGTAAATATCTGCCTCTTTCAGTAGCTCTGGATGAGAAGCCAAAGACAGTCCTATGCTGCCTTCTTCTTTTAAAACAGCTTTTAAGTCTTTATCACCAACTTCTAAGGTCTCATCAACACCTGATTTTAAAGCTTCTACGCGGTCATCTTTGATATCATAACCCAGTACTTTGTATTGTTTGGCAAATTCCACAGCTAGCGGCAATCCCACATAGCCTAAACCAATAATTGCAATAGTTGGTTGGTTGGTTTCTCTCATTACAGGCGCTTAATAAATCGTTTGACTTTAGAAAGTATAGAATTTTTATCATTTTCGTGATAGGCATTGCCATAAGCTCCATAACCGTAGCCATAGCCGTAACCATAGCCATAACCGTAGCCATAATTATGGTTGCTCTTATGCTTGTAGAAGTTCAGTAAAAAGTGGACGTTCTTTAATTCCCCTTTACGCCATTTGGAATTGACCAGCCCTAACATGCCTTTTTTGGTATAGTCCAAACGAATGAGAAATATCGTGGCATCTGCATATTGGGTCAGCTCTAAAGCATCCGTTACCAAGCCCAATGGAGGAGTGTCCAAGACAATAATGTCATATTCCTTGCGCAATTCTTGCATTAATGCTTTCATACGATCTTCCATCAACAGTTCTGATGGGTTTGGAGGAATAGGACCCGAAGGAATCACATCCAGATTAGGAATATGTGTCGTGGTCCTAATCTCGTCGAGGCTGTTGTCCCCAATCAGATAGTTGACCACACCCAAATCGTTCTTCATATTAAAATCCCCAAAAATCTTTGGTTTCCGTAAGTCGAGACCTAAAATAATGGTCTTTTTACCCGAAAGGGCGTACACGGATGCAATATTGATAGAGCAAAAGGTCTTTCCTTCTCCGCTGACGGAAGAGGTAATCATTAGGGTTTTTCCTAAATCGGTCGGCCCTTGCTTTTTATAAATAAATTGCAAGCTAGAACGTATGGCCCTAAAGGATTCGGATACGGCTGACTTTGGCTTTTCAAAAGCCACTAAATTGTTTTTGTAATTGTACTTGCCCACCAGACCAATAATGGGGATACGTGATAGGCGCTCTACCTCATCCGAACCGTGGATGGTATTGTCCAGTAAAAAGCGGACAAATATGATGAACATGGGTACAAAAAAGCCCACCATTAGAGCCATCATATAGTTGAGTGAGCGGTTTGGACCGATAAGTCCTCCGCCAATATCCTTAGCGGCATCAATAATATTGATATCTGAGACATTAGCTGCCTTTACTATGGCTGCCTCAGAACGTTTTGACAGATACACATTATAAGAGTCCTGATTGATATCCAGTTTACGTTGGATCCTTAAAAACTCTTGTTGTTCCTCCGGCAACTCTGCCAATTGGGCTTCAAATTGGGCAATCCTAGAATTGATAGTGCCCAATTGCAAATTGATAGACCGTCTTCTGTTATTAATCAACTCAAAAGCCACGCTCTTTTCGGCATCGATTTGACTGTCAATTTGTTTAAGCAATATGGATCCTTCTCTGGTGGTTTGCTCTAAATTTTGGCGCTGTATTGCCAAATTTGTGATGGTATTAATGCTACTCAATAATCCTCCTTCATCAATACCTACAGATGTTGGTGCCGCAATGTTGGTATAATCGGATTTGTTCTGTAAATAGGTTTCTAAATTATTAAGGTAAGAGATTTTAATATCCTCTTCCTCTTTTTGGAGTTCAAATTCTTTTAAGCGACCGGATATCGTGGCAATTTCATCAGAGACATCAAAAACCTGGTTGGCACGCCTAAAGGCATTCATTTCATCCGTATTGTCCTTGAGTTTACCCGTGACTGCATTTAAACTGCTATCAATAAATTTTATGGTATTGGTGGCGTATAAATTTTTATTGCGCAATTCGGTCTCCGCTAAAATGGTGGCTGTGGTGTTTAAATAATCGACAATTTTTGCCTTGTTGGTTCCAGCCTGTGCTAATGACAATACCGTTGAACTGCCTCTAAAAAAACTTGTACTGACACTGTTTTTAAAGCCCTGTACCACATTATCAAAACTTGAAAAGCGCACAAAGTATTGGGTTGCAGCATTAACGCCCCTGCCTTCTCTTTTGCTAATGCTTGCATTTAGAAATGGTAATGCAATCTGCTCCCCATACTTAAAACGCTGTCGAAATTCGCCTATAGGCATCTTGTCCCTATAGACCTCTTTGTCTGAATAGCGTTGACAGGTAATACCTGGACTTTCAAAATTGTAAATTAATTCAAAACTTTGAGCATCAATCTCTTTTATTTCGATGGGTTTCCCTAAAACTTGTCCTTTGGTTTTATCGATAGTGACCACAAAAGGTGAGGCTGTATAGATGTCCTCCATACGGTATTTTCCCTGTTTCAAATATTGCATGTAAAACTGTAAAGAATCTACCACCAACTCATTATGACTACGGGTAGCCAAGGTCGTCATCACCTTACCTATTTTACCCGACACTCCTCCCCAGTTAAAAGAAATACTGGTATTGGCCGTAAAAAATGGATTCTGTTCTGATTCTACAGAAACCAGTGCATTTAATCGGTAAATGTTTTGCTTACGGGCATTAATGAGGTAGGCAATAACAAGAGCGACACCGATACATAAGACGATCAGTTTCCAATAATGGATTACCTTAAATAAAAAGCCTTGAAAGTCGAAGGTGAGACGTCCTCCCCCGCTTTCATCAAAATCCAAATCCTCGTCCAATCCTGCCATGTTAAATGCGATCGATTAATAAAATAGTACTTGTTATGACTGATAACACTCCAATAACAGTTGTAAACGTTTGAATACCATTAATCCCAATACCTGTGGACTTCTGTTTTAAAGGCTTTACATAAATCATGTCATTAGGCTGAATGTAATAGTAAGGAGAATACATCACTTCTCTAGACGTTAAGTCGATATGGTGAATCTCTTGACCATACGGATATTGCCTAACTATCAATACATCTGTCCTATCCCCAAATTGTGTGATATCACCAGCATTGGCAATGGCCTCAAAAATATTGGCACGTTCTTTAAACAAGGTCTGTTCTCCATTCCCAATTTCTCCCAAGGTTGTATAACGTAAGCCTGCTAATCTTACGGTGACAATAATGGTGGCATACTCATTGAATTCCTTCTCCAACAAGCGCTTTTTAATCATGGCTTCAATCTCTTTGGTCGTCATCCCCACCACTTTAAAATCTCCCAATTGCGGTATGGTAATTGAGCCTTGTAAACTTACCGAAAATCCATCGTAATAGGCACGCTCGTTAGAGGCGGCATCTAACTGACTATCGGAGGTTGGGTTGAAAATATTAGTGATTTCGTTATCCAAAGCATCTAATACCCTAATGCGAATATTTAAGATGTCATTAATTTGAATGCGATAGGGCTTACTCTGCTCTACCAGCTTTGGAATACTATCATTTTTACTAGGCTTATCTTGAAGGTATAGCACGTCTTTATGAGGAATGCAAGACACACAGAATAAAAGGCTGATTACCAATACGCCCAGAAGGTATTTAGTCATTGAATCAAACGGTTTACAGACAAATATAAGCTAACGGCAGGAATAACAAAACTATTGCCTTTTTTTTTGGAAGTTTTCCGTTCTTTGTAAAAAAAGCACTGTGAATTACCTCAATGTTGAACAGATATCTAAATCCTACGGTGAACTACAATTGTTCAGTGACATCTCATTCAGTATCCATAAGGACCACAAGGTGGCTTTTGTGGCTAAAAACGGTAGTGGTAAGACGTCCATACTAAATATCTTAGCAGGAAAAGAATCACCGGATAGTGGGCAAGTGGTAGTGAGAAATGGTATCCGCCTGTCCTTTTTAGACCAGGAACCCGACCTCGACCCCAAACTCAGCGTTGAAGAATCCATCTATGCTTCGGATTTACCCATACTGAAGGTCATTGAAGCCTATGAAAACGCTCTTAAACACCCTGAAGATACAGATGCCTACCAAAAGGCTTTTGAGGCTATGGAACGCCATAACGCCTGGGAATTTGAAACCCAGTTTCAGCAAATTTTGTTTCAGCTAAAGCTTGAAGACTTGGATGCCAAAGTGGGGCGTTTGTCTGGGGGGCAGAAAAAGCGTTTAGCTCTGGCACAGGCATTGATTAGCAATCCTGATGTTTTGATTTTAGATGAGCCTACCAACCATCTCGACCTTGAAATGATAGAATGGTTAGAACGTTATTTTGCCGAAAGGCAGCTCACCCTTTTTATGGTGACCCACGATCGCTACTTCTTAGAACGGGTGTGTACAGAAATTATAGAATTAGATCAGGGGCAACTCTATACCTATAAAGGCAATTACTCCTATTACCTAGAAAAGCGCGAGGCCCGGATTGAAAATGAGGCTATTGAAACCAACAAGGCCAAACAGCTCTTTAAAAAGGAATTGGATTGGATGCGCCGACAGCCCAAGGCCAGAACCACAAAATCCAAAAGTCGTATTGATGATTTTTTCGATATTAAGGCCAAAGCGCATCAACGCAGAAAAGACCACGAAGTCCAACTTGAGATTAACATGGAGCGTCTGGGCAGTAAGATTATTGAGTTCCATAATGTCTCTAAATCCTTTAAAGACACCACCATTTTAGACGGCTTTGACTACACCTTTAAAAAAGGGGAACGTGTGGGCATTATTGGAAAAAATGGTACTGGTAAATCGACATTCTTAAACCTATTAACGGAAAATCTGCAGCCTGATGGCGGTAAAATTGTCATCGGTGATACTGTAAAATTTGGATATTATACCCAAGGCGGTATTGCTGTAAAACCGGGGCAAAAAGTGATAGAGGTCATTAAAGAGTTTGGTGACTATATCCCTTTGGCTAAAGGACGCCAAATTAGTGCACAACAACTGTTGGAGCGGTTTTTATTCAGCCGTAAAAAACAGTATGATTATGTTGAAAAACTAAGTGGCGGTGAACAGAAACGCCTCTATCTCTGTACGGTTCTGATTCAAAATCCTAATGTGCTGATTTTAGATGAGCCTACCAATGACCTAGATATTGTGACCTTAAATGTTTTGGAAAGTTTCTTGTTAGACTTTCCAGGTTGTTTGCTCGTCGTGTCCCACGATCGCTATTTTATGGATAAAATTGTGGATCATTTATTTGTATTTAAGGGTGATGGCGTCGTTGATGATTTTCCTGGTAATTATTCTGACTTTAGAGCCTATGAAGATAGCCAACCAAAAACTACAAAATCTACACAGGACACCCCTAAAGAGACCACCACCACTCCATCTGAAAACGAGAAAAAGAAATTAAGCTACAACGAACAGAAAGAATACAAGAATCTGGAAAGTAAAATACGTTCCTTAGAGTTGGACAAAAAAGCCTTAGAAGCCAAGTTTCTTAACCCTGATTTGGAACAAGAGGACATCAACAAACTATCAGAGGAACTACAGGTGATTCTTGATACCATTGACGAAAAAGAGGCGCGATGGTTTGAATTGGCGGAGAAGTATGAGGGTTAGTGAGAAGTGAGAAGTGAGAAGTGAGAAGTGAGAAGTGAGAAGTGAGAAGTGAGAAGTGAGAAGTGAGAAGATAAAAAAGGCTATAAAATTCTGTTATTAAAGTCAACATGCATCAACTAATTTCCTACATAAAATTTCTTTTAAAATCCACCAATCAGCATGGAGTGCATTCTCCGTTTATTTTTGATTTGGTGACCAAATGTCTCTATGACAAGACCGCTTATCCTGAATATGACCAGCTCAAAACCTATCGACAACATTTAAAGGGCTCTTCAACTGTACTAGAGATTAAAGATTTGGGTATGGGCTCAAAACGCTTACCATCCACAAAGCGAAAAGTGTCCTCTATGGTCAATACCTCTAGTAGTTCTATTAAAACGGCTCAGTTGCTTTTTAGATTGTCCCACTACCTGAATTGTAAGAATGCTCTCGAACTTGGCACATCCTTAGGTATGGCGACATACGCTATAACGCTCGGACAAAAAGAAGGACAACTGACAAGTATTGAAGGCTGCCCAAACACTTCGAACTTTGCAAAACAACAATTAGATTCTAAAGGTATCAGTAACGTTGAATATAAAATTGGCGACTTTACAGCACTTATTCCATCACTACAAACAGAGACTTATGACCTTATCTTTTTTGACGGTCATCATCAAAAAGCTGCTACGCTCAACTATTTTAATGCGCTACTTCCTAAAGCGCATAATGATTCTGTATTTATTTTTGATGATATCTATTGGTCTAAAGGTATGACCGAAGCCTGGGAGATGATCAAGGCACATCCTAAGGTGACCGTTACTGTAGATACCTTTCAATTAGGCCTTGTGTTTTTTAGATCCCAACAGCAAAAACAACATTTTAAAATTAGGGTGTAACAGATTGACAACTTTAACGTCCTATTAACTGTTAATTCCTGTATCTTGCAGGAGTTTTTATAGAAACTACGTCTAAATTATGAGTAAAAACGTTATTGAAATCCGAAATATTATTCGGGATTTTAAACTGGGCCAAGAAACTGTACACGTGCTTAAAGGTATCGACCTCGATATTAAACGTGGCGAATATGTCGCCATTATGGGACCATCAGGTTCGGGGAAATCAACCTTAATGAATCTTTTGGGCTGCCTCGATACACCAACTGCAGGTTCCTATATGTTGAACGGTAAAGATGTGAGTCAAATGTCGGACGATGAACTGGCAGACATTAGAAATACTGAAATCGGTTTCGTTTTTCAAACATTTAATTTATTACCAAGAACGACAGCTTTAGATAACGTTGCCTTACCTATGATTTATGCTGGGGCATCTAAAAAAGATAGAGAAATAAGAGCCTCTGAAGTGTTATCTGATGTAGGTCTTGCAGATCGTATGGATCATAAACCGAACCAACTCTCTGGGGGTCAACGTCAGCGTGTTGCCGTTGGTAGGGCATTGGTCAACAAGCCTTCCATTATCTTAGCCGATGAGCCTACTGGGAATTTGGATTCAAAGACAGGTACGGAAATCATGGCGCTGTTTGAAGATATTCACAAATCAGGAAATACCGTTATTATGGTCACCCACGAAGAAGATATTGCTGCACACGCCAAAAGGGTCATCCGATTACGTGATGGTATTATTGAGAGCGATACGTTTAATTAGTCTGCAGTTTTCAGTTGCAGTAATCAGTAAGCAGTCGCAGTTGTCGGTATTCAGTTACAGTTGGCAGTTAGCAGTTGGGCTCTAAGTTTCAATTAAAATGCTTTTTCAATTTTTCTCTTTCAACTTTTCACTTTTCCCTTTTTAACGTTTAACTTTAAAGCATGAAGATTTACACAAAAACAGGTGATAAGGGAACGACAGCATTGTTCGGTGGCACACGTGTACCGAAGCATCATATCCGCATAGAAAGTTATGGCACTATTGACGAGCTGAACTCTCATATAGGGTTGATACGCGATCAGGCTATAGACCCTATTCATAAAACGCTATTGATGGACATTCAAGATCGGCTCTTCACTGTAGGGGCTATTTTAGCAACAGATCCTGAAAAAGCAACCTTAAAGAATGGAGAACAGCGTCTTAAGATTCCTAAAATTTCAGCATCTGATATTAAAAAATTAGAAGACAGTATGGATAGTATGAATGCTGATTTGCCTGAGATGACCCATTTTGTGCTTCCGGGGGGACATCAGACCGTGTCATTCTGTCACATTGCGAGATGTGTTTGTCGCAGAGCTGAGCGTTTAGCGTCCCATCTTAATGAATTAGAACCATTTCAACCCGAAACCCTTATGTATATTAACCGACTCTCTGACTTTCTTTTTGTATTGGCACGGAAGTTGACCTATGAGTTACAAGCCGAAGAAATTAAATGGATTCCTAATAAAAATTCATAGGCCTTTAAGAATTAGATCGCAATAAAGCTTACATTTTTAGTGATTTTTCCCTTAAGAATTTACGTTCTTTTTATTATTGAGTAAATAATTTGATTTTTTCTTGACTATTTGAACTAAAAATTTATTTTTGCAAAAAATTAAACCGCATAACAAATGTATTGGACATTAGAATTAGCATCTTATTTAAGTGATGCACCTTGGCCAGCGACTAAAGATGAATTGATCGATTACGCAATTAGAACAGGAGCACCTTTAGAAGTTGTAGAAAATTTACAAGCCATAGAAGACGAAGGAGACTCTTACGATTCTATTGAGGAAATTTGGCCAGACTATCCAACTGACGAAGACTACCTCTGGAATGAGGATGAATATTAACATATAAAAAACACAACATTAAAGTCTCTTGCGTTATCTTAACTAAGAGGCTTTTTTTGTGTCTTTAGATTTTATAAAAGATATACAAAATGTATCTTTACCAGCCTTTTGGCTAACCAAAACTGAAATACAAACGCAGCAGGTCTAAACCTGTTGCCATAAACATATTAAACATGAGTTTTCTCGATTCTGTACTTAAAGTCTTTGTTGGAGATAAATCCAAACAAGATGTTAAGTCTATCACCCCTATTGTTGACAAAATAAAAACTTTTGAGAGTAGCCTCGAAGCCTTATCCCATGATGAGCTCCGAGCTAAAACTGAAGCCTTTAAAGCTAAAATTGCTGAAGCGCGTCAACCACATAATGACCGTATCACTGAATTAACTGAAAAGGCTGAAGCCACTGAAGATATTGATGAGCGAGAAGATATCTACCAAGAAATTGATAGTATCAAAGACGATATTTACACCCTTACCGAAGACGTCCTCAATGAGATTTTACCAGAAGCCTTTGCTGTGGTTAAAGAGACCGCCAAGCGTTTTGTACATAATACCGAAATAGCCGTCACTGCCAATGCTTTTGACCGTGAAGTTTCGGGAGCACACGACTATGTGAGCCTAGATGGAGACAAAGCTGTGTGGTTAAACTCATGGGATGCCGCAGGAAAACCCATTACTTGGGATATGATCCACTACGATGTGCAACTCATTGGTGGCGTGGCAATGCACCAAGGTAAAATCGCAGAGATGCAAACGGGTGAAGGTAAGACCTTAGTAGCCACCTTACCCGTCTATTTAAATGCCTTAGCAGGAAATGGGGTCCACTTGGTCACCGTAAATGATTACTTAGCTAAACGTGATAGTGCTTGGATGGCACCAATCTTTCAATTCCATGGTCTTAGTGTGGATTGTATAGATTACCACAGACCAAATTCGGCTGAGCGTCGTAAAGCTTACAATGCTGATATCACTTATGGCACCAACAATGAATTTGGTTTTGATTATTTGCGTGATAATATGTCGCACTCACCAGAAGATTTAGTGCAACGTCCACATCATTATGCGATTGTCGATGAGGTAGATTCTGTTTTAATTGATGATGCGCGTACACCTTTAATTATTTCAGGTCCAATTCCAAAAGGAGATGAGCATGAATTTATTGAACTGAAACCTAAAGTCAGTAGTCTTGTTGACGTACAACAAAAATATCTAATCGGAGTTTTAGCAGAAGCTAAGAAACTGATTGCAGAGGGAGACACTAAAGAAGGTGGTTTTAAACTACTCCGTGTGTATAGAGGTATTCCCAAGAACAAAGCCCTCATTAAATACTTAAGTGAAGAAGGTATTAAACAGTTGTTGCAGAAGACGGAGAACTTCTATATGCAGGACAACAACAGGGAAATGCCGAAAGTTGATGAAGCCTTGTACTATGTTATTGACGAAAAGAACAATCAGGTTGAATTGTCCGACAAAGGTGTTGAGCATTTATCTGGTAAGGACGATCCAAACTTCTTCGTGATGCCTGAAATGGGAACCGAAATCGCTAAGATTGAAAACAAAGGGTTGACACCTGAAGAGGAAGCTGTTGAAAAAGAAGAGTTATTCAGAGATTTCTCAATAAAGTCAGAACGTATTCACACCTTAAATCAACTTCTTAAAGCCTATGCGCTTTTCGAAAAAGACACACAATATGTCGTCATTGACAATAAAGTCATGATTGTTGATGAACAGACGGGTCGTATTATGGACGGACGTCGATACAGTGATGGTTTACACCAAGCTATTGAGGCCAAAGAAAATGTAAAAATTGAAGATGCCACGCAGACCTTTGCCACTGTAACCCTTCAGAATTACTTTAGAATGTACCGCAAGCTGTCTGGTATGACGGGTACAGCAGTTACTGAAGCTGGTGAACTTTGGGAAATCTATAAGCTAGATGTTGTTGAAATCCCAACCAACCGACCGATAGCAAGAGATGACAAAGAGGATTTGGTGTATAAAACCAAACGCGAAAAGTACAATGCCGTTATCGATGAAGTCACAGAATTGACCCAAGCAGGACGCCCAGTTTTAATTGGTACCACTTCTGTGGAAATCTCAGAACTATTAGGCAAAATGTTGAGTATTCGAAAAATACCTCACAATGTTTTAAATGCAAAACAACATAAAAGAGAGGCCGAAATTGTAGATCAGGCAGGTCGTAAAGGACAGGTGACTATTGCCACCAACATGGCTGGTCGTGGTACGGATATTAAATTGTCCGACGAAGTGAAGGAAGCTGGTGGTTTAGCGATTGTAGGTACAGAGCGTCACGACTCGAGACGGGTTGACCGTCAGTTGCGTGGTAGAGCAGGTCGACAAGGAGATCCTGGAAGCTCTCAGTTTTATGTCTCATTAGAAGATAATTTAATGCGTCTTTTTGGTAGTGAGCGTATTGCCAAAATGATGGACAAAATGGGTCTTAAGGAAGGTGAAGTGATTCAACATTCCATGATTTCTAAGTCTATTGAACGTGCACAGAAAAAAGTAGAGGAAAACCAATTCGGTATCCGTAAGCGCTTATTGGAATATGATGATGTGATGAATGCCCAACGAGAAGTGGTGTACAAACGTCGTCGTCATGCCCTGCATGGGGAACGTCTCCGTGTAGATTTGGCGAATATGATTTTTGATACCTCTGAAGGTATCTCCGAAACCAATAAGGAAGCGAACGATTATAAGAATTTTGAATTTGAACTGATTCGCTATTTCTCAATGCCTTCTCCAATATCTGAAGAAGAATTCGGGAAGTTAAGTGCTCAGGAAATTGCAGGAAAAGTTTACAAGGCAGCCTTTCAGCATTATCGAGAAAAAATGCAAAAAGCTGCTGATTTGGCCTTTCCTGTTATTGAGAACGTTTATAAAACACAGCGTGATCGTTTTAAGCGTATCGTGGTTCCTTTTACGGATGGAGTAAAAAACCTTCAGGTCGTTACCGATTTAGAAAAAGCCTACGAGACCAAAGGAAAACAATTGATTAATGATTTTGAAAAGAACATTACGCTAGCCATTGTTGATGATGCCTGGAAAACACATCTGCGTAAAATGGATGAATTAAAGCAATCCGTGCAGTTGGCAGTACACGAACAGAAAGATCCGCTTTTGATTTATAAGTTTGAAGCTTTTGAACTGTTCAAAGTGATGATCGATCAAGTCAATAAAGATGTGATTTCCTTCTTATTTAAAGGAGAAATTCCAAGAGAAACTGCCGATACTATCCAAGAAGCAAAAGCGCGTCGTCAAGAAAAAACACAAGAGCAAAAGGAAGAAATCCAAAACTTGGATGAACGTGCAGCTCAAAGTAGAGCTGCTGGTCAAGGAGCTTCTCGTCAACAGCAACAAGTTACAGAGACCATTGTCCGTGAACAACCAAAAATTGGACGTAATGATCGTGTGACCATTAAGCATGTGATGAGTGGTGAAAGCAAGGTAGTGAAGTACAAACAGGCCATTCCTTTGATTGATAAGGGGGAATGGGTGTTGGTGCAGGATTAATTTGTCATTCCCGCGAAGGCGGGAATGACAAAATTGGTTGACTGTATTCACCAAGATATATTTAAAAACACAATTTAATCATCCCTATATTCAGTAGAAAAAGATAACTGCTCGGAACAATGTCTCTTAAAAATTAAAGTGTTCGAACCGCAGACTTAAATTCACTGCTTCTTCGAATTACCAGTATTAAGGGATACAAGAGGAATAAAAAAAGGGACAAATCAAAAAAAAATGATTTGTCCCTCTTGGTACTCAAGGTGGGAATCGAACCCACACTTCCGAAGAAACTGGATTTTGAATCCAGCGCGTCTACCAATTCCGCCACTTGAGCTAATATTCTATAGACTTAATTATCTCTAATTTTTCTTAATTGTTCTTTTCCTATTCCAGATTTCCAATATTTCTCTCTTTTTCTAGCAATACTTCTTTCGCCTGCTATCTCTTCTGTAAATATCAATTTAAAAGGCCTATATGCCCTTGTCGTTTTTTCTCTTCCTAGTTGATGTCTAGCAATTCTATCATCAAGATTTTCAGTCATACCTACATAGATATAATTTCTTTTAATACTTGATAAAGCATAAATATAGAACATAATACATAAGAACTAAATCCATCAGCGCGCCTGCCTGTCGGCAGACAGGTCTACCAATTCCGCCACTTGAGCTTGTTTAAAAGCAAATCACGCCTCAGCGTGACACTTGTGCAATTTTGCCCAGATAAATATCGGGATGCAAAAATAAAAAATAAATTAGTTCGAGCAACTAAAAATAGTAGGTTTATACTTTATTACCTCAAATAAATTCCTAAATTTGCACCTCATTTTACTAAAGCATATTAATTATAACATTACTTGACTAAAAACTGATGCCTAATACAACAACTGAAGCAAAAATTTTTACATGTTCCCAAAGTCGGTATTTGGCAGAACAGATAGCTGCTGCATATGGTACAGATCTCGGTAATGTTATTACCTCAACCTATAGCGATGGCGAGTTTCAGCCTTCTTACGAAGAATCTATAAGAGGAACACGAATCTTTATCATTGGCTCAACACACCCAGGACCGAAAAATCTTATGGAAATGTTGTTGATGATTGATGCTGCTAAACGTGCATCTGCTCGTCATATTACTGCTGTTTTGCCTTATTTTGGATGGGCAAGGCAAGATCGAAAAGACAAGCCAAGAGTACCAATCGCTGCAAAATTAGTAGCTAAAATGCTCGAAGCTGCAGGAGCCACACGTATCATTACAATGGATTTGCATGCAGATCAAATACAAGGCTTTTTTGAAAAGCCTGTAGATCATCTATTTGCATCAACTATATTTTTACCCTATTTACAAAAACTGAACTTAGATAATCTAACCGTTGCCTCACCAGATATGGGTGGTTCAAAACGTGCGTATGCCTACTCTAAAGCTTTAACAAGTGATGTTGTTATTTGCTACAAGCAACGTGCTAAAGCCAACGTAATTTCACACATGGAATTAATTGGTGACGTGACTGGTAAAAATGTCGTCCTAGTTGATGATATGGTAGATACGGCAGGTACACTTACAAAAGCTGCTGACTTGATGATGGAACGAGGTGCTTTAAGTGTTAGAGCTATTTGTACTCATCCTATATTGTCGGGTAATGCTTATGAACGTCTTGAAAATTCAAAACTAGAAGAGCTCATCGTAACGGACTCTATTCCGCTCCAAAAAGAGAGTTCAAAAATTAGGGTATTAAGCTGTGCGAATTTATTTGCTGATGTCATGCACCGTGTACATCATAATAATTCTATCAGTTCTAAATTTATAATGTAATTAATAATAACTATAAACAAAAACAATGAAATCGATTACAATTAACGGATCTCAAAGAGAAAGCGTAGGCAAAAAGTCGACAAAAGCCTTACGTAATGCTGGTCAGGTTCCTTGCGTATTATACGGAGGAGAAGCCAAGCCAGTGCATTTCTTTTCGCCAGAGCTAGCGTTTTCAAAACTCGTATACACTCCAAATGCGCATACGGTTGTGATTAAGCTAGATAATGGTGACACTTACAATGCAGTAATGCAAGACATTCAGTTTCACCCAGTGACGGATAGAATCCTTCATATAGATTTTTATGAAATTTATGAAGATAAGGAAATCACTATGGAAATACCTGTAAAAACAGTTGGTGTTTCAAAAGGAGTGCTAAATGGTGGTAACTTAAGAATTCCATACAGAAAACTTAGAGTAAAAGCCATCCCTTCTAACCTCCCTGATTTTATTGAGGTAGATATTACACCAATGAAAATTGGAAGTAAAATTTATATCACTGAATTGAAAAATGATGAGTATAAACTATTACACCCTGACAACACTGTTGTTATGCAGGTAAGACGTAGTAGATTAGCTATTGTTGATGAAGTGGAAGAAGAGGAAGATGAAGAAGGAACTGAGGAAGGAGCAGAAGGAACTGAAGAAGGGTCTGAAGCAACTTCTGAAGCACCTGCTGCTGAAGAATCTAAAGAATAAATAAACATACTTTTTATTCATACCGAAAAGCATTCTCAATTGAGAATGCTTTTTTATTGACTATATATTTTTTGTTGAAGGATTTTTAAACCCCAATTTTCAAAAGCACATTAGGATCTGGGCAATTGCTTTTATAATGCTCCACATCATTTTTATTTGAAACTCCCGGATAATCCCCAATATGTCCTTCCATATCTTTTATAATTTGAAAGTGTAAATGCGGAGCATAATCTCCATTGACCTCAGCAGTCCCTAAAGTTGCTATGGTATCTCCTTTTTTAATGGGTTGCCCTACTGCTTTTCCTTTTAAAGATGCTAAACTCAAATGCCCATAAAGCGTATAGAACTCTATACCTGCAATGTGATGCTTTAAAATTATGGTAGGCCCATAATCCCCGTGATTGGTGTTGTTTTTAAAACTGTGGATTTCGGCATCTAAAGGAGCAAAAATAGCTGTACCAGCTTCAATCCATAAATCCAGTCCTAAATGAATATTGCGTTGGGCATCAGCCTTAGATGTTGTAAAATAGGAGCTACGTTGGTAGATATTACGTGTTTCAAGATAACCACCATAGGCCACTTTGGCTGAGTTTTTAAATTTGTAAGCCTCAATATAATTTTCTAAGCTTATGGACGAAGATGTATCGACAGACTCTAGCGCTTTATTGGATACCGAGAGGTCTATAAAACAATAATCCTTCAAATCTATTGAAGGAGATAAAACATATAATGGATCATCACTAAGATCCTCTAAAAATTGACTGAAATGTGAAACTGGCATTGTTTAACTCCATTTTCAGCAAAGGTAAGCGGAAGCGTAGAATTATTGCATAGTCACTGTACTGAATTTTGCATTCACAATAATAGATTTATTGCTAGATAGATTTCCGTCTGAAAAGGTATTCACCGATTTATCATCGGTTTTCTTTGGATGGGAAAAACGCGACCTGTTACCTGTGTACTGAAAATTATAGTCCCCCTTAGGCAAATTGACCAAGGCATCGCTGTTCTCCAAGACCATGTTGAGATTTGTAAACCCATCAGAAATACCGCCTAAATCAAGCTCACCAAAGCTACCGTTAATGATAGCACTACCAGTAAAATCGCCTATCGACACATTAGAAGAGTTAGAGGTTAAGTTAATTCTACTTACTGTACTAATATCAGCGTCATCTACATAATTCAATTTTAAAGCTCCTAGACTCCAGGTTTTAATCAGTACTGGTGAGTAAGACACATTGATGGAAGTGTTACTTCCATCAATGTGATCTGCTACTAAACTTGCATATTGTATATCCGCTTTAAGGTCGTAAATCACCGAACTCATCTTCAATTCCCCATGTCTAACGTTCATCTTGAGCTTTGCTTTTTTAGGCATTTTAATTTTAATCACCTTTTTAACGCTAGTTCTTGATTCCATACGTCTTTCTAAGGCTTCTTTTTTACGCACAAGTTGCTCTTCGCGACGTTCCGCAAGTTGAGAGCTACGTTCAGCATGTCTTTCTGCAATCGCTGCATCTCTCTCTGCTAAAGCTGCATGTCTTTCTGCATTACGTTCTATCATAGCTGCCTGTCGCTCCATCTGCTTACCAAAGCGCTCGCCCCAAGCTTCCATGTTTTTTTCGAAATCCTTACCAAAGCTTTCTCCAAATTCCTCACCCCATTTTTCCATCTTTTTAGCCCATTCTTCACCAAATTCTTCACCGAATTTTTCTCCCCACTTCTCCATGTCCTTGGCCCACTTACCTTCAAACTTTTTACCGAATTCTTCTCCCCATTTCTGCATTTTCTCTTGGTAGCCAGACTCCTCAAATTTACGTGCCCATTGCTTCATTTTTTCTTTGTACTCCTTGCCGTATTTTTCTTCGTACTCAGCACTCCACTTTTCTAGATAAGCATCACCTTCTTTCTTATATCTGTCATAGTCAAAATTAACAGACTTTACACCTTCTGGTAGTTCCGGAAGTTCTGGCATCTCTGGCATCTCTGGCATTTCCATGTTAGGCATTTTCGGCATCTTTGGCATTTTTGGCATCTCCGGAATCTCAGGCATATCGGCCAAGCGAATTTCTAAATCCCTAAGAGCGTGTGCATAATCTCCTTCTAAATGCCTAAAACTGTGTCCGCCTTTAGATGTGATTGAAATATAGTCTCCAGATCCAGTAATTTCTAGACCCCACTCTTTTAGTGCTTCTTGAAGTTCTTCCTTTGATAGTTTATCACTTTCAATATAAGCCTCAACCTTAACCGTGTTCTTGTTCCAGGTGTCTATTTCAATTTCAACATAATTAGTGTTTAAATCGATGGTGACATCCTTATTCGCATTCAACGATTTTGTTGTTTTATTTAATTTTTGCTGTGCAATGGCAACACTCGCCATTAAGCAAAATAGATAGATCAATAGGTGTTTTGTTTTCATAATTTTTTGATATTATACTGTTCGTTTTTTGATGTTTACACTGAGGTTTGCATTAGTGCGTCCTCATTGTTTAAGTTTTTTAATTGTTCTTGTAAATCGTAAAGTAAATTGAGCCTTAGCTTAAGATTATTGATTAAGGCATCAATGGTTAAGGGGTTTGGTCCATTGTCAGTCAGTTCAACATTAAGGTTATTGTATTCGTTCTGTAACTCTTCAAGCCTAAGAACATAACCATCAAAAACTTCCTTATTATCCTCAGTAACTTGGACTTTGGACAATTCTAAATTGATACTTGCCAAATAATAATCCTCAACTTTCTTTAGATCTGGCGAAACATCCCCCATGGTTTTTAATTGAGACTCTGAAACAATTTCTATAGCATCCTCTTCAACAGGAGTGGTTCCTATATAGTTATACGCTCCATAACCTAATCCTAATAGAATGACAACACTTGCTGCTACTTTCCACCATCCGAAAGACGATTGTTCCTCTGTCTTTGGCAAGGCTTCATCTAACTTTTTAAGAAATCGAACCTCATGGCCATCTGGCATGGTTTCGTTTTCTTGAGATGTGTTGTCTTTAAACAGGTGTCTAAGATCTTGTGCCATTTTGTTCTGTTTTTAAAATTGACTGTAATTTTACTTTTCCTCTTGATAATTGTGTTCTTGAAGCCACCTGGGAAATATCTAAAATTTCAGATATTTCTTGATGGTCGTAACCCTCAATTAAATAGAGCATTACCACATACCTATATTTTTCAGGCAATTCTTTAATTGCTGTTTTTACATCTTCTACGGTAATACCATCTTCTACCAACCATTCGTCCTTCTCATCTGTATCTACTACTTTTAGGTGCACCTCCTCCAACTCCAACATGCGTTGTTTCTTGGATTTGAGTAAGTCGATACTTTTGTTGATGACGATACGTTTCAACCATGCTCCAAATGTTACTTCCGCTTTAAATTGCTCTAATTTTGAAAAGGCTTTTATAAATGCCTCTTGAACAACGTCTTCAGCTTCCATAGTGTCGTGCACAAAACGTTTGGCCACACAGAACATACCATTACAATATTGATTGTAAAGCTTTAATTGAGCCTGCCTATCGTTCTGTTTGCACTTTTCAATAATGTCTGCTTGAAACATGCGGTAATTTTGGTTTAATTGGTTGTGTTCATTATAAAGACGACGAAAAAAGAGGAGTGTTGCAAATACATTTAAAAAAAATCTAAAAACACACTATAATCGTTAAAAATACGTTGTAATGGTCTTTAAATTTAGGGAATTCAATTATCTTTAGTTTTTAAATTAAACCACATTTTTACATGAATACGTTTTTAAAACGCCTTCTTATTATATTGGTCATAGTGGCTTTTGGGCTTTTCTTATACTCCTATTTTGTTGAAAATATTTTTTCCCCACGGTTAAGTCCTGCAGATACCGCAAAAATAGAATTAAACGAGCTAGAGCTTGAAGTTAAATACAACAGACCTTCAAAACGTGATCGAGATATTTTTGGTGCTTTGGTTCCTTACAATCAGGTCTGGAGAACCGGTGCCAATGAAGCCACTACCTTTTCCACAAACAAACCATTAAAAATTAACGGTTATGCATTGCCTAAAGGCGACTACACACTTTGGACGGTACCCATGGATAGCACCTGGAAAGTGATGTTTAACAGCAAACAATATCCTTGGGGTGTGGATGAAAAAATGGAACCTATGTGGGATCCCAACTATGATGTCATCAATCTGGTTGTACCAACACAGAATTTAGAAACCGTTGTAGAAGACTTTACCATAGCTTTTGATAATACAACAGGTGACTTAAAGCTCACCATGGCCTGGGACAAAACCAAGATCGCCATCCCTATTACAAAAGTAGAACCATCAAAACCTTAAAAAAGACTTGAAATTTTGAAGAATCCCAAACATAAACCCAATTCTGCGTTAAGCGAAAAGGAAGGTGTTTCAGATGCTGAAATTTTAAACCAAAAGTCTGCTGATACCATTAAAAAAAAACGTCAACAACAGCGTTCTATTCAAAATTTAATTGAAGGTATTAAAAAAGGAGATGTTGCAAGTCTTAGTCAAGGCATCACATTAATTGAAAGCACCAATCCCGAGCATGCCAAGAGTGCTCAAGACCTTATTTCCTCATGTTTAAGTGATAGTTCTTCTTTAAGAATCGGTGTTACCGGAGTTCCTGGAGTTGGAAAAAGCACCTTTATTGAAGCCCTAGGCTTGTACCTAATAAAAGAGAATAAAAAGGTTGCTGTGCTAGCTGTTGACCCAAGTAGCACCGTCAGTAAGGGGAGTATTTTAGGTGATAAAACCCGAATGGAAGAGTTAGTAAAGTCCGAAGATGCCTTTATCCGACCTTCACCTTCTGGCAATTCCCTCGGTGGTGTAGCCCGAAAAACACGAGAAAGTATTATCCTTTGCGAAGCAGCCGGTTATGATACTATTATTATTGAGACTGTTGGTGTCGGACAAAGTGAAACAGCCGTACACAGTATGGTAGATTTCTTTCTATTACTGAAACTTGCTGGTGCCGGTGATGAACTGCAAGGCATAAAACGTGGTATTATTGAAATGGCGGATGCCATTGTTATTAATAAAGCAGATGGTGATAATCTTAAAGCCGCAAAGTCTGCTAAACTCGAATTTCAGCGCGCCTTGCATTTGTATCCCGCAAAAGCATCGGGTTGGACTCCAAAAACGACTTTGTGCAGTGCATTAAAACACGAAGGTATTTCTGAAATATGGGATATGATTCAAAATTATATTAAAGAGACAAAAGCTTCAGGGTATTTTAAAGGTCATCGACACGAGCAAAATAAATTCTGGTTGCTTCAGACAATAGAAGAACGCTTAAAATCTGATTTTTTTGACACGCCAAAAATTAAAGAAGCTTTAAAAGAACAGCTAGATAAAATTGAAAAAGGGGAAACGACTCCGTTTGTTGCTGCCGAATATTTACTACAACTTCAGAAGTAATATTAGTTGTTCACTATTTCTTTCTTATACCAGTCCACTTGATGTCTTACACTTTCTAAAAGTGTCGTTTGTGGGTTATAGTTTAAGAGTCTCTGTGCTTTATCGATAATAGCTTTTGTACGCAACTGGTCACCTGCTCGTTTAGGAATTGTTTTTATCTGTATGGTTTTACCCAATACTTTTTCAACGGTATTGATACCCTCTTGAGTTGTGTGCTCCACTTCGGTTCCTAGATTGACAATCTCCCCATCTAATTCTTTTTCTTTACCAATGACACTGACTATCCCATCAATGATATCACCAACATACGTAAAACTTCTTAAGTGGGAGGCGCTACCTTCAAACAATGGAAAGGCTTCATCCTTTAAGCCCAAATCTATCAATTTGGTATACATTTTTTCAGGACGTTCACGGGGTCCAATTACGGAGTAGAGTCGCAAAGAGCAAGCTTTCATCATTTTCTCTCTACTTTTTTGCATCACCAATTGCTCAGCTGCCAATTTTGTAACCCCATAGTAAGAGGCAGGTTTAGGAGCAGTTTCCTCAGAAGACGTAGCTTCCAAACCATAAATAGAGGAGGTTCCAATATTTACAAAGAGCTTTAAATCTTTACATTTTAAAGCAAAATCAACGAGATACTTGGTCGCCAAAACATTATTGGAGAAGTAGTCCGTAAATGTTGAGCTTTGTGAAATCCCTGGTTGTGCTGCGAAGTGGATGATATAATCAAAATCTAAAGACAATGATTTAGACAAATCATCTGTTCTTAAATCCAATCTTTTAATCTCACCCCCTTTTGAAGTTATACCCTCTGCATTCTTTTCCTTAAGATCAGTACTGTAATAGTCAGAAAAATTATCAACCCCTATAACCGAGTGTCCAAGCTCGAGTAATCTTTCAGCACAATGAGACCCAATAAAACCGGCTGCACCAGTGATTAAAAACTTCATATTTATCTACTAATTGTCCTACAAAGTAACAGCATTTTTAGGTTTAAACCTACTAGGGCAAAAAGTATAGTAAAAAAACGATATTTTTGTGCCACAAAGTAAAAACGCATGCCTTACCAATTGACCATTGTTGTTCCTGTCTATAATGAAGAAGAAAATCTTGAACGTGTAGAACAGGAACTTGTACATTATATTGGTATAGCTTCTGTGCCAACGTCAATTCTTTTTGTCAATGATGGTTCAAAAGATAACAGTCAGGATTTAATTGAAACTATTTGTGAGCGACAGCCACACTTTAATTTTATTTCTTTTGAAGACAACCGAGGTTTAAGCGCAGCGATTAAAGCTGGTTTTGATACTGTGGAGAGTCCTCTTGTGGGTTATATTGACGCAGATTTACAGACGGCTCCAGAAGATTTCAACCTCTTGCTTGAGCACTCCTCAAAATACCATTTAGTGACTGGCGTTAGAGCGGATCGTAAAGATTCCTTTGTAAAGAATATGTCCTCAAAAATTGCCAATGGAATTCGGAGAAGCTTTACCAAAGACGGTATGGATGATACTGGCTGCCCTTTAAAAATCATCCACTCTGACTATGCCAAACGCATCCCAATGTTTAAGGGTCTGCATCGGTTTTTACCAGCGATGATCTTACTTCAAAACGGCAACATCATTCAAATCCCTGTACAGCATTTTCCCCGAATGGCAGGCACGGCAAAATTCGGGTTATGGAACCGACTTTTAGGACCATTAATGGACTGCTTTGCCTATTTATGGATGAAACGAAAGTACATCAATTACACCATTGCAAAACGCAGTCAATGAAAGATTACCTCGTTTATGGCATAGGGTTTTTAGCGCAAATTTTATTTTCATCGCGATTAATCATTCAGTGGGTTACTTCAGAAAAGCAACGTAAGGTCATTACACCTACTACATTCTGGACCCTTAGTTTAATAGCCTCTTTCCTATTGTTTATATACGGTTACCTGCGGTTGGACTTTGCCATTATGCTTGGCCAAGCATTAACTTATTTTATATACATTAGAAATTTACAGCTCCAAGGGCAATGGCAAAAATTTCCAAAAGTATTACGCTATTTTCTCTTTATTGTGCCCGTTGTCATTGTTATTTTTTATTACAACAACAATAAAATAGACCTCGAACTTTTATTTAAGAACGAGGCCATACCTACTTGGTTGCTAGTTTTAGGAATCCTTGCACAACTAGTATTTACTTTACGGTTTGTCTATCAATGGATACATTCTGAACGAAAAAAAGTATCAAGCCTACCCATGGGTTTTTGGGTATTAAGTTTGATTGGTGCTTCAATGATATTAACTTATGCCATCATTAGAAAAGACCCTGTCCTTTTTATAGGTCATCTGTTCGGTGTCGTCATTTACACTAGGAACGCCATTTTAATTCGAAAAACACGTGATTAAGACCATTCAAAAATATCCGATTGCTAGCCTTATGTGTTTTGCCTTACTTATGCTTGGCTTCTCTATTTGGGCAGTTCCTGTAAGCATTATGGAGGCTAGAAATTTTATTTCAGCTCGAGAAATGCTAACGGACAATAATTGGATCTTAACCACCATGAATGGCGAGCCTCGGTATGAAAAACCACCTTTACCAACATGGATTACTGCTTTTTTTGGGTTGGTATTTGGTATTAAAAATGTGTTGGCACTCCGCATCCCAGCAATACTGTGTATCGGTATTATTGGTGTGTACTCCTATCTCATTTCAAAAGCCCTGAAGCTGCCTCATAACCATAGCCTTAGAAATGGGTTTATTGTTATGACTTCATTTTATGTTATAGGAATCATTATTGAAGCACCGTGGGATATTTATGCTCATGGCTTTATGATAATGGCCATCTATTATCTCTTAAAGCAACTGCAATACAAGACTTCTGTACTTTATGGTATTCTATTTGCACTTTGTATTTCAGCATCAGTACTTTCTAAGGGTCCAGTATCTCTATATGCCCTATGTTTGCCGTTTCTTATGTCTTATGGTATTGTTTTTAAGTACAATGGAGGACTATTAAAAAACCTTAAGCTCTTAACGCTTTTTGTCTTTGGTATTGCCATTGGTGGTCTTTGGTATTTGTATGTTCGCATTGCTGACCCTATTACTTTTACAGAAATTGCCACTAAGGAAACAGGGAATTGGAGCAGCTATAATGTCCGCCCATTTTATTACTATTGGAGCTTTTTTACCCAAAGCGGTTTATGGACTATTCCTGCTTTTATAAGCCTGCTGTATCCTTATATGAAATCAAAGGTTTCTAATTTAAAAATTTACAAATTCACTTTATTCTGGACACTTTTGGCTGTGGTCCTTTTATCCGTTATTCCTGAAAAAAAATCGCGCTACTTAATGCCAGTGCTTATCCCTTTAGCCCTAAATATTGGGTTTTATATTGAATATCTTATTCAGCATTTTAAAACGTTAAGTTCAAAAAAAGACACCTATCCCGTGTATTTTAATTTTGGGTTAATAGGTACAATAGGAATTATGTTTCCTATAGCTGTCTTTATATTTATTGGTGATTTTTCTGGAGTACAATGGGTTTTATTTTCCTTAGCATCAATACTCTTAGTCAGTATTGGTCTTTTGATTTTTAAAAACATGCTACGAAAGCACATGAAAAACGTTGTCTATCTCTGTTTTGGACTTATGCTTGTTTTAGGAGTGTTTGCATTACCATTAATCAGTACTCAGCAACACGATGGATTTAAACCCATTTCAGAATTAAGAACAGAAAACCTCCCAGCTTACAGTCTAGGCAGTATTTCACCTGAAGCCGTTTGGAACTATGGTGACAAAGTTCCTTCATTAAATTCAGAAGAAGGCTTTACTATTCCTAATGAAACCTCGTTTTATTTGATTACGGAGTTTAACAAACCCTTGGGCGACTCATCGCTTTCTGATTTATATACCATTAAATCTATAGGTACTTATGACTTGAATTTTGCTGCGCAAGATCAAAGAGGTTATAAGAACAGATTGAAAAATGATGTGTACTTACTTAGTCGGAAATAAACCGTTTTAAAAGGTATTTATTCAATTTGTAGAACATTAAACCGGATAATGCACCGAAAGTTAAACCACAAATAATGTCTAAGGGGTAATGTACACCTACGTATATTCTGCTGTAAGCGACCACAAAACTCCAAAATATAAGATAGTAAATGATCCCTTTAAAATAAGTCCTTAAGACCAAACCACCGAAAATTGCTGCCGCCATGGAATTGGAGGAGTGTCCGGAAAAGAATCCGTATTTACCACAGCGCACCGCAATAAACCGTACCTGATCCATAATGCCTTCTGCCCTGCATGGCCTTGGTCTCATAAAAGTGTCTTTAAAGACATTGGTCATTTGGTCTGTAAAAGTAATCATGGCTGCTATGACAAAGACCATAAGTATCAACGGTTTTAATCCATACTTTTTATAAATTAAAAATAATAGCAGTCCATAAAGTGGTGCAAAGGTATATTCGTGTGTTACGATCAACCAAAACTGATCCCAAGATTCTGAGCCAAGGTTATTAAGGAATAAAAATAATTCTGTATCGTTTTCTAAAAGCCAGTCTAACATTAGTCGTCGTATCTTGCTATTTCCCTATCGTAAAATGCGGTTGCTTCATTGATGTAGTTCTCCATTTCTGATTCTAATTCCTTTTCATCATGAGCATCGAATTCTTCAAACCATTCGACTTCATCATTTTCAAGGTTGATGATAAACCTTGGGAATTCGGTATGAATAATAAATATAGCATCTGGGTAGTCCGTGTTGTCTCCAAGAATGAATTTAGGAAGTTCCATGTATTAGTTTAGAGTTTAAAAATTCAAAGTTATAAAGTACAAGTTTATTTGGCTTCTAAAGTTAGTTTTTTCTTCAAATATTTAAATCACGCTTTATTAGCAATTAACTTTCTTGTAAGATACCTAAATCTAAAAAAGAGAAGAATAGCCGCTGAACTTAAACCCGCCAATAACCCTAACCAAATACCCAAACTACCATAAGCGTCTTCTTTTCCAAGGTAATAACTCACCGGAAAACCGATTAGCCAATAAGCAACAAAGGTCATAAATGTTGGAATTTTTACATCCTGGAGCCCACGTAAAGCACCTAAAACAATAACCTGAAGACTGTCGCTAATTTGAAATACCGCTGCAGCCAATAATAATGTACTGGCTATTTTTATCACCTCAATGGTGTCAACTGCATTTATAGGGTCGTTAGCATCGACATAGAGATGTGGTAATACGTTGTGGAAAACAACAAATAACAAGGCAAAAATCACAGCAAACATAAACCCCACTAAAAAAATAGATTCTGCAATACGTTTTAAGGCCTTAAAGTCCTTTAACCCTTTTTGGTTACCAACTCTAATCATCGCTGCTACACTCAATCCCATAGCGACCATAAATGTCATCGATGATAGATTCAATGCTATTTGATTTGCAGCTTGCGGGTTTTTACCCAAGGTGCCACTTAACCATATAGCTGCTGTAAAAATAGCGACCTCAAATAGCATTTGCATGGCACTTGGAAAACCTAGACCAGTAAGTTTATTTATGGCTTTTTTACTTAACTGAAAGAACTTAATATTGGTGACGTAAGCTTTTGATTTTTTCTTTTTTGCCAATAACCACCACATATAGATCAGCATAACAAATCGTGAAATCAATGTACCCAACGCTGCACCAACAATACCCATTTCTGGAAACCCAAAGGCTCCGAAAATAAGAAGATAGTTTAGTATTATGTTTATAATATTAGCAATAACAGTTGCGTACATGGGATACTTTGTCAAGGACAACCCATCGCTAAACTGTTTAAAAGCTTGAAAAACAATTAACGGAACCAACGAAAATGCCACCAGATCTAGATATGGTGCAGCGAGAACAACCACTTCTTCTGGTTGGTCCATAACATACATTAAAGGCTTAGCAACAAGTAGGAGTAAGAATAAAACAAGCCCCAAAGCAGTACATAAAAATAGACCGTGCTTAAAAGCTGATTTACCTCGTTCAAAATTGTTTTCACCGTCTGCTTCAGCAACCAGAGGTGTTATGGCAGTAGAAAAACCAATGCCTATAGACATTGCGATAAAAATAAAACTATTTCCCAGAGACACTGCAGCCAATTCTGCCGAACCTAATTGACCTACCATGATATTATCCACAAAAGCAACGAGCGTATGCCCGAGCATCCCTAAAATAACAGGTGTCGCTAATTTTAGGTTATATCTAAATTCTTTGGTGTAGTTGGAAAGTACCATGGTGCAAAATTAAACTTCTCAAGCTATAATTCTGCTATTTTTCTTTTTGCTTCTTCAAACTCAACCATCATATCCGCAACTATCTGAGCTGCAGGTTTTATATCGTCAATTAATCCTGAAATCTGACCAATCTCCAATTCACCATCCTCTAAATCACCTTCAAACATGCCTCGTTTTGCTCTTGCTCGTCCTAAAAGGTCTTTTAATTCATCAATTGTTGGTGAGGTTTTATATAACTCTTGAATGTCGTTGTAAAACTTATTTTTAATAAGTCTTACTGGTGCTAGTTCCTTTAGGGTTAATTGGGTATCACCTTCTTTTGCATCGACTACTACGTTTTTAAAAGCATCATGAGCTGAAGATTCTTCACTCGCCACAAAACGACTACCCACTTGTACGGCATCCGCACCTAAAATCATACAGGCCAACATAGCTTTGCCTGTAGCAATACCACCAGCAGCAATCAATGGAATGTCAATTTGGTCTTTTACCATTGGGATGAGTGTTAAGGTCGTCGTCTCATCTCGTCCATTATGCCCGCCAGCTTCAAAGCCTTCAGCCACTACTGCATCAACTCCTACGTCTTGAGCCTTTAATGCAAACTTTACACTACTCACGACATGCACTACAGTTATCCCCTTTTCCTGAAGCCACTTCGTCCAAGTTTTAGGATTACCTGCCGACGTAAAGACTATTTTTACACCTTCCTCAACAATGATATCCATAATATCTTCAATATTAGGATACAACATCGGTACATTGACACCAAAAGGTTTATCTGTGGCTTTTTTACACTTTAGAATGTGTTCCCTTAACACTTCTGGGTACATAGAGCCTGCGCCTAAAAGACCTAAACCACCAGCGTTACTCACAGCTGAGGCTAATCTCCAGCCGCTATTCCAGATCATACCTGCTTGAATAATGGGATATTTTATATTGAAAAGTGATGTTATTCTGTTTTGCATTATTGGTTTTATAAGATATTAAGCCATACAAATTAAGCATGACTCGTTTTAATATTTAGGACATAAAAATAATGAATACATAATTCAAAGCATTAGAAATAAATGAGAAGATTCCTGCCTGCGCAGGAATGACAACTCAAATATTTCTAGCTAATTACACCAGAACCAATGAGCTCGTCCTTAATATACCAAGCGACAAATTGGCCTTCAGTAATTGCAGATTGTGACTGTTCAAATTCTACATAGAGTCCGGAAGACACTTTATAAAGTTTTGCTTTCTGAAGTGGTTGCCTGTATCGTATTCGCGCTTCAACTGACATGGTTTTCCCTTCTGCTAATGACAAATCCTCTCTCACCCAATGCAAATCTTCATTAGAAACAAAAAGTACAGATTTCAATAATCCGGGGTGGTCTTTACCTTGACCTGTATAGATAACATTTTCATTAACATCAGTATCAATAACAAACAATGGTTCTTTAGTACCACCAACTGCAAGTCCTTTACGCTGTCCTTTAGTAAAAAAATGGGCACCTTGATGCTTACCTACCACTTTACCATCGTCAATTTTATACGGTCTTCTTTCGGATAAATGCTTTAATTCTTGGATCTTGGATTTAAAATTTGGCAACTCATCAGAATAAAATTCCTGATTATCCGGAATTTCAACAATAACACCTTCTTTAGGTTTTAACTGTTGTTGCAAAAATTCTGGCAACCTTACCTTACCAATAAAACATAAGCCTTGTGAATCTTTCTTTTCTGCCGTTATTAGGTTTTGGGCCTTTGCTATTTCCCTCACTTTAGGTTTTGTTAACTCCCCAATTGGAAAAAGCGCTTTAGCCAATTGTTTTTGCGAAAGCTGACACAAAAAATAAGACTGGTCCTTATTGCCATCTACTCCAGCCAATAATTGGTGTATTTCCTTATTGTCTTTTACAAAACTTGCTTTTCTACAGTAATGGCCTGTAGCAACATAGTCAGCACCTAATTCTAAAGCGATGTCCATAAACACATCGAACTTTATTTCTCGATTACAAAGCACATCCGGGTTTGGAGTACGGCCACTTTCGTACTCTTTAAACATGTAATCCACAATGCGCTCTTTATACTGAACACTAAGATCTACCGTTTGAAAAGGAATATTTAATTTTTCAGCAACTAGCATGGCGTCGTTACTGTCTTCTAACCAAGGACATTCATCAGAAATGGTTACCGAATCATCGTGCCAGTTTTTCATAAATAAGCCTATAACGTCATAGCCTTGCTCTTTTAAAAGATAGGCTGCTACACTGGAATCCACTCCACCCGAAAGTCCGACGATGACTCGTTTCATGTTTAAATATCTAAGTCTGAATTTGTTCGAAAACGAACGGCAAAATTACAAAATAAAACGGCAATTAATCCTTCTATATATTCAAGAAAACTATAGTATGGATTGCTATAAACTATTAGTTAGAGTGATCTACTTCCTTTTCTAACTCGCCATCCTTATAGTACAACCACGCACCGACTTTTAAATTATCCTTGTAGTCGCCTTTGGCACTGAGTTTCCCTGAAGCATCATTATATATGCTGAGGCCATTAAGTTTGTCATCGCTGTATGTTGACATACGAAGTGTGTCTTTTTTTTCGGTGAACCAATACGATGGGCCATCTAGCTTTCCTTGTTTATACAAGGCTTTCTCTGCTATATTGTCATTAATATAATAGACGAGCCGCTCTCCGTTTAATACACCTTCAGAATTATAAACTTCCTCAATAAGTATCTTATCTGAATTGTTATGATAATACACCCACTTGCCAATAAACTTTTTGCCATCCATTTCACCCTCGCTCACTTTTTTTCCGTTTGAAGCTAAGAATGTTACTTTGGCCAAATTATTTTGTGAGTTAAAGACTTTGATGGCACTTAAAACAGCCTTTTTGTTTTTAACTTTATAGTATTTAAACGTGTCTATTTCCTTTCCGTGGTCAAATGTGCCACTATAACGAATGATGTCCGTACCGTCATAGTTTTTAGTCCATACGCCGTGACGCTTGCCACTTTTATCATACTGATTGACATCATTTTGAGCCCCTAAACTTGTTAAAATAATGGTAAAAAATAAAGCAAGTAATAACTTTTGTTTAATCATTTTCTATATTTGTTGAACAAAAAATTAATTGTATTAAAATTAAAACTCAAAAAAATGAAATTTATTTCTAACTTCCTCAAATTATTACCATTATTGGCACTATTTATAGGCTTTCAGTCTTGTAGTGACGACGATGATGCTACTGGACCTGTAGCCAATACAACTACTGTGGTGGATATTGCCACAAGTAGCGATGATTTTTCAATATTGGTATCAGCTCTTATTCGTGCTGATCTTGTCACTACATTAGAAGGGTCAGGGCCTTTTACAGTATTTGCACCTACCAATACGGCTTTTCAAGCTTTATTAGATAGCAACTCTAGTTGGACTACAGTTGACGATATCCCTGTAGATGTTTTAACCAATGTATTATTAAATCATGTTATAATTGGTGCAGATGTAGATTCTGCAACCCTTATTTCTGCTGGGTCTGGATACACAAATACAGGTGCAACTGGTGCTGATGATGACAATTTAAGTTTATTTTATAATTTGAATGGAACAACTCTAGAGTTGAATGGTGGATCATCTACAGCAGTTGGTGCCAATGTTACAACACCAGATTTAACTGCAACTAATGGAAGAGTACATGTCATAAATCAAGTTTTATTACCGCCAACTATTGTAGACCATGCAGTAGCAAATCCAAATTTAAGTATTCTTGTACAAGCTATTGGTTATGCAGATACGCAAACTACTACAGATTTAACAGCAACATTGTCAGGTGATGGACCATTTACGGCTTTCGCACCTTCAAACACTGCATTTGCCGACCTATTAACTGAATTAAGTATCACTGCACTTACCGATTTAGATGCAGCAACTGTTGAAGCTGTTTTAGGCTTTCATGTTGTAGCTGGCGCTAATGTGACGTCGAACGAATTAATGACAGGCGCAGTTACTACATTAGGTGGAGATGTACAATTAGATGCATCAGCATTAACAATTACAGACCCTAATGATCGTGTAAGTAATATAATCCCATCATTGGTAGATATTCAATGTGTAAATGGCGTAGTACATGCTATTGACAAAGTCATATTACCACAACAATAAATGAAAGAGAAAGATCGAGGCTGATTACCTCATTTTTATATTGATTGATTTAGTTAGTAGAAGCCCTTCAAAATAATTTGAAGGGCTTTTTTATTTAGTGTAACAAAAGAAATTCATCTCAGCGTTCAGAATGATAAGGTATAATATAAAATTACTTCTTACGCTTTTGCTGTGCTTTCTTTTGTTGTTCAGCTTGCTCCATCATCTCAGCCATTTTTCGCTGAAACTTGTTTTGCTTTTTTGGCTTTTTCTTACTTACCTCAATCTTGGCTAAAACCTTCTCTTCATCAATGATGTAGTTTTTAATGACCAGCATAATGCCAATACTAATTAAGTTAGACACAAAATAGTACAAACTTAAACCAGAGGCATAATTGTTAAAGAAGAACAACATTAGTAACGGTGAAAAGTAAATCATGTACTTCATCATCTTTGCCATATCTGGCATACCTTCTTGCGTTGGTTGACTAGCCATTTGCTGCCCTGTTGTCATTTTCATGTAGAAGAAAATAGCTATTGCTGCCAAAATTGGAAATAAACTCACATGATCACCGTAAAACGGAATACTAAAAGGTAGGTTAGCAATAGTATCGTAAGAACTTAAATCATCCGCCCACAAAAAGCTTTTTTGTCGTAATGCAAAAGCTGTCGGGAAAAACATAAACAAGGCATAAAACACAGGTATCTGCATCAGTCCTGGTAAACAACCGCTCAATGGACTTGCTCCAGCTTTGTTCTGAAGTGCCATCGTTTCCTGTTGCGCCTTTAATTTATTGTCCTTGTGTTTCTTTCTAATAGCATCTAACTCTGGCTTTAAAATTTTCATCTTAGCCTGAGATAAAAATTGTTTGTATTGTACAAATGACAATAAAATCTTCACCAAAATAGTCATAACTATAATTGCAATACCATACGGTAAAAAGCCACTTAAGAAATTAAATAATGGGATAAAAATGGCCTTGTTGATCCATCCAAAAATCCCCCAACCAAAAGGAATACTTTCCTCTAAACTTTTATCGTAGGTTTTTAAAATATTACTGTCTGTAGGACCATAGTACATACCCCAAGTTTCGTTTATTGCACCACCTTTAAATTCTAAAGGTATTTTAGAGGCATACAACTTTGTATATAAGGTATCTACCTCTTCATCTTCAACCAAATCTTTAGAGGAAATGGCTACATTTTTAAGGGGGTCATCAGCAACTAATATGGTACTAAAGAAGTGCTGTCTGTACGATAGCCACTCAACATCTTCGACCGTTTCGTTATCATCACCCATTTGGCCCAACTTGTCAATTTTGTCCTCTTCGTGCATGTAGGTGAGGCGGGTGTATCTATTTTCGTAAGAAATACTCTTGGCATGTCTAATACCTTTTTGCTCCCAATCCAATATAATTTCTTGAGATCCATTTATAATACCGTCTAAACCTTCAGACTTAATCGAGAAATCTATCATATAGTCCTCAGGCTTAAGTTCGTATCGGTATTCTAAATAATCTGATTCAGATACCTTAAGTCTCATAGAGACCACAGTATTGTCACCACTTTTGCTAACACTAGGTTGAAAGTAAAGATCTCTTGTATTTAATATTCTGTTATCTGTCGTCGCGAAATTGATGTTGAATTTTGAGTTACCGTCCTTCACTAAATAAATCGGCACCGAATCGTAATCTACAAACTGGGTTAACTTCACTTGAGACAGATGTCCACCCTTATTCTTAAATTTTAATTCAAAAACACCAGTATTTACAGTCGTTTCCTCATCTGTAGCAGAAGGTAGTGAAGATGCATAAGCAAAAGCCCCTAACTTATTTTGAAGCGCCACTTGCTGAAGGGAATCCAGTTGCCCTGTGTTTGAATAATCTTCGGCCGTTGTTACAGCAGTATCTTCTTTTACAACTTCAGGTTGCTTTTCTGCCTCTACCTTTTCAGCCTCAGCTTTTTTCTGAGCAGCTATTTCTTCTTCCGTTGGTTGCTGCTGATACATAATCCAAATAAGAATCCCAAATATGAGGATAAATCCGATGATTGAATTAATATCTAATTTCTTTTCTTCCATAATGTTGATTGCCTTTCGAGGATGCTAAAATTAGCGACGGTTATTTGTTTTCTAATTTCTAAATATGTACCAGATAACGTATCAAGTCTTAGCAAAAAGCTATCCAATTGATATGATTGTGCCATACTGGCATTCTATTTTTTTAATTTGTGTTTAAGAGCTGCGCCAACAAATGCCACAAACAAAGGATGCGGATTTGCTACAGTACTTTTATATTCTGGGTGATACTGAACACCTACAAACCATGGGTGGCTTGGCAATTCAATAATTTCTACTAATCCTGTTTCAGGATTATACCCTGTTGCTTTTAGCCCAGCTTTTTCTAATTGCTTTTTATATGCATTATTAAATTCATAACGATGTCTATGTCGCTCTTTAATGATTTGATCATCATAGGTATTTGAAACGATACTCCCATCCTCTAAATCACAATCCCATGATCCTAGACGCATTGTACCACCTTTGTCCACAACATCTTTTTGAGACTCCATTAAATCAATAACTGGGTGTGGAGTGCCTTCATCCATCTCTGTTGAGCTGGCATTTTCTAGATGCAATACATTTCTTGCAAATTCTATAACTGCCATCTGCATCCCTAAACATATTCCCAAAAATGGGATATTATTCTCGCGTACAAATTTTACAGCCTCAATTTTTCCTTCTATCCCACGTTCACCAAATCCAGGCGCCACCAAAACACCATCTAAATGCTGTAACTTAAATTTTATGTTTCCATCCGTTAAATATTCAGAATGAATAGCTTCAACATTGACGGTAATTTCATTTTCTGCACCAGCATGTATAAAGGCTTCTAAAATACTTTTATAAGAATCTTGAAGTTCTACATATTTACCAATTAAACCAATAGTGACTTCGTTTTTTGGATTATTCAATCTCCCTAAAAACTGATTCCACTGTTTAAGGTCTGGCGCTATACTTGGTAATCCTAATTTTTCGAGAACAACTTTATCAAGACCTTCATCCAACATCATATTCGGAACGTCATAAATGGTTGAAGCATCTATAGATTGAATGACCGCTTCCTTTTTTACGTTACAGAAACGTGCCAATTTTACTTTTATACCATCGTTTAATTCGTGCTCGGTTCTGCACACCAAAACATCAGCCTGCACTCCACTTTCCATCAATGTTTTTACGCTGTGCTGTGTTGGTTTGGTCTTTAACTCACCAGCTGCAGAAAGAAACGGCACCAAAGTTAAATGAATGACCAATGCATTTTCTGGACCTAAATCCCACTTCAATTGACGTACGGATTCTATATAGGGTAGAGACTCAATATCACCAACAGTACCACCGATCTCGGTAATAACAATATCGTACTCACCAGAATTTCCTAAAATCTGAATTCTGTTTTTAATCTCATCAGTAATATGAGGAATGACCTGAACGGTTTTACCTAAAAACTCCCCTCGTCTTTCCTTATCAATAACACTCTGATAAATCCTACCTGTAGTGACATTATTAGCTTGTGAAGTCGGTACATTTAAAAAACGTTCGTAATGACCTAAATCTAAATCCGTTTCTGCCCCGTCATCTGTAACATAACATTCGCCATGCTCATAAGGGTTTAAAGTCCCTGGGTCTACATTGATGTAAGGGTCTAATTTTTGAATGGTCGTTCTGTAACCTTGTGCTTGTAGTAATTTAGCTAAAGAAGCTGCTATAATACCTTTTCCAAGTGATGAAGATACTCCTCCGGTTACAAAAATGTACTTAGGATCTGTAGTCATGTTGCGCTGTTAAACGCAGGCAAATTTACGAAATTAAACGACTTTTTAGTGTATTGTTTATGCTTTGTTGAAATGTTTTATTGGAGTAGAATCTGATGTGGCATTATATTCAGTTAATCTCTATCTCAAGTTCCGTTTTTTAATAGTATAAATCAATTCTTCAAGCCCATTGATTTTTATTTCGTGCATTTGTTGCATCATCATGCCGAGCTTTCCTTTTGGAAATCCTTTTTGCCTAAACCATGTATAATAATATTCTGGAATATCTATAAGGTATCGGTCCTTGTATTTACCGAATGGCATTTTGTAGTGGGCTAATTCAACGAGAGCTTCCTTACTTCCTGAAAGCATTTATTGTGATTTGAATTCTTTATGTTTTTCCAATTCAATATGAATAGAATCCATCCATCGTTGTTGGGCATCGGGAATTATAGAATGATTGGTTTCAAAGTCGTATTTATTTTGGGCTTCAGACAAGGCTGAATTAATGTCTTTTTGAAGCTTTTTTAAATCTGATTTTATGGTTTTAGTAATAGGTATGTCCTTAACAGCCTTTCTAAACTTACGCACATAGAGTTCGGTTAAATCGAAATGTAATTGCTCGTGTGCTAAAATATAGTTATTAGCTCTATCCTTATGATACCAAGACATGCTAGGATAAAAATAGGCATTTACATCTGTAGTAAAACTAATAATCTCCCCACTACCTCTTTGCTGACGGTAGGAATACCCGAATGTTATACCAGAAGCCGTCAATGCCACAGCATCAGAATTTTTATCTGGCTTACCTTTAAAATCTGCCCATGTTAATTTCTTGGTTTCGCTCCAAGAAAATTCACCATCGTTTGATGATGACATCAGCGTAAATGCTAAAGCGATAATAAGGAAAGACTTAAATGTCACTATTTCCAGTTAAAAATTATTTTCTTTTCAATATCAGCATGCAAACTGTAAAGTACTGGGCATGTTTCTGCCGTGTGTTCTAATACTTTTTTGGTCTTATTATCAGCTTCACATGGCAAAGTTAATACCACCTCAATTTTTGAAATCCTACGCGGATGGCTTGCCATGGTTTTGGTTACCTCAGCTGTAGCTCCCTTTATATCAAAATCCATGGTTTTTGCTTTTATTCCCATAACTGTCAGCATACAATTGGCTAAAGCCGTCGCAACAGTATCTGTAGGAGAAAACGCTTCACCCTTGCCATTATTGTCTATCGGAGCATCAGTGATATAAGAATCACCTGACTTGGTATGAACATTTTCCGTTCTAAGATTTCCTAAGTAAATTACTTTCGATGTCATTGTTGAATCGGTAAAATCCTTAAATCATTATAGTGAACGATGTAAGCAGCCTCATTGACATAACCGCCAAAGAGCTTTTTGTTATAACGGAATTTATTTTCAATGTATTCAGTTTCCGCACCACTTCCACTTGCTTCGTAAAGGTTACCTTCTTCAGATGCTAAACGCAACAGGGTATCTAACATAACGTCGTAGCCTCGGATTGCAAATCGATTTGGCTTTACACCATACTTGGATTCGTATTTTGTAATAAACTCGTCCAATTGCTCTTCATTAAAACCTTTATTAATGGATGGGTATTGAAAACTTAAATTAGACAAATGTGTATTTTCAACATCCTTACCTTCAAAAGCTTTATTCCTATTTAAAGTTGACAATACAATTTTTTTGTCGCCCATATTGAGACCATTCAATAAGCTAATAACATTCGATGCAAATGCATCGCTAGTAGTCTCTAAGAACACCACATTTTTTCCTTCTACAAATAGGTTTTCTAAATCACTTACTAAAACGTATTTGGCATCAGCACCCTTTTCTGTTTTTCTTGAATACAAAAGAAATGCAGTAGGAAAATGCCTTTTTAGTAACTCTACTGATGCCGATGCACTCCGATCAGCCACTATAATCACTTTTTGTTTTACCGAATCAGCTTTCACAAAATCAATCATTTTATTTTGTAATACTTCACTATCAGGAATAGTTTGATATACATTATCATACACCTGTGAAGGAATGGCCATTGGAGCAATTAACGGAACATCTTCATTTCTCAGCCTTTGGGCAAAACGATCAAAATTACCAGTAGTCATCGGGCCAATAATAGCGTCGTATTTTGTAAAGTCATTTCGACTTACCAGATTTGAAATTTCTGAAACTCTATTCTCAGTATCAAAAACGCTAAGTTCAGATGAGACACCTAACTTTTTAGCGGCATCAAGAGCCATTAAAGCTCCAGAATGAAAATCCAAGGTCACGGATAGCATCCTATCGTTTTTCATCATGGCTTTAGTTTCTTGAACAGAATCTAAGTCTATTCGTTGCAAACGAAACGGTAAAAGCAAGGCAATTTTTTTTGTCTCTGTATCTGTAATAGAGTTTCCTAAATCTACTATTTCGGTTTCCTCTAGCACATTCATCACAGAAATATCTGAAGGTACTTTTAAAATCATACCCGCCTTAAGACCATCTTTCTCTAATTCTGGATTAAGCTGTTTTAATTGTTCTTCAGTAAGGCCTAACTTTATATTCAGTCTATAGTAACCTTCTTTTGGCAATACTTCGTAATATTCAAATTGATCTTCTAATGGCTTCTCTTCGTTATCAGCAATGTTAGGAACATTAAGTACATCCCCTGGTTGTAACACTTCTTTCATATCAGGGTTTAATGCCTCTAGTTGCGGCACTGTAATCCCGAATTTGTAAGCCACTCGCCATTTACCTTCTTTTGGTCTTACTGCATACTTTTTTATGGTATTCTCCATAGTTTGTTTTGAAACTATGGTCTTGTATCTTGGGATTTTTATACGGTCTCCTTTTTGTAGGGTTTCTGCATATAATTTTGGATTGTGTCTTTTAATAGAGTCAATTGCAATACCGTATTGCTGTGAAATACTAAATAGTGTTTCCTTACGTCGAACTTTATGGTTCTTAAAGCCAATAATCTGGTGGGAGGCCTCAACAATTGCTTTATTTTTTTCACTTGCTGTAGGAATGATCAAAATTGTACCCTGACCGAAATCTGTTTTAGCATCTGGGTTTAAGGCTAAGATATCAAACGGTGTTACTAAATATTTTTTGGCAATCTGTTGTAAGGTTTCCCCTGGTGCTACTTTGTGAGTGCGATACTCCTGTGCATTTAGCCCAAAACTGAATAAAAGAATAAAAATTGCTACAATGTGCTTCATGTTTGGTGCTTTAATTTTATTAAATGTTTATCATATATCATGGGGAATACCTATTCCCACTCTATAGTCGCTGGCGGTTTAGAGCTAATATCATATACTACTCTATTAACGCCTTTTACTTTATTTATTATTTCGTTTGATGTTTTTTGCAAAAACTCGTAGGGTAAATTTACCCAATCTGCTGTCATCCCATCCGTACTTTCAACGGCCCTCAACGCCACACACTTTTCATACGTACGTTCATCGCCCATAACCCCTACGCTATTAACTGGCAATAACATGGCTCCTGCTTGCCACACCTTATCGTATAGATTCCAAGATCGTAGATTATTAATAAAAATAGCATCGACCTCTTGTAATATACGGACTTTCTCAGCGGTTAGATCTCCAAGAATACGAATTGCCAATCCTGGTCCAGGAAACGGGTGTCTACCCAAAAGCTTAGCATCCATATCCATAGAAGCACCAACACGTCTCACTTCATCTTTAAATAATGCTTTTAAAGGCTCAACAATTTTTAGTTTCATAAAATCTGGCAATCCGCCGACATTATGATGACTTTTAATGGTAGCACTTGGACCGCCTGTTGCTGATACACTTTCTATTACATCCGGATAAATGGTACCTTGAGCCAACCATTTTACATCTTGTATGCTCGTGGCCTCATCATCAAACACTTCAATGAACACGCGACCGATGGTTTTTCGTTTTTCCTCTGGGTCGCTCTTTCCTGCTAAGGCATCCAAAAAGCGTGCCGAAGCATCCACACCTTTTACATTGAGCCCCATACCCTCGTATTGTTTTAGTACATCCGTAAACTCATTTTTACGAAGTAACCCGTTATTTACAAAGATACAATACAGGTTTTTTCCGATAGCCTTATGCAATAACATAGCAGCTACAGAAGAATCTACTCCACCTGAAAGACCTAATACAACTTTATCATCGCCAAGCTTAGCTTTTAACTCTTCTACTGTTTCTTCCACAAAAGATTGAGGAGTCCAGTCTTGTTCTACCTTAGCAATATTGACCAAAAAGTTTTCCAGCAATTGCTTACCATCAGTGGTATGATACACTTCTGGGTGAAATTGTATAGCATAGGTCAGTTCATCATTTATCTTGTATGCTGCATTTTTAACATCGTGAGTGCTTGCTAATAATTCAGAACCTTTAGGGAGTGATTTAATTGTATCACTATGGCTCATCCATACTTGACTGCCTTCATTGATATGTTCAAAAAATGAATCATCAGATTTGACAAAAGACAAGTTTGCCCTCCCATATTCTCGTGTATTGGATTCTGCAACTTCCCCTTCAAAAAAATGTGCTAAATATTGTGCTCCGTAACACACCCCTAATAATGGTTTTACTCCCTTTATTTGAGAAAGGTCTGGATGTAATGCCTCTTTTGAACGCACTGACACAGGGCTACCTGATAGGATTACCGCTTTATAGTCATCAATTTCTAATGGCACTTTGTTAAATGGATGGATCTCACAATAGATGTTGAGCTCCCTTACTCGGCGTGCAATAAGCTGTGTGTATTGCGATCCGAAATCTAAAATTAGGACTTTGTTATGTTGCATGTGCAAAAATAGAAATTGCAATGCAAAATCCCAGTTTGGCACACCTATTTTTAATTTAAATTGTTAACACTAAAAAATCACCTTTAAGAGGCTGTAGTGTTTCCATTAATCTCTCAATTAAATTATCTCCATATTCCAAATACAACTCAGAAAAATTTGTGTTTCGTTCTTGTAAGCTTTGACCAGGAAACAGTTGCTCTTGTATATCTGTCATTCGCTCTACCTCATCTGCCAATTTGCGTTTCTGGGCTTTGAGTAAGCGTTTCTCTAAATGCTCCAGTCCTTTTATTTGCTTTACCTCCTGTGCCTTTACTGCACCAACAAAAGATGTATCGGTTTGCTCTGCCAATTTGTATAAGGCTTCAAACTGTGACTTTAGGTGTTCTTTTTGATCTGAAAAGTCGATATCAATATTAGATATCTGACGTACTTTTTTGTTGATAAAGGATTCTCGTTTTAAGAATAAATCAGAATTAGTAACACCTAATTTCTGTTGTTTTTTATCTTGCTTTTCAGACTTTATTAAAGCAGAGTTTCTGAGAAGCAACATCGAAAACGTTACTTTATGACTTTCAAAGTTTTGTTTTAATTGCAGCCAATACGCTAATTCTCCCCCACCTCCTATGTAGCAAAGGTTTGGCAAAATCACCTCTTGATATAACGGGCGCATAATCACATTCGGTGAAAAACGCTCTGGCACTTCATCAAGGTGTTTTAACATTTCAGTCTTACTCCAAGACATAGATGTGTTATTGACTTTATACACTCCATCTTCAAACACAATGCGCTCTCTAATACCTTCATGGATATAGAAAAAATTAATTTCTCTTGGATTGACCTGGATGCCATAGCCTAGACTTTCAAGTTGGGTGTTCACTTTAGTAACATCATTAAAACTGCTCTGGTCTAGCAATTCCTTTTTAATATGTGGAATAAACGACTGTTTTAAATCTTTATGATCTGCATCTATAATAACCAAACCGTGTTTTCCAAAAAGTTCGTTAGCTAAATAACGAGTGGCATCTGCCAAATTTTTATGTTTTAAATAAGCACTCTCAAACCATATTTTTAATTGCTCTGCATTTTCTCCTGGTCCAAAAGCTTCTGCAACAACTTTGTAAACTGCATCTAGCCCTTCCAAATTAAAATGGCCAACAGCTCCTGTTTGGCTACTATTCCATTGAATTTTGGTGCCTTTAAAATTGAAGTAGTTGATTTCTTCGAAGTCATGATCTTCCGAGGCCATCCAATAGACTGGTACAAAATTGTACTCTGGGTATGCTGCCTTTAATTCTTTGGTAAGATTAATAACCGATATAATTTTATATAAAAAGTAAAGCGGCCCAGTAAAAAGATTGAGTTGGTGCCCTGTGGTGATGGTGAATGTTTTTTGTGATGTCAGACTTTCAATATGTTCTGAGGTCAATTCCGAAGTTTCAATATTTTGATATTGTTCTTTTAATACCTCTAAAAGTACCTTTCGACTGCGCTCAAGGTGACCACTTTTAGATTTCTCTTCAATCTGTTCAGCAAAATTTTCTAATGAAGGGTAACGATTATAAAATGCTTTTAATTCAGGCTTTTGATCGAGATAATCGCAAATTAGGTCAGAGAAATAGTTGGTTTCCCTAAATGAAATACATTCAGTTGGCATAGTTTCACTTAAATTCAGGCATAAAGATAAAGCAACTCATAATTTTAATTACTAATTTTTAGTTAATTCAGATTTTTACCTTCAAGTTTTAAAAACAGGTCTTATCTTTACTAACCTTTAAAACCAACATTAATACTCATGCAAAAACTAACATGTTTTCTATTCGTTCTCTTCTGTACTGTAACTTTAAGTACAGCTCAAAATTTAAAATCACCTTCAGATTTTTTAGGCTATGATATCGGCACTCAATTTAGTCGCCATCATCAAGTTGTAGACTATTTTAAGCATGTTGAAAGGGAGATGCCTAATAATGTTAAATTAGAACAGTATGGGGAAACTAATGAAAGACGTCCTCTCTACTTGGCTTATATTTCTTCCGCAGAAAACCTAAATAACATTGAAGCCATTAGAACCAATCATTTAAAAAATGCTGGTTTAATTGAAGGGAGTCCAAGTGACACTTCAATTGCTGTGGTTTGGTTAAGCTATAATGTACACGGTAACGAAGCATCAAGTACAGAAGCCTCGATGCTGACCATTTATAAGTTACTTACAGAAAATCAAGAATGGTTAGAAAATACGTTGGTGATTATCGATCCTTGTATTAATCCTGATGGACGGGATCGTTATGTCAATTGGTTTAATGAAACAGCAAGTAGTCCTTATGATATTGACCCTCAAGCCAGCGAGCATAATGAGCCATGGCCAGGTGGACGACCAAACCATTATCTGTTTGATTTAAATAGAGATTGGGCATGGGCGACACAAGTAGAAAGCACATCTCGACTAAAGGCTTATAATAAATGGATGCCACATATCCATGTCGATTTCCATGAACAAGGCATCAATGAACCCTATTATTTTGCTCCGGCTGCAGAACCGTTTCATGAAATCATTACAGATTGGCAGCGTGATTTTCAAACTCAAATCGGTAAAAACCACGCTAAGTATTTCGATAAAGAAGGCTGGTTGTTTTTTACCAGAGAACGCTTCGATCTGTTTTACCCAAGTTATGGGGACACTTACCCTACTTATATGGGAGCCATTGGTATGACTTACGAGCAAGGCGGACATGGCCGAGCTGGCCTAGGCATATTAAATGATGAGGGGCATGTACTAACATTAGTTGAGCGTTTAACCCATCATACAACAACTGGACTTTCAACGGTTGAAATTTCTTCTCAAAATGCAGAAACACTGAATTCTGAATTTTCTAAGTTTTTTGATAATTCAAACTTAAAATATAAAAGTTATGTACTTCAAGGCAACGCTGATAAAATTGAAAGCTTAAAAGTTTTGTTAGACAAACATGAGATAAAATACGGCAATGCTTCAATCGGAAAAGTTTCTGGATATGATTACAAAACAGGAAAGCAAGGCAGTTTAAATGCTAGTTCAAAGGATTTAGTGGTATCAAGCAATCAACCAAAAGGCAAAATGGTTAAAGTATTGTTTGAACCAGACGCAAAGCTAAGTGATTCGTTGACTTACGATATCACAGCCTGGTCCATTCCTTATGCTTATGGCCTCAACGCCATTGCAAGCACCTCGAATGTTAACACATTAAATTCAATTGAAGGAAAAATGCCCACAATGCTACCAGCGGCTTATGGGTATGTAAGCCAATGGAAAAGTTTAAAAGATGGGCAATTTTTAGCAGCTTTGTTAAAGGCAGATATAAGAGTACGTTTTACCGAAAAACCATTTACTAGCAACGGTAAAAATTTTGACAGAGGCTCTTTAATTATCACTAAAGGAGATAATGCTCATCTCTCTGATTTTTTAGGAACATTGAATTCGGTGGTCAGAACTGAAAACAGAATCCTAGATATTATCAATTCTGGGTTTTCTACAACGACACCAGATATCGGTTCGCCAGATATTAAACTCATAAATCCCCAGAAAATCGCTATACTTTCGGGTGAAGGTACGTCATCTTTAAGCTACGGTGCACTTTGGCATTTCTTTGAACAACAGTTAAAATACCCTGTAACATCGATACATACAGATGATTTTGGACGCACCAATCTAGACAAATACAATGTTCTGATACTACCAAGTGGATACTACGGAAGTGTATTGAATGACAATAACATGAAAAAGCTCAACGAGTGGGTTCAGAGTGGTGGAAAAGTTATTGCCATTGACAGAGCACTAAGTGCTTTTTCAGGAAAAGAAGGCTTTAGTCTCGAGCCTAAAAAGGACGAAGAGGATGCTGAAGAGAAGGATTCAAAACAACATCTTATTTCTTATGCAGAACGAGAGCGAGAGTACGCCAATGATCTTATTACAGGAGCCATTTTTAAAACTAAAGTAGACAACACGCATCCAATGGCCTTTGGTTATGACGACCACTATTTCACTTTAAAACTGGGTAGTTCTGCGTATGGCCTTTTAGATGGAGGCTACAATGTAGCTCATCTCGATAACACAAAGGTGTATTCTGGTTTTGCTGGCCAGCGTGCACTTAAAAAATTAGATGATACTCTTGTTTTTGGTGAAGAGCGTAAGGGTAGCGGTAGTTTTATCTATTTTGTGGACGATGTTATGTTTAGAAGTTTCTGGGAAAACGGAAAACTCTTTTTAGTCAATTCTATCTTCTTTGTGAATAATAATGCGTTTGAACTATAAAACATCAATCAAATACTATAAAACCATGAAAATCTTAAAATTTTGCTTTTTAGCATTGACACTATCTCTTTTTGTAACATCTTGTAAAGACGAACCTAAAGAAGTAGCCCAAGAATTTAAAGTCGATTACGAAAAATTTACTTTAGATAATGGACTCCAAGTCATACTTCATGTCGATAGATCCGATCCTGTTGTGGCTGTTGCACTGACTGCTCATGTGGGTTCGGCAAGAGAAAAACAAGGCCGAACAGGTTTTGCTCATTTATTTGAACATTTATTGTTTTTAGAGTCCGAAAATTTGGGAAAAGGCGGACTGGATAAAATGAGTGCACGTATTGGCGGTTCTGGAGCCAATGGCTCTACAAGTCGAGATCGTACCAATTACTTTCAAACTGTACCTAAAGATGCTCTAGAGAAAATGATATGGGCTGAAGCAGACAAGCTAGGCTACTTTATTAATACCGTGACAGAACCCGTATTGGCGAAGGAAAAACAAGTGGTTAAAAACGAAAAGCGACAATCTGTTGATAATCGTCCTTACGGTCATAATTCCATGGTAATCGATCAAAATCTATATCCCGAAGGGCATCCGTATCACCATACTGTTATTGGTTCGCTTGAAGATTTACAAAATGCAACGCTACAAGACGTCAAAGATTTTTACAACCGGTGGTATGTGCCAAATAATGTGACGTTAACCATTGCTGGAGATATTGATGTTGAGCAAACCAAAGCTTGGGTGAAAAAATATTTTGATGAGATTCCTGCTGGTGAGGAAATTGCAACACTTGAAAAGCAACCTGCCACACTCAAAAACTCAAAACGTTTGTATTATGAAGACAATTTTGCAAGAGCTCCGCGATTAACCATGGCTTGGCCTGCAGTGCATCAATATCACCCAGACTCATACGCTTTGAGTGTCCTTTCCGAATATTTAACGGAAGGCAAATCTGCGCCTTTGTATAAAGTTTTAGTTGAAGACCAAGAATTGACTAGTGATGTCAATATGTATCAATACAGCTCAGAATTGGCAGGACAATTACTATTACAAGTCACCGCATTTAATCAAATTAATCTTAATGATGTCAGTTCAGCAATTAAAGAAGGGTTTGAGAATTTTGAAATCAATGGTATTTCGGATCAAGATTTGGCACGTATTAAAGCCGGACAAGAAACAAATTTCTATAATGGGCTTTCTAGCGTTTTAGGTAAAGGCTTTCAATTAGCACAATACGAAATATTTGCTGGCGACCCAGGCTTTATCAATGAAGATGTTCAGAATATTTTAGCCGTGACCAAAGAAGATGTGATGCGTGTTTACAATTCGTATATTAAAGACAAAAACTTTGTAGCCACCAGTTTTGTCCCTAAAGGACAAGCCCATTTAATACTAGATAATTCAGCATTGGCAGATGTTGTAGAAGAAGAAATCGTAGAAGGAGCTGAAGAATCGTTTGATGCTTCTGTTGCTGCAGAATATGAACGAACACCTTCTAGCTTTGACAGAACTATCGAACCACCTTATGGAGAAAGTCCAGACCTTGCCGTTCCACAAGTATGGAAACGCCAATTAAGTTCTGGGTTAAGTGTGCTTGGTATTGAAAATGACGAAGTACCATTAGTTCAGTTCGAAATAAGAATGGATGGCGGTTTGCTCTTTGAGAACAAAGACAAAGTTGGAGTCTCTAATCTTCTTGCTAACCTCATTACAAAAGGCACCAAAACCAAAACCCCCGAAGAACTCGAAAATGAAATTGCGCTTCTTGGAGCCAATATCAATGCTTATGCAGGTGATGAATTTATTATTATCAGCGGTAATACCTTGGCTAAAAACTTTGATAAAACTATGGCCATCGTCGAAGAAATACTTCTCGAACCACGATGGGACGAAACAGAGTTCGACTTACTAAAAAAGAGCACCATTAGTAGTATTCAGCGCCAAAAAGCCAATCCTAATGCGATTGCTAATACTGAGTTTGATAAAATCCTTTATGGCGAAAACAACATATTGGCGTATAATAACAGCGGTACTGAGGCATCTGTAGAAACTATTCAAATCTCTGATATTGAACATTATTACAACAGCTATTTGAGTCCGACATTAACTACGGTGCAGGTCGTTGGAGCTATTTCAGAAGATAACGTTGTTAATACTTTAGCTCAATTAAATGAAAAGTGGCCAGCCAAAGCTATTAGCATCCCAGAATTACCACCGTTACCACAAGTTGACATGTCTAAGGTGTATTTTTATGATGTACCAAACGCCAAACAATCGGTGCTACAATTTGGGTACCCTGCATTAAAGGTCACTGATGCGGATTATTACCCAGCTACAGTAATGAATTACCGTTTGGGAGGAGGTAGTTTTGCTTCACAACTGACGCAACAATTACGAGAAGGTAAAGGTTATACCTATGGTATTCGATCACGTTTTAGTGGCTCGGATTTACAAGGTGAATTTACAATCAGTAGCGGTGTACGCTCTAATGTCACTTATGAGTCCTCTGCTTTGGTGAAAGACATTATGGAAAACTATGGCAAAAACTACGACTCCACAGATTTAGCAGTGACCAAAGGCTTTACCATAAAAAGTAATGCTAGGGCTTTTGAAACTTTAGGTGCAAAATTAAACATGCTCACCAATATCAGCGCCTATGGTTTTACAGATGATTATGCCAAGCAACGAGAAGCCATAGTAAAGGCAATGACCGTTGATGACATGAAACTTTTGGCTCAGCGCTATATTAAACCGGGTCAAATGATTTATATGGTAGTGGGAGATGCAGCTACGCAATTAGAAAAATTAAAACAGCTTGGTTTTGGTGACCCAGTATTATTGAATCCTAAGCAAGAAGGTTTAGATCAATAACAACAAAAAAAGTAATTAAGAAAGGTGTGTTTATTTCTTATATTTAGGAAATAAATGCACCTTTTTTGTGTGTATATAATGCAGCTAAACATATTATGTTCAGCCAATTGTTAGCGGTAATTAAAACCAACCAATATGAAAAACACAGTAATAGTACTACTAATCATTTTTGTTTCTTGTAAATCACCCTCTGATAAAAAAATAGAATTTAATTCTCTAGAATTAGAACAACTACAGACAAGTATTGATTCACTCTTCAATTCTCATATTGGAGAAAATGAACCAGGAGCAGCACTACTTGTTGCTTATGATGGTGAAATGATAATAGGAAAGGGTTTTGGATTAAGAGACCTAGAAGAAAAAAAACCAATTACAAAAAATACAAATATGAGAATGGGTTCTGTCAGTAAACAATTTACAGCTTTGACCGTTCTAAAACTTGTCGATGAAGGAAAAATATCATTGAGTGATTCTGTTTATTCAATTTTCCCAGTAGAAACTTTTAAAGATGGAACCACAATTGAACAACTAATAAATCATACTTCTGGAGAAGCAGATGCCGAAGAAGCATTTTTTACAGAATGGGATTCCACAAAAATAGCAGAGAATAAAAATGTTTTAGAATGGTATTCCAAAGGAAACCGCACAATTACAAAACCAGGAGAAAAATATCAATACAATAACGGAATATATGAGCTCATCCCTTCCATTGTTGAGAAAGTGAGTGAAGAAGAATTTGCAGAATTTGCAAAAAATAATGTATTCGATAAAGCTGGAATGAAAAAAACGAATTTTTTCAATCTTGCAAAGCCAATTGAAATTGAAGAAAGAGCATTTTGTTATGAAAAAGACAGTTTAGGAAATTGGACAAAAGTGGATGGTCATTTTTTAAATGGCCTTTTAGGAGCTGGTGGAGTATATACGAGTGTAAACGATTATTTCCAGTATGATCTAGCATTAAGAAATAAAACTATCCTTTCTGAAAAAACTCACGATATAATATTTAAACCTAGTTCCACAGAGATAAACAATGGCGTTGAAAGTTATTATGCAATGGGTTGGGGCGTTACTGATAGTACTGCATCACATTCTGGGGGTTGGTTTGGCACAAATACGTTTACCAAAAGGTATTTAGACAAGCCTTTGACAATAGCGATATTTATGAATCGGAATACATTATTCACAAATGACTTAGTTAAAAAAACGGATTCATTAGTTGTAGAATATATTAAAAACTACCGTTAGCAACACCTAAGCTCATTCTGGAAATGCGTTAAAAAAAGTAAGGTCTAGATATAATTTGGGATGAATTATACCATGAAGAAATTTATTTTACTATTAATACTGTCTGTTAGTGTTTATTCAAATATAAATGGTCAGGAAGATGTTGTTAAGAATGACAAAACAGAATTCAATATTTTGTTTGTAGGAAACAGTCTAACTTATACCAACGATTTACCTCAACTTGTTAAGAAGTATGCCAAGCGTAAGGGCATAAAAATAAAGACCAAAATGATTGCATATCCAAACTATGCTATCATTGACCATTGGAATGACGGAAAAATCCAAAAACTAATTGTAAGCAAAACATATGATTATGTTATTATACAACAAGGACCATCATCTCAAAGTGAAGGTCGTAAAATGCTTATTGAAGACGGTCAAAAAATATCCAATTTATGTGCATTATACGATACCAAGCTGTGTTACTTTACAGTTTGGCCATCTCTAAATTATTTTTACACGTTTGATGGTGTAATAAAAAATCATAGAGACGCCGCAGACATTAACAGCGCCATCTTGTTACCCGTTGGTGAGGTATGGAAAAACTATATTGATACCACAGACGATAAGCAATATTACGGTCCTGATGGATTTCACCCTTCAAAAAAAGGAAGTGAGGTTGCTGCACAAGTAATCGTTGAACATTTATTTCAACTTTAAAAATTGAACGCTATTCATCTATAATTAGCTGTAATCTGCTACCCTAAATTTATAACTTCTTTACTATCTTTGGTTTAGATAGGAACGTCCGTTCGATTTTTTTCTATAACGAAACACAGATGTTTAATACAATAAAACAAATGAATCTTTCTTCAAAAGCATATAATATCTATAATCAAATTGACAATGAATCAACCAAACTGGGAGATTTGAGAAAAATTGCCAAGGAAATAAAAAAAGATCATGAATTAGCAATGGATCTTTGGTCAACAGAAGAATTTCTACCTCGTCAGTTAGCGATTTTGATAATGGATAAAAAATGTCTCAATGAAGAGGTGATTGACCAATTAGATAACGACATTAAGAAGCACGGCTATGAAGAGCGCATTCACCTAATTGACTGGTTGATGGCAAATCAATTATCTAAAGACAAAAAATTGATTACACGTATTCAATCTTGGCAAGAACATTCATCACCTTTATTACGGAGAGTCTTTTGGTATTATCAAGCAAGGTTAAGATGGATGGGAAACACAAACCACTCAAATACAGAAGAATTATTGACTGTGATTGAAACTAACCTGCTAAATGAAGAACCAGAAGTACAGTGGGCCATGAACTACACAGCAGGTCAAATAGGAAAATGGCAGGAAAAATATCGCAATAGATGTATAGCAATTGGCAAAAATACTGGTCTGTACAAAGATGAAGTTGTTCCTAAAAATTGTACACCAAGTTACTTGCCTGAGTTTATACGCATAGAATCAGAAAAAGTGGCAAATCAAAAATAAAAACTAACAACCAAAAATCAGACTTATGAAATATTTAAAATACATACTCGGAACTTTAGCCATATTGTTAATTATATTTTTACTTATTGGTGTTCTTAAGCCAGACATCTCTTATGACAGTGAAATAGTGGTCGATAAACCTTTAGAAGAATCATGGCAAGTAATGCAAGACGAGAGCAAAATGGCAGAATGGATGGATGGATTTCAAAACGTTGAACATGTCAGTGGCCAAAAAGGCACTGTCGGATCTGTATCAAACGTCTATTTTATTACTGATGGGCAAGAGATGACCATTAAAGAAACCATTACAGACTTAAAGCCAAACGAATCTATAGAAATGCTGTTTGAGACAGACTTTATGGATATGGATTACAAACTAAACATGACTGCTCTCAACGGAAAAACAAAAATTACGTCGCATACTACCGTTAAAGGAAATGGCATGTTTTCTAAATCATTTATAGCATTGGTTGGCAGTTCATTTAAATCCCAAGAGGATACCAACCTAATGAACCTAAAGGACGTAATAGAGTCTAACACAAAAAACTACTTTCCTGTCGAAAAAGAATCTGTAGAACCCGATAGTGATTAAAGTTACATCAAAAAAGGAACGGAAATTATGGATTGTGGCGTTAATAGTTTTAGTTGCAATCTATGCAACTCTCTTCTTGGGAGGTCAAATTTTGGATTTAATGATTCGCCGACGAATAATAGAAGAAAGTATGTTTTATTTATTCCTTCTGTTAATTTTTGCCTTCATAGTTAGCGGATTGAAACATTCTGACAAAAGACTAGAGTATTGGATTTATGCTGGGGTGATTGCAGTTTATGGTATGGCTATATTAAGGATGGATATTAAGACCTCTGAGCGTTCCCATATGTTTGAATACGGATTACTTTCATTATTAATATATGAGGCTTTAACTGAAAGAAAAAGTAATGGAGTATATGTCAAAACGCCTGTCTTAATCTCAATTTTGGGTGCTGGTACCGTTGGTCTTTTAGACGAATGCATCCAGTATATTATACCGTATCGAGTGTTCGATATAGTAGATATTGCATTCAATTATGTGGCTTCAGTAATCGGAGTATTTATAAGTATTACTGTTAGCAAGATGAAACGAATGTTGATGATCTGGTAGGTGAAATAAAAGGACTACCGCTTTTAATTCTACACTTGAATATGTAAAAACTGTCTTTACACATTGAGTTATTATAAACATAATAAACTCATTACATTCAAACTGTCTATCGTAAAATCTTCTCGATTTTACTACCTTTAGTTCTAAATCAGTATTACATACAACCCTAACCTGAACACTTATTTTAAGATTATAGATATATCTCGTCTTATCCAAAATGTTTTTATAAGCATAAAAGCCAATGATTAAATTCTTTAGAAAGATACGCTACACCCTTATGAGTGAAAATAAAACCAAAAAATATCTGATATATGCAATTGGGGAAATTGTCCTTGTAGTTATTGGGATTTTGATTGCCTTACAAATTAACAATTGGAACGAACTTCAAAAACTGAATAAAAAAGAAACAACTATTGCAAAGGAATTATATATTGAATTGAATGAAAACCTAATTTCGGTTAAAAATCAGTTAGCCTTATGGGAAAACAGAGATAAAAAAATAATAGAAGTCATATCGTTAATAGACTCTGATAATGTAAAACTCACAAACCGAGAATTTGACAGTACATTAATCTATATTATAGCATTTAGTAACTTTAAATTAAAGCAAAGTAAATTTCAAAGGATAATTTCTTTAGAAAATTTTGAGTTCAAAAAATCACCCTCGTTAATTAATTCTATGCTTTCACTTAATGATATGTACATTACGCTAATGGAATATTACAAGCAGAACGATGAAAATTATCACCAATTACTACAACCTTATTTGATAGACAATTATTCAACTGAAAATTTCAACAATATAATTATTGGAAAAAAAACAGAAAGTAAGGTTGACTACCATGACCTGCTCTCAGACTTAAAATTTGCCAATATCATTCATAGTGTTAGAGGCTCTAATGCCCCTTTCGTGCAGAGAATTAAAATAGCTATTAGGCAAATTGAAAGTCTTAAAAATCAATTAGAGACGGTTTATCCTAGCATAAACAACGTGGATTAATCGTGAATTAAAAAACGAAAACACAATAACTTTTGTGTTTCATTATAACTAACCGCTAACCAATGATAAAATTCTTTAGAAAGATACGCTACACCCTTATGAGTGAAAATAAAACTGGAAGATATTTTAAGTATGCCATTGGGGAGATTATTCTTGTTGTGATTGGGATCTTAATTGCCCTTCAGATTAATAATTGGAATGAGACACAAAAGGATAGAATAATAGAACAGCAAATATTAGATGAAATGCTGATATCATTAAAAAACGACAAAAGCACTTTTAAGATGCTTGAAAAACGCTTAATGGACAAGGATAGTGCAATTCAAAAAATCTTAGACTTAAGAGAAAAAAATGGGCTCTTACCTGGTAAATCATTCGGTGGATTAATGGGCATTGCTAGGCAAAAAATCCGTTTTACCTACGACAAAAGTCCGTATGAAAATATAGTGGCGCTTGGTATTAATAAAATGTCCAATAAGGAGCTTCTTAAAACTATCAATAAATACTACACACAAAATTTACCAAGAATGGTTAAGTTCATGGAAACGATTGAAGATGAATACCTTCCAAAATTCAAAAAATCTGAAGAGGAGGCTATAAAAAGAGGTGTTTTAAAGAAACTATTTGTAAAACGAAGTGGAGATGAAAAGTGGAGTACTATGTACCAATCGGATCCAGATAAATTATTGGACGATGAGAATTTCTATCAAGCAATGATAAATGAATTTGAGTATATGTCAAATTCCTTAGGTAGACTCAGAACTTTGATTGATTATAATGATCAGATAATTAACCGCTTAGAAAAGAAAATAACTGATAACGTTCATTAAAACTAATATCGATACGTCAACATATTAAAAATTATGAAAAACAGTACATCAAGACGAGAGTTCATTAAAACTGGTGCAAAGGCAGGTATTGCTGTTCCATTATTATTAACTGGTTTAAGTAGTTGTATATCTGGTAACGAAGAGAAAAAAGAAAAATCCTTACCAGCAACCAAGAAAAAAGGATTGAGAATTCTTATTCTAGGCGGAACAAGTTTTTTAGGCCCACATCAAATCGCTTATTCGATAGAAAGAGGGCATTCCATTTCCACTTTCACAAGGGGAAAAACAGAGCCTACAGTCCATAAAGACCTCTTTAAAAATGTTGAACAACTTATTGGAGACAGAGAAGATAATTTAACAGCGTTGCAGAATCGTAAATGGGATGCTGTCATAGACAACTCTGGACGTAATGCAGAATGGACCAAAAGATCAGCCGAACTATTAAAAGAAAACTGTGATTTGTATCTCTATACTTCATCAACAGGAGTTTATTATCCATATTTAAAAAGCAATTACAAAGAGACTGACCAGGTTTTATTAAAAGAACCTGAAGCTGTTGCAGAAGAAGAGAAATTAGAATATTGGTATGGAGTCATGAAAGCCAATTCTGAGCTTGAGGCAATAAATCAGTTCGGTAAAGATAGAACCATTGTTGTAAGACCGACCTATATGATAGGACCAGCAGACAAGTCTAACAGATTTATACATTGGCCAATACGATTGAGCAAAGGAGGAGAGGTTTTAGTGCCAGGAAAAGCGGATGACATGGTACAATATATGGATGTTAGAGATGTGGCAGAATGGATGATCCGCTTAATTGAAAATAAAAATACAGGTACATTTAATGCCGTTGGCCCTAAAGAGCAACAGAATATGTATTCTTTTGTTGAAGAAGCTAAAAAGGCATTTTCTACCGATAATTCATTAGTTAAAATTGATGATTACGATTTTCTAAAAGAGAAAAATATATACCATATCGTACCTTGGATTATGCCCACAGAGAAAAACAAAGGCTCAGCCAAAGTTAACAATGAAAAAGCAATAGTAAATGGTTTATCATTTACACCATTAGCAAAGACTGTAAAAGACACTTATGACTGGTGGACTTCTGATGCCGTTTCTGAGGAGCAAAGAGAGAAGGTTGAATCAGACCCAAAATCTGTTTTAGCAAGAGAAGAACCTATTCTTGAAGAATGGAAGGCTCGCTAATTGCAACTAGCCGTAACCCTATGATATTAAATTTCTTAATTTTTCAATAGTAAATCAAAACCGATTTGAATTCGAGGAGTTAAGAATTTTATCTTGAGTACCCTTTTTATTAATTAAAAAAACTAACAATGAAAAAAATTAGTGGTTTACCTTCGATTATACTCTTCGCTTTGTTTACATCAGGTTTACTTGCTCAGCAAAACGATTTTGTAAAGGGCTACTTAGAGCGCTTAGAAAATTCAAAAGAATATTTAATCCTAGTTGCGGAAATGATGCCAGAGGAATTGTATAAATACAAAGCCACACCAGAATCTATGAGTTTTGCAGAACATTTAATGCATATAAGTTGGGCAATGGATTGGCACAGTCAATCTTTAATGGGTGGACGTGAAGCTAGAGACTGGAATACAGATACAGAACTCAAAGTTGATGACAAGTCCAAAAAAGAAATGATTGCTACTATTGACAAAATATTTGATAAGACTAAAGCTTTTATTTCAAGTTTCGACTTAGAGAGGCTGGATGAAAGACTAGACTATTTTGGGTTAGACAGAACAAAAAGACAAGTCTTATTATTACTATCTGACCACATAACACATCACAGGGCGCAAATGCTTGTTTACTTAAGACTGAATGGGCTTAAGCCCCCAAGGTATGTTTTGTACCAATAATGAACAGAAGATATCAAGTATCTTATAAGTTGATTGTTGGTCAAAAAAAGTAACTTAGTGCAACTGCTATCAAAAAATTGTGCAATTGCAAGTATAAATATTATGACTTTTTGATATATGAAAACAACACCTAAACATAATGAACGTGTAGCAAATATGACTTTTGCATCCGTATATCCACATTATATCACCAAAGTTGAAAAGAAAGGAAGAACAAAAGCAGAGCTACATGAGGTTATTGAATGGTTAACCGGATTTAACGATAACGATATCAAAACATTGATAGACGATAAAGTGACCTTTAAAACATTTTTTGATAAAGCTAAACTACACACAAATACTCATCTTATAAAAGGAGTTATCTGTGGGTACCGAATAGAGGATATTGACAATAGGTTAACACAAAAAGTACGCTATTTAGACAAATTAGTTGACGAATTAGCAAGAGGAAGAAAAATGGAAAAGATTCTTAGAAAACAATAAACCAACTCTTTATTAGACATGAGAAAACGTAGTTTATCACAAACAGTTGCAATAGCCATATTGCTTTTATGCAGCACAGCTATTCAATCCCAAACCTTAGAAAACTTAAAAGCCATTAATACAACATGGTCAAAATTCTATAAAGCTTTTGAGGCCCTTGATGCCCAATTAATGGCTGATATACACTCTAAAGATTTGGTCAGGGTTTCTGGTGGTAGCCGAATCCTAGATTACAATACTTATATAGGAAATTATAGACAAAGTTTTAAATCGGTAAAAGAGCAAGGCAGTACAAGAAACATCTCATTACGTTTTTTTGAACGTCTTAATGACGGTAAAGCCGCAAGTGAAAGAGGAATCTATAAACTAACTGTTAACAAAGGAAAACAGGACGAGCAGTCCTACTATGGTCAATTCCATGTCATATTCAAAAAAGTAGATAATACTTGGATGATTTTAGTAGATTATGATTCCAACGAGAATAATACCATTGGTGAAAAGCAATTTTTAGAAGCTCACGCTATAGATGATTTCTCTCCATTTATTAATGAATAAATAAAAAGGTCATCCCTTTCAGGACGACCCTTATAAAATTTTATGCAAAAGATAGTTTAGAACTGATCTCTACCAGCAAAATGAAATGCACCTTCAATAGCAGCATTCTCATCACTATCACTACCGTGTACTGCATTTTCACCAATAGAAGCAGCATATAATTTACGGATAGTACCTTCAGCAGCAGCATCAGGGTTTGTTGCTCCAATTAAAGTTCTAAAATCTTCAACAGCATTATCTTTTTCTAAAATTGCAGCGACAATTGGCCCACGAGTCATGTACTCTACCAATTCGCCATAAAATGGGCGCTCTTTATGGATAGCGTAAAACTCTTTTGCGTCAGCAGTCGTCATCTGCGTTAATTTCATTGCTACAATTCTAAATCCTGCAGCATTTATTTTTTCTAATATTGCGCCGATGTGTCCTTTTTCAACAGCATCTGGCTTTAACATTGTAAACGTTCTGTTAGTTGCCATGTTTAATTTTCTGTGTTATATAACGGCACAAGGCCTTTTAAATTCGGTTGCAAAAGTAATGCTTTTATGTTATAATTCAATATTGATAGATATTAAAAAATTGTATCTTCGTTGGCTATGACTAAAGACGACATTTTAAGCATTAAATCACTCCTAGACTCACCAAAGAACATTGTTATAGTTCCGCATAAAAATCCAGATGGAGATGCCATTGGCTCTACCTTGGGGCTCATGCATTATTTGAAAAGTTTAGGCCATAACGCTATAGTAGTAGCACCAAACGACTATCCCGACTTTTTAAAATGGATGCCTGGTGAATCATCCATCATAAAATTTGATTCCTCGACTGAAAATAGTGAGGAACATATTAAGTCGGCTGATATTATTTTTACATTAGATTTTAATGTCCTAAATCGTACTGGTGAAGATATGGGCTTAACCATAGAGCAATCTAAGGCCTTAAAGATTATGATTGATCATCACCAACAGCCAGATGATTATGCAAAATACATGTATTCTGATGTCAGTATGTCCTCTACCTGTGAGATGGTCTATAATTTTATTGAACTATTGGGTGATGACCAGAAAATAACTGCAGATATCGCTACATGTCTATATGCTGGCATAATGACCGATACGGGCTCATTTCGTTTCCCTGCGACCACAAGAAGAACTCACGAAGTTATTGGGCAATTAATCAGCAAAGGAGCTGACAACTCCCAAATTCATAATAATATTTATGATACAAATAGCTATAGTCGCTTACAACTTTTAGGAAGAGCATTACAAAACTTAAAAGTTATCCCAGAATTAAGAACGGCATATATCTCATTGACCCAAAAAGATTTGGATGAATTCAATTTCAAAAAAGGAGATACAGAAGGCTTTGTTAACTACGCACTATCGTTAGAGGGTATCATTTTCGCTGCCATATTTATTGAAAATACACAGGAGAATATTATAAAAATATCTCTTAGAAGTAAAGGTGACTTTTCTGTCAATGAGTTTTCTAGAGCACATTTTAGCGGCGGTGGCCATACCAATGCTGCGGGTGGTAAGAGTGATCTAAATTTGCAGGGCACCATTGATAAATTTATTAGTATATTGCCACAATACAAATCGGAATTAACGCAATGAAACACCTACTCCTTTTCTTAATTTCATTTTCGTTTATGGTCAGCTGTAAGCCTCAAGAAGCGCGTCGACCAGAATCAGTACAATCTGGCTCATTTATAAAACAATCGGCGGAGCGCAACAAGAAGTTAATCGCTAAGGAGCGTACTAAAATAGAGTCCATCATTGAACAAAATCCAGAACTGGAGTATTTCGCTTCCGAAAACGGCTTTTGGTACACCTACCAAAACAAAGTGGAGCAAGACACCATTCAACCAGAGTTTGGTGACTCTATCAATTTCGATTATAACGTCCAGGATTTAAATGGAAAAATCATATACAGTAAAAACCAAATCGGTAATAAAGACTATGTTATGGAAAAGGAAATCCTTTTTTCTGGTCTCCGAGAGGGTTTAAAACTAATGAAACCCTCCGAACAAGTCACTTTTATTTTTCCATCTCAAGTTGCTTACGGCTACTACGGGGATGATAATAAAATTGGAACAAACGTTCCTATTATTTGCGAAGTAACCTTAAACACTATAACTCAAAACAACAATGATTAAAAAAATCTTAACCCCATTTTCACTACTCTTACTCATTCTAATTTCGTCGTGTCAAGAACGTTATCCAGACCTTGAGGATGGATTATATGCCGAGTTTGTAACTACCAAAGGAACTATGGTTGCTGAATTATATTATGACAAAGTTCCTGTAACTGTTGCCAATTTTGTGGCATTGGCCGAGGGCAACCACCCGATGGTTGAAGAACAATATAAGGATAAGCCATTTTTTAATGGTATCACTTTCCATCGAGTAATGGATCAATTTATGATTCAAGGCGGCGATCCTACCGCTTCCGGTTCAGGAACTCCCGGCTACCGATTTGCAGCTGATTTTGATGCAGATTTAAAACATGATAAACCAGGCGTATTATCGATGGCAAATAGTGGTGCACTCAACACCAATGGAAGTCAATTTTTCATAACCGAAGTGCCTTACCCAAGCCTAAACGCCTTTGATGAGCAAGGTATTATGAAACCCTGCGGCCAACCTAGAGTAAGTTGCCATTCTGTATTTGGACAATTGGTTAAAGGAGTTGAAGTACAAGATTCAATATCTAATGTTAAAGTAGGTGTTGGAAACAAGCCTATAGAAGATGTAACAATTACTGAGCTAAATATTATTAGAAAAGGTTCTGATGCAAAAGCATTCAATGCACCTAAGGTATTTGAAGAAGAAATGCCAAAAGTTGAAGATAATATCAGAAAAAACAAAGAAGAAGCACAACAAGCATTGAAAACCAAAGCAGAAGAAGCGAGTAAGGCATGGTTAAAAAGTAATGAAGAACTTGAAGGACAAAAAATAGAGTCACCAACTGGAATGTCAATGGTTATTACTAAAGATGGCGATGGCCCAAAACCAAACTCAAGCCAAAGAGTTAACATCAATTGCGCAGGGTATTTTGAAGACGGAACACTATTTTACACCACCTGGAAAGAAGTTGCAGAAAATAATGGCAAGTATGACGAAAGGACTGACCAAGGAGGCGGTTATGAACCATTTTCTATGCCATACAATGAAACAGCAGGATTAGTTGCTGGCTTTAGAGAAGCTATGTTAAATATGAAAATTGGAGATAAGGCTCGAGTTTTTATACCTTACTATTTAGGCTATGGCGAAAGTGGACGACCACCAGTAATTCCTCCAAACACAAATTTAGTTTTTGAAGTTGAGCTGGTGAGTATTGCAGGTCAGCAATAAATTGAACTTAATTAGAAAACAGAAAGCCCTTTCATTAATTTGAAAGGGCTTTCTGTTTTCTAATTATTTCTTCGGAATATGCTTGAGAATTTCTAATACAAATTTCCAGTATTTTTGGGCCGAAGAAATTTGAGCCCTCTCATCCGGAGAATGTGCTCCCTTAATATTAGGTCCAAAACTAATCATATCCATATCGGGATAATTTTGGCCTAAAATACCACATTCTAATCCTGCGTGGCAAGCAGCCACTTTTGGTTTTTCCCCATTATTTAATCGCTCGTAAATTGGTACCATTACCTTTAATATATCAGAATCCATGTTAGGAGTCCAACCAGGATAGTCGCCAGAAAATTCGACTTCACAACCTGCCAATTCAAAAGTCGCTTTTAATGCTGTTGCTAAATCCCATTTAGAACTTTCAACAGATGACCGTGTTAAGCACCCTATTTTTATATAGCCATCCTTAACAATAACCTTAGCCATATTATTTGAGGTCTCTACCAAATCGGGGATATCGGCACTCATTCTATAAACACCATTATGTGCTGCATATAAGGCTCTTAAAAATACCTCTTGTGTTGATAAGTCCATCACACGTAGAGGAGTTTCAGCCTTTTCTATTAATATTTGTAGATTAGGCTCAGTGGTTTTAAATTCACTTTTAATAGTTAAAGCCAAAGCCTCCAATTCTTCGGCAAAAGAAGTTTTGTTTTCTGTTCTAACAGCAATTAACGCCCTACTCTCTCTTGGGATGGCATTTCTTAAACCACCACCATCAATTTCAGAAAGTCGCAATCTAAACTTCTGAGATCCTTTAAACAAGAGACGATTCATTAGCTTATTGGCATTACCTAAACCCTCATGTATCTGCATCCCTGAATGCCCACCTTGAAGACCCTTGACCTTAATTTCAAAACCACTAAAATGCAGCGGCACTTTCTCATTAATGTAAGTTCTAGTTGCTGTAACATCTATTCCGCCTGCACAACCTACACCAATTTCGTCATCTTCCTCAGTATCTAAGTTTAGTAATATATCGCCTTTCAAAACACCTCCTTTTAAGCCCTTTGCCCCTGTCATACCTGTTTCTTCATCAATGGTGAAGAGTGCTTCAATAGCAGGATGCTCAATATCCGAACTTTCTAAAATAGCCATAATTGTTGCCACACCTAAACCATTATCAGCACCCAAAGTTGTCCCTTTTGCACGCACCCAATCTCCATCAACATACATATCGATACCTTGAGAATCGAAATCAAAAGAAGTATCGTTATTTTTTTGATGCACCATATCTAAATGTGACTGCATCACTATCATCTTTCGATCTTCCATACCAGAAGTTGCTGGTTTTCTTATAATGACATTTCCAACTTCATCTTCAATAGTTTCTAAGCCAAGATTCTTACCAAAATCTTTCATAAAGGCAATCACACGTTCTTCCTTTTTTGAAGGTCTTGGCACTGCATTAAGATCTGCAAATTTATTCCAAAGTGGTTGAGGTTCTAAAGCTCTTATATCTGTATCCATACTATTCCATTTTTATATTCTTTCACATTAACAATTCACTATAATCAAAAATTATCTATCACATTGAACGTAGTCGAAATGTCTTGAAGTTCTAAATATCATATTTCTCGACTACGCTCGAAATGACAGTAAGGTGTAATAGTTTTTAACCTTTCACAAAGGTAGTTAAACCATAGAGGGAATTGAAACTATTTTCTATTTTTGGGGAATGCAGCAGTATAAGAAACTCATTCTGGCATTTTCAGGATTATCAATTATCGTCATTAATGCCATACTTAAGCATTTTCCAGAATTTGTAGAACAGTATTACAGTAACGGTCTTTATGTTTGGATTTCTAAATTGATGCGCTATAGTTTTGGTTGGCTCCCTTTTTCAGTTGGTGATATACTGTACACCGTTGCGATTCTGTACGTTTTGAGATGGTTAATACAGCACAGAAAACGTATTATAAACGATACCAAAAACTGGTTTTTGGAGCTTTGTACGGGTTTATCTTTTGCATACATTGCGTTTCATGTGTTGTGGGCGTTTAATTACTATCGACAACCACTTCATGTCGCACTAGATTTAAATGACGACTATACCACTGAGGAACTCAACAACGTCATCGATTATTTGATTACAGAAGCTAACGAAGCACATTCTAAATTAAACCCAATTGATTCTTTAAAAATAGAATTCCCTTATTCTAAAGCTGAAATTATAGATAAGATTCCTCAAGGCTATGTGGAATTGCAAAAGACATTCCCAGAACTGAAATACAATCCTGCCAGTATTAAATCTTCCATCTATAGCACCCCATTAACTTATATGGGTTTTTCTGGATATCTGAATCCGTTCACCAACGAAGCACAAGTTGATGTTTTAATTCCAAAATATAAATTAGCGACCACTGGAAGCCACGAAGTTGCACATCAATTAGGATTTGCAGCGGAAAATGAAGCTAATTTTATCGGCGGGTTGGCGGCTATGCACAACCCGGACCCATATATGGAGTATTCTGGAAAAGCATTTGCATTACGGCACTGCCTTTATGAGCTTTACAGAAGAGACCCTGAAGCTTACGAGCAAAAGAAAACGCTATTATATAAAGGTGTTTTAAAGAATTACCAAGAAGTGCAAGATTTTTGGATGGCCTACCAAAACCCTTTAGAGCCAATTTTTGCTTCTACCTACGACACCTTTTTAAAAGCGAACAACCAAGCTAAAGGCATGGAGAGCTACAGTTACGTCGTAGCTTTATTCGTCAATTATTTTGAGGGTCAACTGGAGAAATAAAGAGTTTCTTCAAATAGACCATCTTCAAGGTAGAGCAATAGATTTATATTTCATTCAGCAAAGGCTCTATCCATTTTATTTTGTCCTTAAGAGTAAAGCCCTGTCTAAAAAGCTTTTAGAACTGTTATTTAGATTCCTATTTTCATGGGAATGACAATTTCAATGGAAACCTCGAAGCTCTGCTTCGAGAAGTTTTTGTCAATTAAAACGTTAAACTCGTTGCTATATTTTTATTGAAGGAGCATAATATCTATATTTAAGTTTCTAATTTAACTAACCAATTTTTTATGATTAAAGTACATCTTAGGCTGCTCATGTTATTGTGCAGTTTTTCGTTGTTTGGTCAAGACTATTTCCCAAGTAATTCTGGAGTCATTGCCAACAACACTAATTACACGGCATTTACCAATGCAAAGATCTACGTCTCTCCAACTGAAATTATTAATAACGGTATCCTTCTAATAAAAGAAGGAAAAGTTGTCGGTGTTGGGAAAAGCGTAAATATTCCAAAAAATACAACAACAGTCGATCTTACGGGTAAAACAATTTACCCTTCTTTTATTGATATGTTTACCGAATTTGGTGTAAAAACACCAGAACGCGTGCGTAGTAATGTCCGTCAATACGAGGCTAGTAGAAGTGGTTTTTATTGGAACGACCATGTTATGCCAGAGCAAGAGGTAATGACGTCATTTAAATACAATAGCAAAGAAGCGTCTGAAATGCACAAACTTGGTTTTGGGGTCGTTAACACACACATGCCAGATGGTATAGTCCGTGGTACTGGAGCGTTAATTGCCTTAAACAATGGAGCAGATAATTCCATGCGTATTATTGATGGACAATCTGCCCAATACCTCTCGTTTAGTAAAAGTGTAACTTCTGCACAACAGTATCCTCAATCCATTATGGGAAGTATGGCTTTACTAAGACAAATGTACAGTGATGCTGACTGGTATGCGGATGGCAATAGTGACACCAAAGATTTATCACTTGAAGCTTTAAATAGAAATAAGAATTTAGTTCAAATATTTTCGGCAGGAAGCCGAGCAAACCTATTACGTGCCGATAAGGTTGGTGATGCTTATAATATACAATATACAATATTGGGTGGTGGAGATGAATATGAGCGTATTAGTGAAGTAAAAAGCACAAATGCAGCTCTTATTTTACCGATAGATTTTCAAGCTGCTTACGATGTAGAGAATCCATTTTTAGCTTCAACATTATCATTAAGTGATATGCGTTCTTGGAATCAAGAGCCTTACAATCCTAAATTATTAGCTGAGAACGGAATTACATTTGCGTTAACTACTCATGGCTTAAAGTCCAAAAAAACATTCATATCAAATCTTATGATGGCTATTGAACATGGACTATCTAAAGAAGATGCGCTTGCAGCATTAACTACAGTTCCTGCTAAATTATTAGGCAAATCAAATATCGGAACCTTAAAAACTGGTAGTTATGCTAATTTTTTGATTACTTCTGGTGATGTTTTCGAAAAAGACAGCAAAATATTCGAAAACTGGGTACAAGGCTATCCTCATGTTATAGAAAACATGAATGTTAAGGATATTGATGGGGATTATAGCTTTAATCTTGCAGGCGATGCTTATAAATTGTCAATTTCAAATAGTACGAGTAAACCTAAAGCTGAATTAGAATCTGGTGAGCGTTCATTAGGAGCAAAAATCAGTTATGATGATGATTGGATGACTCTAACCTTTAGAACAAAAGATTCAACAAATACAGAATATATCCGTATTGCAGCTAATACAACCGATGGAAAAACCCTGAAAGGCAAAGCAACCATGCCTAATGGTAATTCTACCAATTTTAGTGCTACAAAAAGTACTGATGGCAAGAAGAAGGATAAAAAGAAAGATAATCCGGATGATAGCAAAACTATGAGTCCTATTACCTATCCTAATTTGGCTTATGGTTTTGATGAAAAACCTAAAAGTGAAACTTTATTGTTTAAAAATGCTACGATTTGGACCAATGAATCTGAAGGTGTTTTAGAAAATACAGATGTACTTATCAAAGATGGTAAGATTTCTAAAGTTGGTAAAGACCTGTCTTCTGGTGGCGCAAAAGTAATTGATGCCACAGGTAAGCATATTACAGCCGGCATTGTGGATGAACATTCTCATATAGCTGCTTCATCTATTAATGAGGGTGGGCATAACTCTTCGGCTGAAGTTTCAATAGAAGATGTTGTTGAAGATGACGATATTAATATCTATAGAAATTTATCTGGTGGTGTAACGTCAATCCAAATATTACATGGATCTGCAAACCCAATTGGAGGACGATCTGCCATAATAAAATTAAAATGGGGTGAGCCAGCCAAAAATCTTATTTACGATAATTCGCCGAAGTTTATAAAATTTGCTTTGGGTGAAAATGTGAAGCAGTCTAGAAGTCAATTCAATGCACGGTTTCCTCAATCACGCATGGGAGTTGAGCAAGTTTTTATGGACTATTTCAGCAGAGCCAAAGCTTACGATGCATTAAAGAAAAGTGGCAAGCCATACAGAAAGGATATTGAAATGGAGGTACTTGCAGAAATCTTAAATAAAGAACGTTTCATTTCTTGTCACTCTTATGTTCAAAGCGAAATCAATATGTTGATGAAAGTAGCGGAAAAATTCGACTTTAATATCAACACGTTTACACATATTCTTGAAGGGTATAAAGTAGCAGATAAAATGGTAGAGCATGGAGTTGGCGGTTCAACCTTCAGTGACTGGTGGGCTTATAAGTTTGAAGTTAATGATGCTATTCCTTACAACGCAACCATAATGCATAATGCTGGTGTGACCGTTGCTATCAATAGTGATGATGCCGAAATGTCTCGACGCTTAAATCAAGAAGCTGCAAAATCCGTTAAATATGGTGGGTTAAGTGAAGAAGAAGCTCTTAAATTTGTGACATTAAATCCTGCTAAACTATTACACATCGACGACCGTGTCGGCAGTATTAAAGTTGGTAAAGATGCTGATGTTGTCCTTTGGAGTGACCATCCGTTATCTATTTATGCTAAAGCTGAAAAAACCATTATTGAAGGTGTTACTTATTTTGATTTAGAACGTGATAAACAGTTACGTGAGGCTATTAAAAAGGAAAAGAGTGAATTAACGAATCTAATGCTTCAGGCAAAAAACAAAGGGTTGAAAACGCAACCTATAAAGAAAAAAGAAAAAGAATTATTGCATTGCGATTCCACGAATAGCGGATTAACAGATTAAAACAAATAACATGAAAACGATATCTAAAATAAATTCAATCTTGTTTTTACTGTGCATCACATTCGGATTCGCACAGCAAACACCAGCAGATAAACAGAGCAAACCAATCGCCATCGTTGGAGCAACTGCTCATATCGGTAATGGTGAAGTCATAGAGAATAGTGTCATCACTTTTGCGGATGGGAAACTAACAAATGTGGCGGATGCTACAATGGTAAAAATGGACATGACCGGTATGGAGGTCATTGATGCCAGCGGAAAACATGTGTATCCAGGTTTTATAATAGCCAATGGTACATTAGGCTTGGCGGAAGTAAATTCTGTTAAAGCCTCTGTTGATCTTTCTGAAATGGGAACATACAATCCGCACATACGAAGTATAATTGCCTACAATGCGGAGTCTAAATTGGTAGAATCTATGAGACCTAGTGGCGTACTCCTAAGTCAGGTAGTTCCTCAGGGAGATCGTATTTCAGGAACCTCTTCCATTGTACAGCACGATGCCTGGAACTGGGAAGATGCTACTGTAAAAGCTGATGATGGTATTCATGTAAACTGGCCGAGAAGTTTTACTCGTCCACGTTGGTGGTTAGGCGAAACTGCTATAACACCAAATGAAGATTATCCAAAACAGGTAAAGGAATTATCCGATTATTTTAATGAGGCAAAAGCGTATTTAGCAGGTCCAAAAAATGAAAAACATTTGCCTTTTGAAGCAATGTCAGGGTTATTTGATGGATCTCAACGTTTATATATAAACGCTGACGATGAGCGAAGTATTACCGACGCCGTTAATTTTGCTAAACAACAAGGTGTTGAGCATTTAACAATTGTCGGAGGTTACCAAGCAGTTAATGTATCTGGATTATTGAAAGAGAACAATGTTTCTGTATTTCTAATGCAAGTACATTCATTACCGGCATTAGAAGATGATGACTATGACCAACCCTATAAGTTAGCCAAACAGTTAGTCGATGCGGGAGTTTTGGTAGCTCTAGAATGCAGTGAAAGGATGAATGCAAGAAACCTTCCTTTTTATGCTGGCACTACGGTTGCCCATGGATTAACCAAAGAACAGGCATTACAGTTAATCACTCATAACCCTGCAAAAATCATGGGTATCGATGATAATTACGGCACTTTAGAAGCTGGTAAAAGCGCTACCCTATTTATAAGTGAAGGAGATGCCTTAGATATGCGAGGCAACAGAATTGATCATGCTTTTATTGATGGCAGACAAATAAGTTTAGACACTCATCAAACTGAATTGTGGAAACGCTATTCAAATAAATATGAGAATCAGGATTAATTTATATTAACGAGAGATTCATAAAAAAAAGCGAACCAATAGGTTCGCTTTTTTTATCTCTAAATACCTAATTACTCTACTTTTCTTGCACCTTCAGGCATTTCAAATAATGAATCATCTGGTGTGTCTTTAGTAATTGTTACATCAACAAACGCTACGGTGTTTCTTTTCGTTGTTGGGGTGTTATCTTCATAATTATACCAATCCAAACTTTTTGGGACTACTAAACCATTAACAGTTTGCCAGTTATTGTAACGTATAAAATGAAAATCATCGCTTTTACCATCTTTTCCAAAGGTAACTGTGTAACCTAACCATTCCATCTGTCCTGTTTCTTCATCATAATAAATGATGTACTCATCATCAGATGACACTCCCACTCCATCCTCGTAAGAAATTAATATCCCTGGATAGGTTTTACCTTCAAAAGTTAAAGGCTCAACGTCTTTATACATAATACCATCGTCACTAACAATAAAGGGCATAGCATAGAAATACATCATCAAACCCTTATAAAACTTTAAATTCCCTTTATATTCCTTGCCATCTTTTTCTAAGACCCAATAATTTTCGCCATCAAATCCGGCTGTGTAGGTTGGAGTCTCAATACGTTCGTTTCGGCTTTTAAGATGCGTCGTCGTGACTTCTTTGCCATTTGGTTTTTCCATAGTAAAACTCAAAGTATTCATGGCATTCCAAGCATCAACACCGCCGTGGGCATCAAAAACTTTTGTAATTGATTCAGGATAAATACTGGTCGTAATATCCTCTTGAGTTATAATTTCGTCTTCAATAATTGTAGTTTCTGATTTTTCATTTTTACAGGAAAATGCTGTTATAATAATTAGTAGACTTAATAATTTAATTTTCATTTTTGTTTTATTTGATTAGTATATGGCCTTTGACGAAAACAGCCGTATAAAATTACATTTAAAGTCTTAATTTTGACACCCTATGGATAAACAAATTACTAGCGTCAATAATCCTCTAATAAAACGATTAGTTCAATTAAAGAGCAAATCTCGAGAGCGAAGAGATTCTGGCTTATTTTTACTAGAAGGTAAACGCGAATTATCCTTGGCCATAAAAGGCGGCTACACCGTTGACACCTTATTGTATTTTCCTGAATATTTTTCTGCGAGTGAAGCCAATTCCATGTCGCGATATAATATTGAAATCATAGAAATTTCAAAAGAGGTCTTTCAAAAATTAGCACACCGAGATACGACCGAAGGTGTTATTGCCGTCGTAAAGTCAAAACACCATTCGCTTGAAGATTTGAAATTCAAAAAGAAAAACCCTTTACTTTTAGTTGCTGAAGCGCCAGAAAAGCCAGGGAATATTGGAGCTTTGTTACGAACAGCAGATGCCGCTAATGTGGATGCTGTTATCATTGCAAATCCTAAATCAGATCTATATAATGCTAACATTATTCGATCTAGTGTGGGCTGTGTATTTACCACTGAAATTGCAATGGCATCATCGCAAGAAGCTATCACATTTTTAAAAACATACAATTTCAATATATTTTGTGCAACGCTTCAAGATGCTAAAAACTATAATGAGCAAGACTACACTTTACCTTCAGCTATCGTTGTGGGTACGGAAGCAACTGGTTTAACACAAGTTTGGCGAGAAGCATCAACTCAAAATGTCATTATTCCGATGCAAGGAGTCATAGATTCTATGAATGTATCCGTAGCAGCAGGAATCCTTGTTTTTGAAGCCAAACGACAGCGTAATTTTGAATAAAAAAACTAAATGACATTTCGACTACCAGCCCGACTTTGTTCTGGCGGGCGCTCAATGTGACAGAACGTTAAAGCAAAAGGAAAAACTATGACTGCAACCACATTATTTTATATCATCATTGCCATCATCATTATCAATTTTATCATCGATAAAGTTTTAGATGCACTCAATGCAAAACACTATAATGATGAACTACCAGAGGAATTGAAAGATGTGTATGACGAAGATGCCTATAAAAAATCACAAGCCTACAAAGCCAGGAATTACAAGTTCGGTATTTACGCTTCCATATTTTCATTACTATTAACCTTAGGGTTTCTGATTTTCGATGGTTTTGAATTTGTGGATACTATTGCCAGAAGCTATAGCGATAATTCGATTGTTATTGGGTTAATATTCTTCGGTATCATTATGATTGGTAGTGATATTATCAGCACACCGTTCTCTTATTATAAAACCTTTGTCATTGAAGAAGAGTTTGGGTTTAACAAAACGACCAAAGCCACCTTTATTCTTGATAAACTCAAAGGATTACTGATGACCATCATTCTGGGTGGTGGTATTCTGGCTCTTATCATTTGGTTTTATCAATTGACCGGAAACCAATTTTGGTTATACGCCTGGAGTTTAGTTACTGTGTTCACCATTTTTATGAATATGTTCTACTCTCGATTAATAGTGCCTTTGTTCAACAAACAAACACCACTTGAAGATGGGGATTTAAGAACTAAAATTTCTGATTATGCCAATAGTGTTGGTTTTAATCTCAGTAAGATTTTTGTTATCGATGGCAGTAAACGGAGTACAAAGGCTAACGCCTATTTTTCTGGTTTTGGGCGTGAAAAGCGAGTGACATTATTCGATACATTAATCAATGATTTGGAAGAAGAGGAAGTCGTTGCTGTATTGGCTCACGAAGTTGGGCATTATAGACGAAAGCATATTGTTTTTAATTTGGTTACGTCAATTGGTCTTACAGGGGTAATGCTATTTATTCTTTCTATTTTCATCTCTAACCCATTACTATCACAAGCCATTGGTGTGGAAACACCGAGTTTTCATGTAGGTTTAATTGCATTTGGATTACTTTACTCCCCAATTTCAGAAATCACAGGTTTAGTTATGAATTACGTCTCAAGACGTTTTGAATACCAAGCCGATGATTATGCCAAAAACACATACAAAGCAGAACCCTTAATCAGTTCGCTTAAAAAATTATCCAAAAATAGCCTAAGTAACCTTACACCTCATAAGGCCTATGTTTTTATGCACTATTCCCACCCAACGTTGTTAGATCGTATTCGGAATTTAAGGAGTGATTAAGTGTATTATTTTTTATGGTTATCTTTAAGATAAATCCATAGATTATGAACACTCCCGATTTTTCAATTCTCAAAGCAGTGTATGTCAACTGCACGTTAAAGAAATCCCCAAGACAAAGCCATACTGAAGGTTTAATGGATGTCTCAAGATCCATTATGAAAAAAGAAGGTGTAGAACTAGAGACGATTCGCTTTGTAGATCATGATGTGGCTTACGGAGTTTATCCAGATATGACGGAACATGGTTATGAAACTGATGAATGGCCACAATTATTTGAACGCATTTTCTCTGCTGATATTCTTATCGTTGGTACTCCGATCTGGCTAGGTGAGAAATCTTCAGTAGCCACAAAACTCATTGAGCGATTATACGCTATGAGTGGCAAGCAAAATGAAAAAGGACAATACTTGTATTACGGAAAAGTAGGAGGCTGTATTATTACAGGTAATGAGGATGGAATAAAGCACTGTGCCATGAGCATCTTGTATGCCTTACAGCACATTGGGTATTCCATTCCACCGCAAGCCGATTGTGGATGGATTGGCGAGGCAGGTCCAGGGCCAAGTTATCTCGATAAAGAATCCGATGCTAAGAACAATGATTTTACGAACAGAAATACGACATTTATGACCTATAACCTTATGCATTTAGCTTACCAATTAAAGGTTAACAATGGGTATAATGCTTATGGAAATTCTAGAAAAGGTTGGGATGATGGGACGCGCTGGAATTTTGAAAACCCAGAATATCGATAATCATGACTTGGGATAATGCACTTAAAATATATGACGAGATTGTAGCATCTTGTGATGGATTTGAAAGGAAAGGTAAGAACATGATTTACACGTCATCCAATGGTTACATGTTTACGCTTCTAAACAAAGCTGCTGAAATCGGAATTCGTTTACCAAAAGACAAAGCATCAAAATTTATGGAAGAATACGATACTGGTCATTATTATTCTTATGGCGCTAAAATGAAGGATTATGTTCTAGTACCTGAAACGTTATGGACTGATAAAGATCTAATGGTTGGTTTTTTTCAGAAAAGTTTTGATTATGTCAATAGTTTACCGCCCAAATAAAACTTAAACTACTTCGCCATACAAGTCGAAGTCCTCGGCTTCAATAACTTTTATAGTTGTAAATTCACCTGTTTTTAAATAGGTTTTTGAAGCATCAATCAACACTTCATTATCTACGTCTGGAGAATCATATTCTGTTCGACCAATAAAGTAATTACCTTCTTTACGGTCAATCACTACTTTAAACTCTTGTCCAATCTTAGCTTGGTTCAATTCCCAAGAAATTTGAGATTGTATTTCCATAATCTCATTGGCACGTTGCATCTTAATGTCTTCAGGTACATCGTCTTCAAGATTGTAGGCATGTGTATTTTCCTCGTGTGAATAGGTAAAACAGCCCAAGCGCTCAAAACGCATGTCTTTTACCCACTCTTTAAGTGTTTGAAAATCTTCTTCAGTTTCACCAGGATATCCAACGATGAGCGTGGTCCTGATGGTCATTTCAGGTACTTTTGCTCTAAATTCTTTCAATAACTTTGTCGTCTTTTCTTTTGTTGTTCCACGACGCATACTCTTTAAAATAGAGTCTGAAATGTGCTGCAAAGGAATATCTAGATAATTACAGATTTTTGGTTCACGCTTCATCACATCTAATACATCCATAGGAAAACCCGTTGGAAATGCATAATGCAAACGTATCCACTCAATCCCTTCAACTTTTACAAGATGTTCTAATAATTCAGCAAGGTTTCTTTTCTTATAGAGATCTAAACCATAGTAAGTTAAATCCTGTGCAATAAGAATTAATTCCTTAACCCCATTGGCAGCTAATTTTTCTGCCTCTGTCACTATTTCCTCAATAGGCGTAGACTTATGCTTTCCGCGCATTAAAGGAATTGCACAAAAACTACACGGACGATCACAACCTTCAGCAATTTTTAAATATGCATAATTTTTTGGAGTCGTTGTGACACGCTCACCAATCAATTCGTGTTTGTAATCTGCACCTAAAGCTTTTAATAAGCTTGGCAATTCAGTTGTACCAAAATATTGATCGACATTAGGAATTTCCTTTTGCAAATCTGGTTTGTAACGTTCACTTAAACATCCTGTCACAAATACCTTATCGACTTCACCATCCTCTTTTTTATTCATGTAATGCAAAATGGTGTTGATACTTTCCTCCTTTGCATTATTGATAAAACCGCAAGTATTGATAACAACAACATTACCTTCCTGCTCATGTACGACATCCTTGCCACTTGCTTTCAGTTGTCCCATCAACACTTCACTGTCGTAAACATTTTTGCTACAACCAAGCGTTACTACATTAATCCTGTTCTTCTTAAGTGATTTTGTTCGCATATTCATTTCCCACGAAAGTGGGTAACCTCTTTAATTAATATCAATTGCTTAAATCAGTCTGCAAAGATACGCAATGATTTAGGATATACGATTGTAGAATTTAGATTGTTGAAATTACTAATTATAATCCTTTGGTGCTTTCCGCTCTTTGGAAGCCTGTTCATAAGCGTAAGCCCACTCCAACAATTGCTTTTCGTTAAGAGGTGTTGAAATCATGGTCAATCCTTTTGGTTCGCCTTCTTCGGTGTAGCCCATCGGGATTGTAATCGCAGGATATTCTGCTACTGCAGCAAACCCTGCATGACGGTTGTTAATCGATAAAAAGCCATTCAATTTTAAAGAATCCATCGGAACATTAAAATATTGACGTCCATTTATTTTTAGAGTGTCCTTAATTTTTTCTAGGAAATCAGCATCACCTTTATCTTCAGAAATACCAACAAATAAACGCTGTCCATAAGGCATAGTTCTAAGTGAATCTTTAAGGTTGAATGCAATGATGTCATCTACCGTTCTAAACTCTATTGAAGAATTAGTATAGTTTTCAAGATAATCAGGTAGGTCTTTTTTCATGTCTAAGTTGAGTAATCGAAGAAAGTTTGGAAGATTAAGCGATTGTTCCTCAATAACAAAGACTTCTGCACCTTGAGCTTTAATCGTCTCTACTGCTTCAATAAATAATGAGTCTTCCATAAAACGCAGGGGCGCAGCAAAACGTTTCCCTTTTAAAGTGGTTTCCTTGATATTTTTAGAATAAGAGCCTAATCCCAAATCTACCTTTATGGATTTACTGTCTGATATATCCTCTCCGACCAAAGCATCTAATAGAATAGCGTTATCAATAACAAACTTTGTCATTGGTCCTGCCGTATCTAAGGTTGACGAAATTGGCACAATACCAGATCGGCTAACCAAACCAATGGTTGGTTTTAGACCGACTACTGAATTTTGGCTTGATGGAGACAATATAGATCCAGAGGTTTCACTACCAATAGCTGCAACTGCAAAATTTGCGGCTACCGACGCACCACTACCTGAACTCGATCCACCTGTATCAAAAACACGTCGTCCATAAGGGTTTAAGGTCTGTCCCCCAATTGCAGAATAGCCACTTGGACAATCCCCACAAAAGAAATAAGCCCACTCACTTAAATTGGCTTTTCCGAGGATGAGTGCTCCTTGAGCTTTCAATTGCTTTACAATAAAAGCGTCTTCTGTATAATTGTCTTTTAATGCAACCGCTCCAGCGGTAGTTGCCATTCCTGCAGCGTTGATGTTGTCTTTTAGTAAAATGGGCATTCCGAAAATGGGATGTTTCAGTTTTCTGTTTAAAAACTCACGATCCTTTTGCTTGGCTTCATCTATAACATTAGGGCTTACGGCAATTACTGAATTTAATGATAATTCATTTTCCCGATCATACTTTTGAATGCGATAGAGATAGAATTTCACGAGCTCTTCGTAAGTGAATTTATTATCGTATCTATGATTTTGAAGCGTAGGTATATCTTGTTCTAATACGAGAGGTTTTAGGCGGTCATAGTCTTCTTCAGTGAAATCCTCCATTTGAGAACTCACGTTTACCCAAATATCTTCTTTGGTTAAGTTTTTAGAATCTAAAACCTTGAATTCCCTAAAATCAGTTTCAAGAGCGGAAACTTTGGTGTTATCAACCTCCGTTTGAGCTTCATCAATTACAGTGTTATCAGAATGAGGATCATCCTTACAACTGAAAGTTAGAAGGAAAAGAAGAAAAAATAATTGGTATCGCATGGTTCGTACTTTTTTATAAAAATACGAAAAACAATAAACCTTAAAGTCAGAATTTATTTGAAGAACGAATCCACAAATTCATATTTATTAAAGACTTGCAAATCCTCAATCCCTTCACCAACACCAATGTATTTTACAGGGATTTGAAATTGATCACTAATACCTATAACAACACCACCCTTTGCAGTACCATCTAATTTAGTGACTGCCAAAGATGTCACTTCCGTTGCTGCTGTAAATTGTTTGGCTTGCTCAAAGGCATTTTGCCCTGTTGAACCATCTAAAACCAATAATACATCGTGCGGAGCATCATCAACTACCTTTCGCATCACACGTTTTACTTTGGTGAGCTCGTTCATGAGATTTACTTTATTATGAAGTCGACCAGCAGTATCAATAATAACAACATCTGCATTATTGGTTACTGCACTTTGCAATGTGTCGAATGCCACAGATGCTGGGTCACTGCCCATAGACTGTTTTACGATTGGGATATCCACTCTATCTGCCCAAACTTGCAATTGATCTATCGCTGCAGCTCTAAAGGTATCACCAGCACCTAAAACAACGTTGAGTCCTTTTTTCTTAAACTGATATGCCAATTTACCGATAGTTGTCGTCTTCCCTACTCCATTAACTCCAACAACCATGATTACATGAGGTTTTTTACCTTCAGGAATACTAAATTCTGTAGCCTCGCCACTATTGGTTTCGGATAACAGCGCTGCAATTTCTTCTCTTAAAATTTGATTTAATTCTGAAGTACCGAGATACTTGTCTTTAGCAACGCGTTCTTCGATGCGGTTTATCACTTTTAAAGTGGTATTTACGCCCACATCACTGGTGACTAAAACCTCTTCTAAATTATCGAGTACATCATCATCAACTTTAGACTTTCCTGCAACGGCTTTGTTTAATTTAGTGAAAAATGAGGATTTGGATTTTTCTAATCCTTTATCGAGGGTTTCCTTCTTTTCTGAAGAAAATATTTTTTTAAAAAAACTCATGAATTTCTATTTCTGTTGGTATAGCAAAAAACCTGCCTGAAATTACATCTGCAATACTGTCAGGTTTTACGCCAAATATAGCCATAAAAAAACTGCTTTCAAATGAAAGCAGTTTTGTAAATCAACATTGAAATGTGATTATTTCTTATTCAAAAAGTCATTGACAAATTCTGGTGCCATTACTGATTCTACAAACATGTAAGCCCCAGTTTTTGGTGATTTTACCATTTTTATCGCTTTTGTCAAACGCTTAGATCCTGTCTGTAACGATGCTACTGATTTCTTTGCCATAACTTATTATTTTATCTCTTTATGAACTGTCATACGCTTAAGGATAGGATTAAATTTCTTAATCTCCATTCTGTCTGGCGTATTCTTTTTATTCTTAGTTGTAATATATCTAGACGTACCTGGCTGACCAGATGCTTTGTGCTCTGTGCACTCTAAGATAACTTGTATTCTATTTCCTTTTTTTGCCATTGTAATTGACTTTAGCGCTTAGCTCTTATTTATAAAATCCTTTTGCTTTAGCTTCTTTTAAAACTGCAGAAATACCAACTTTGTTGATAGTCTTAAGTGTTGAAGCCGCTACTCTTAACGTTACCCACTTATCTTCTTCAGGAATGTAAAAACGCTTCTTCAACAAGTTAGCACCAAAAGTACGCTTTGTTTTGTTCATGGCGTGAGAAACATTGTTTCCTACCATCGCTTTTTTTCCAGTAAGTTCACAAACTCTTGACATCTTTATTCTATCTTTAGGTGTGTTAATTTTAAACAGGGTGCAAATTTAATAAAACTTTCCCTTTCAGCAAACAGAAAACTTTACTTTTTTAATATTTCTTTTTGAAGGATTTCAAAGGCTTTATTAGTCGCTTTTTTAATCACTTTTTCTCGATGGTTTCCAAAATTAAAAACCTCTGAGCGCACCTTGTCTTTTGAAGCTAACGCAATATATACTGTACCTACCTCAGCATCAGCATCTCCTTTTGACGGTCCTGCATTACCAGTTGTACTAATGGCATAATCGGTATTGTATAGTTTCATAACACCAACGGCCATAGCTTCCGCAACCTCTTTGCTGACTACCGAATGTTTATCGATTAACTCTTGTGAGACGTTTAACAGTTCTACTTTAGATGCAGTGGCATAACTCACAACACTTCCTATAAAATATTTTGAAGCCCCTGCATTTGCCGTTATGGCTTGCGCTATACTTCCGCCTGTGCAACTTTCTGCAACTGCAAGACTAAGTCCCTTTTCAGTCATTAATTTTCCAATAATCGCCTCTAATGATGAATCCTCTTCAAAGCCAACAAAAATATCTTCAACGTGTGGCAGTAAAAGATTTACTTGTCTTTGCATTTCTTCTTCAACCATTTTTCTATCTACATGTTTTGAAGACAGTCGTAATCTTACACGTCCTAAATTTGGCAAATAGGCTAGTTTAATATACGGAGGCAAATTAGATTCAAATGATTCTATCCTATTGGCAATAGCACTTTCACCAAGTCCGTAAGTGAGTAGCGTTCTATGTAAAATGAATGGGAATTTAAATTTAGCTTGCAGCCTCGGAATCACGTCATTCGTAATTAAGGCTTTCATTTCATAAGGTACACCTGGCATAGACACAAAGACTTTCTCATCCTTTTCGAACCACATGCCTGGAGCAGTGCCGTACTGATTCATTAGAATTTCTGCCTTGGATGGTACCAAAGCCTGTTGCCTGTTTAAATCTGAAATTGGAGTACTTATATATTTTGAAAATAGCATTTCAACATGCTCTAACACATCTTTATTTTCGACAAGTTCATCTTCAAAATAGTCGCACAAGGTATGCTTAGTAATATCATCCTTAGTAGGGCCTAATCCACCAGTGATAATAATGATATCTGCATTGGACTCAGCTTCTTTTAAGGCTTTAAGAATATGATCTTTTTCATCCTGTACGGATGTGATTTGGTAGATGGAAATTCCGACTTTATTGAATGCCTTTCCTATAAAAGCCGAATTGGTATCGATAATTTGGCCTATGAGAATTTCATCGCCAATGGTAATTATTTCAGCCGTCAATGGTTCTTGGATATATAATTAAAAATCAAATTTAAGACTATATAGTATTTTATTCATTAATTTTAAAGGACATTTATTCCAAAATTTATCAGTTATGACTAACCAGCTCACCTTTAAACCTTTAGCAACTCTTTTACTTTGTTGTATCGTACTGTTTCAATGTCAAGAAAAAAAGGAAAGTAAAACCGAAGAAATACCAGAAGTAAAAAACAGCTTAAAACCGGATTTTACAGTCACCAAAGACCAAACACACAATAAATTTAGTAGTTCCATTCCACCAATTCTCACAGTAAAATCTGGTGCTATAATCGAGGCTTATACAGAAGATGCAAGTGACGAACAATTTAATTTAAATTCTACTATTGAAGATTTAGCAAGTCTTGACTTTGAACCTATCCATCCCTTAACTGGTCCTGTTTATATTGAAGACGCTCAACCAGGTGATGTATTAAAGGTAACATTGCATGAGATTGAAATAGGGGATTGGGGCTGGAACGCCATCTATCCAGGTTTTAGCTTTGTTGCTGATTCCATTGAGGGCGAATATCTAAGGATATACAATTTAAAAGATAATAAAACTAAAGTTAGCTTTAATGATTCCATTCAATTAAAACTTAATCCATTTCCTGGAGTAATGGGAGTAGCTCCGGCAACACAAGAGCTCTTGAGTACCATACCACCAAGAGCAAATGGTGGAAATATGGATGACCCTAATATGACGGTTGGAACTTCAATTTATTTCCCTGTCTTTGTCGAAGGAGGTTTGTTCTCTATTGGTGATGGGCATGCAGTACAAGGACTAGGTGAAGTATGTGGTACTGCCATAGAAGTTCCATTAAGAGTGCTCTATGAAATTGAGTTAATAAAAGATAAATCAATGAAAGAGCCTCAATACGAAACCAAAGATTATTATGCAACCACTGGATTTGGAACAACCATCGATAGTGCTGCAAAAAAAGCGACACTCTACATGATAGATTATTTAATGAGAGAACATAAACTCAGTAAACATGAAGCCTATGCCTTATGCTCTTTAGCTGGTGACCTTAAAATTGCTGAAACTGTAGATTTACCACATATGCTAGTAACCATGCACATGTCTAAAAAAGTACTTGGGATAAAATAATTATAAATTAAAATCAGATTTAATCTCATTAGTAGCATTTTCTACCGCAGTTAAAACTGTTTGAAGTTGCTCAGAAACATCTTCATCTGATTTTTCAAACTTTCCCCAATCCTGAACTTCTATGAGTGTATCTAAGACCCCTAACTCAAATAAGTCTATGGTGGGTTTCATTTTATGAGCAGCTTGGTACGTTTCAAAATAATCCCTTTCTGGCACCGCTTTTTTAAGGCGTTCAGCATCTTCTGGCACTTCTTCTATAAAGGCAGCGGCTAATGCCATGACAAAATCTTCATCGTTATCCGCTAATTCTCTTACGCGATCTAATTTATAATGTTCTGGCATCTATTTAATTTTTATAGAAAACAACTCGTTGTTTTCAATGTAACCTTTTAATTGGTCTTCGGCAAAAACCCTGCCAACTCCAGCTGGCGTTCCCGTAAATATAATGTCTCCAATTTTTAAAGTAAAATATTTTGACACATATTCGATGAGTTCATCAATTTTCCACAGCATTAACTCTGTATTTCCTTGTTGAACCACTTCTTCGTTCTTTTCTAACCTGAAATTTATGTGATCCACATTTTCAAAATTAGATTTAGGTAGCCACTTCCCAATTACTGCAGCTCCATCAAAGGCTTTTGCTTTTTCCCAAGGCAACCCTTTAGCTTTTAATTGTGCTTGTAAGTCGCGTGCTGTAAAATCAATACCCAAACCTATTTCATCGTAATACTTGTGCGCAAATTTCTTTGCAATGTGCTTCCCTACTTTTTTGATTTTTACCAAAATTTCGACTTCATGATGTACATCATCAGAAAATTCTGGAATAAAAAAGGGTTGCTTTTTCAGTAAAATCGATGTGTCCGGCTTTAGAAACACTACGGGATCTGTTGGTCGTTCATTTTTGAGCTCCTCGATATGATCTGTATAATTGCGTCCTATGCAAATGAGTTTCATTTTCTTTTAGATTATAGATTTTTAGACCGCTTCGCTTCTAGAAACAAGATTCCATATTAGAATTACAAAGTCTTTTTTCTTGGTTCTTGGTTCTTGGTTCTCTATTCTAATTTATTATTAAACTGTCTCAACTTAATCGCAGTCAACACTTTTTTAGTGTATAACGGAAAATCTGCATTTAACAACCATCCAAAATAGCCTGGTTCTTGTTCCATCACATCGACAACACGCTTATTTTTATGCTTGCCAAAAGAGAAACACTCCTCCCCTTTTTTATTGAAAGCAATAAACCCTGCAAAATCAGCAAACTTTTTTCGAGAACTGAATTCGGCCAAAAATTTGGTGTCATTCTCTAGAGCATCATATTTTTCTAGCTGTGCCTTAAGGACTTCGTACGTTGCATTGGTATCCGCTTCCGCACTGTGTGCATCCTCTAAATTCTTGTCACAGTAAAATTTATAGGCAGCACTTAAGGTGCGTTGCTCCATTTTATGAAAAATAGTCTGTACATCAACAGACTGGCGGTTTTTCATATCAAAATCGACGTCTGCACGCAACATTTCTTCTGCCAAGAGCGGTATATCAAAACGGTTAGAATTAAAACCACCTAGGTCCGAATCCTTTATCATATTATGGATTTCCTTTGATAGTTCCTTAAAAGTTGGTTTATCCGCGACATCAGCATCCGAAATACCATGGATAGCAGTCACTTCAGCAGGGATTGGCATTTCAGGATTCACACGCCATGTTTTGGATTCTTCCTTACCATCAGGATGTACTTTTAATATGGCGATTTCAACGATTCTGTCCTTTGAAATATTAATACCTGTGGTTTCTAAATCGAAAAAACAGATGGGTTTATTGAGGTTTAATTGCATTTTGTATAATTGAGTGACAAAGGTATGTAGAATATGGAAAACCTCTAATTTTAATTTATTCAAAAAAGAAAGCACAGTTTTGAACTGTGCTTTTGTTTCTATAATGAGATTCTTGCTTTCACTTCGAGTAACCTCAGTGACAACGCTAAAATTAGATTTCTCTATTCATATCCCAAGCCTCCAAATAATCCTTAACAGCTTTTATAAATTGCCCTCCTAATGCCCCATTTACTACACGGTGGTCATATGAATGCGATAAGAACATTTTGTAACGGATACCAATAAAATCACCTTCTGGAGTTTCTATAACGGCAGGGACTTTTCTAATAGCTCCCAATGCCAAAATAGCGACTTGTGGTTGATTGATAATTGGTGTCCCCATAATACTTCCGAAAGTCCCAACATTGGTCACCGTATAAGTTCCTCCTTGAATATCATCCGGGCTTAATTTGTTATCTCGGGCTCGACTAGCTAAATCATTCACTTTTTTAGCCATTCCTAATAAGTTCAATTGATCTGCACGTTTTATAACGGGTACTATTAAGTTTCCATCACCAAGTGCTGCAGCCATACCTAAATTAATGTCCTTCTTCTTTATAATTCTATCTCCATCTACAGAGATATTAATCAATGGAAAATCTCGAATAGCTTTTGCTACCGCCTCCATAAAGATTGGCGTAAAAGTTAAGTTTTCACCTTCACGTTTTTTAAAGGCATCTTTATGTTTTTGTCTCCAATTCCAAATATTAGTAACATCCGCTTCTATAAAGGATTGTACATGTGCAGATGTTTGAATCGAATCCACCATGTGTTTTGAAATAAGTTTACCCATACGGCTCATTTCAATAATTTCATCTCCTCCATTTACAGAAACAGGAGCTGCTTTAGGAGTTTCTTTTAAAGGTGTCTTAACTGTCTGCGACTTAACTTCTGCAGCACTTGCTTTCGGTGCAGATGTTCTATTCTCTAAATACGCCTTTATGTCATTTTTGGTCACACGACCATCTTTTCCTGTACCTAGAACTTCGTCTAATTCTGATTGTGAAATACCTTCCTTCTTAGCTATATTCTTAACCAATGGTGAATAGAATCTTTCTCCTGAATTACTGATAGGTTCTACGGCAGATTTTGCTTGCTCTACGGTTTGCGAAACTTTTTCGACTTCTTTAGCTGGAGTCTGTTCTATTTTTGGCTCTGGTTGGGAAACAGTACTATTTTCTTCTGTATCTTCTCCTTCAGTTTCAATGACGGCAATCACTTGTCCGACCTCAACGACAGCATCCGCCTCAAAGCGTTTTTCAATAAGTACACCATCAACTTCACTCGGCACCTCACTGTCCACCTTGTCTGTGGCAATTTCTAAAACTGCCTCATCTGCTTCAATGGTATCCCCAACATCCTTTAACCAAGAGGTGATTGTTGCTTCTGCAACACTCTCGCCCATTTTCGGTAATTTTAATTCAAACTTTGCCATATTCGTAATTTGATAGTGTCTATTTGCAAATCGACTGCAAAATTACTAAAAAATGTGATTGAAAATTAATTTATATGCAATAAAATTAAAAATGAATAACCTCGCCATTAGTGGCATTGCTATCACTTCCGAGGATAAAATTACAGTTTTTTGGCCATATTCTAAAGGTCAGATTGAGGTTTCCCCAATCCCTTTTAATAATCTCAATAATCGACTTAAAGGGTTTTGAATGACAACTTAAAACCAATTGGCTATTCTTTGGAATCGATTCTGATTCTTTTATCTTTTTATATTGAATTGAAAACCTTTCTGTTAGCAGCTTAGGTAATTCCGAAAATGAAATAATCGAATCAGGAATGATTACTTTGTTCTTTTGTCGATTATTAAAGCTAGAAAACAATTTTGTTCCCAGTTTTACAGATTTGTTTAAAAAAAGGTTTTGACTAAAATGCTTTTTATAAAAAAGCCCCATCGCACCATAAAATCGCTTCAAATACTTCTTATTCTTTAAAGTACTTTCACCTTTAAAATGCAAAATCGTTGTCGCCCCATAATAATAGTTGATGTAACCTGCTTTCTTAATACTATATGACAAGTCAATATCTTCCCCGTACATAAAATAACGCTCGTCAAATCCTCCTACCTCATTAAAAATGGATCTTTTCAGCATCATAAAAGCACCAACCAAAATATCAACTTCACCTATAGACTCTCGTTCAAGGTGATTTGCATAATAGTTTTTATCGTTCCCAATCAGCTTTTCGAAAGCGACTTTTGGTGTCGGTACATTTCGTTTGGATTCTGGCAAATATTTTCCCCTACCATCAATTAACTGACAGCCTACAATACCCAAATTGGTTTTGGAGTCAGCAAATTCCAAAATAGTGGTAAATGTATCTTCTGCTACAACAGTATCGGGATTTAAAACACAGACATACTCACCTTTTGCATCTTTAACGCCAATGTTGTTTCCCTTCGCAAATCCGTAATTCTCTTTGTTTTTAATAAGCCTGACCTTAGGGAAATTTGATTTCACCATCGCACAACTATCATCTATGGAGTTGTTATCTACAACTATAATTTCTGCATCAAGATCTGCAATAGCGACTTCTACACTTTGAAGACACAACTCTAAAAAGTAGCGAACGTTATAATTAAGGATGATGACGGAAAGCTTCAAAACACGTTAAGATTTTAAAGAAGCCTCAAATGGCACACGGTCAATGATACTTCGTCCCAAAGTGATTTCATCAGCATATTCTAACTCATTACCAGCAGCTATCCCTCTAGCAATGGTCGACGTTTTTATGTCACATCCCTGAAGTTGTCTAAAAACATAAAAGTTGGTGGTATCACCTTCCATTGTAGGACTCAAAGCGAAAATCAACTCCTTAATTTCACTATTCTTCACTTTCTCTACCAAGGCGTTAATCTTTAAATCCTGAGGACCGACACCATCCATAGGTGAAATCTTTCCTCCTAAGACATGATATAACCCTCTAAAAGACCCTGTGTTTTCAATAGCCATGACATCCCTTATGTCTTCTACTACACACACCAATTCTTTATCACGCAATGGATTTGAACAGATCTCACACAGTTCTGAGTCACTGATATTAAAGCACGATTTACAAAAATTAATCTGCTCTCTGACTTTCTTTAGCGCATCAGCCAATTGATAGGATTGACCTTCTGGTTGACGCAAGAGATGCAAAACCAAACGCAAAGCTGTGCGCTTACCTATGCCTGGTAATTGTGCCATTTCATTAACGGCATTTTCCAAAAGTTTTGAAGAAAATTCCATGATTGCGAAGGTACTTAAATTTTAATTTTTTCGATTGGGGCTTTTAAGTTTTCTAAAAATAGTATTTTCGACACAGCAAACTATTCTTTTATGTCTCCTACTGCTATACTCATTCTCATCGCATCCTATTTTGGCGTTCTTATCTTAATATCCTATTTCACCGGAAAAGAAGATTCTAATGCTGCATTTTTTAAAGCTAATAAATCCGCACCGTGGTATTTGGTGGCTTTCGGAATGATTGGAGCTTCCTTGTCTGGAGTCACTTTTATTTCTGTTCCTGGATTGATTGGTGGAGAACAGTTTGCTTACATGCAAGGTGTACTTGGCTTTTTTGTGGGCTATCTGGTTATTGTTTTGGTGCTTTTACCCATTTATTATAGAATGAATGTTACTTCCATTTACCAATACTTAGAGCAGCGATTTGGAAAGGTTAGTTATAAAACTGGAGCTTTTTTCTTTCTATTATCCAGGGTTACAGGAGCGTCTTTTAGACTCTTTTTAGTGGCATTGGCCATGCAGTACATCGTTTTTGAACAAATCGGTGTCCCTTTTTGGATTACAGTCGTTATTTCAATTTTACTCATTTGGATATATACATATAGAGGTGGTATAAAAACAATCATCTGGACAGACACTCTACAGACACTGACTATGATTACTGCTGTCCTCTTAGCAATTTTTCTTATTAACGATAAACTCGATTGGACCTATTTAGAATTTTTAAATTCAGATGACTTTGCCTCTAAAGGCAAAATATTCTTTTTTGATGATGTTAATTCTACAACCTATTTCTGGAAATACTTTATTGGTGGGATCTTCATCACTATAGCCATGACTGGTTTAGATCAAGACATGATGCAGAAAAACCTTACCTGCAAGAATGAATACGATGCTAAAAAAAATATGGTCACCATGTCCATATTATTGGTCATCGTTAATTTTGCATTTCTATCTCTAGGGGCATTACTATTTATCTATGCTGAGCAATTTGGCCTTGAGATTCCAACAGTTGATGGACGCGTACGGACAGATTTATTATTCCCTGAAATTGCTATGAATCAAAATCTGGGTAAACCTCTAGCTGTTATTTTCATTATAGGTTTAATCGCCGCGGCCTATTCTAGTGCCGATAGTGCATTAACCTCCTTAACCACGTCGTTCTCAGTAGATTTTTTAGGAATAGAAAAGCGTGAGTTAATAAAACAAAAGCCACTCCGAAAAAAAGTGCATATCGGCGTATCTATTGTTTTGGTGATTGTTGTTATCATTTTCAATTTCCTTGATGGTAGCGTGGTAAGCAACCTCTTTAAATTTGCAACTTTTACGTATGGACCACTGTTGGGGTTATTCACATTTGGTATTATCACAAAGCGAAAAATCAAGGATCAATTTGCGTGGATTATTGCCTTACTTTCAATACTAATCAGTTTTGGAATTACTTCTATTCCAACTGAAATGCTTGGTGGCTATATGTTCCACTGGGAAATTCTTCCAATCAATGGGTTTATCACCTTTGTTGGACTATGGTTAATTTCAACAAAAGAAAAGCTTAGTACTGATTAGTACTCAATAACACCAAATTACAAGCCACTTCAAAATCTATATTAGCATCTTTCAGCAATTGATAAAATTCAGGGTTTTCAGTACCTGGGTTAAAAATAACCCGCTTTGGTTGTAAGCCTATAATATACTCGTAATACTGTTCTTGACGAGTTGGATTAAGATATAAAGTCACAGTGTCAATAGCTTCGTAATTTTTCAATTCCGTATCAATCTCAATTCCACTTACGTTTCCTGAGCGTAATCCAAAGGCAACAACCTGATGTCCATGGCTGACCAATCGACTAATAACAAAATTCGAATATCGTGCAGGATTTAGTGAGGCTCCCATAACCAAAGTTTTCTTCTTCATAATTGTTAAAAAGATGTTAAGGCATTAAAATAACGTAACAAAACACAAAGATAGTCGTCTTAAATAATGAATACATCAAATCAATCAAAAAACAATCAATCAAAAATGAAGCATTTCTTATTAATGCTTGCATTGGTCTCATCAATCTTTGTAAGCGCACAACCCAACTCAAATTCTGAAGTAAAAACAGGTTCTGTATCAGGACGCGTTATGGACGCTGCCTTAAATCAGCCATTACCATATGTTAATGTCATTATAAAAGATACTCAAGGTAAAATAATTACAGGCGGTATTACAGACAGTAATGGAAACTTTGCAATTGAAAAAATCCCAGAAGGGACAGTCAGTGTAGAGATTAAATACATTGGCTTTGAAACTATCAACAAAGAAATTCGTCTAGAAAAGGGAAATTACAAAGTTGAACTCGGTAATATTATGCTGTCCGAAGATGCTGAAAGTTTAGACGAAGTAACTGTTGTTGCCGAAGTATCTACGATTCAACAAAAAGTAGATCGTAAAGTAATCAATGTCGGAAAGGATCTAACCACTTCTGGGCCAACGGCTTCTGACATTATGAACAACATTCCTTCTGTAAATGTCGATCAACAGACTGGTGACATTGCCCTACGAGGTAACCAAAACGTACAAGTTATGGTCGATGGAAAACTTTCAAATATTCCACCGTCCCAACTCTTAAAGCAAATACCCTCAACGTCAATTAAGCAAATTGAATTGATTACTAATCCTTCAGCGAAATACAATCCGGATGGTATGAGTGGTATTGTCAATATTATTCTTCATAAAAACATAAATGTAGGCTTTAACGGAAATCTAAATACAGGTTTAAGTTATCAGATTGAGCCAAAATTCAATAGCTCTATTGATATGAATTACAGAAACGGAAAGTTGAATTTCTTTGGAAGTTATGGCAATAATATATCAGACAACCTTCAACTGGGTCAACTTAACCAAGAAGATGCAGGTGTTTCGCAATCACTAAGAATATTGGACAGCCGTAATAGCCATTTATTCAAGGCTGGTGTTGATTTTTATTTAAATGATAAAAACACCATTTCGGTATTTACCAACCAGAATATTTTCGATGGTGGTGCAGATGTCAATACAACATTGTTTACAACAAACACACTAGATGTGTTTCAAAGACAACGCATCAATAGCGATAATGAAAATACAAGTGAGCAGTATAATTTTGATTACAAATTAGATTTTGATGATAAAGGTCATAATATAGAGTTAGAAATAGACCATAATATTTTTGACAATACGGTTGAAACATTCAATGCTTTTAATGGCTCTACAGCCCGTCCTAATTTCAATGAATTTTCTGAAGTAGATAGAAACAGAACTACCGTAAATTTAGATTATGTAAACCCTATTGCTGAAAACACAAAGCTAGAAGTAGGGTTACAAGCCAGACTTTATGAAAACACTGTGAATTATAATTCTGACGGGCGAGTCTTAAATATGTCAGGAGATTATATCCCTTCACAAACAGAATTCACCTATAACAGAGATATATATTCTGCTTATGCAAGTTTTAGCAAGAAATTAGAAAAATGGTCTTATCAACTTGGATTGAGAGCAGAAACAGTAAACGTAGATGCCTTGGCCTTTGAAATCGACCTTACAGATAATACAAGGACAGACTTCCCGTTTGAAAATGATTATTTTCAATTATACCCATCTGCTTTTGTGACTTTTAATCCGTCAGAGAAAAACTCTTATCAATTTAGTTTTAGTCGTCGTGTTGACAGGCCAAGCGTGGGGCAGGTTAATCCTATTCCCGAATTCAATACAGCTTTAATATCACAGTTCGGAAATCCTGAATTAGAACCTCAGTTTACCAACTCATTAGAAATGAACTATACACGTAATTTAGAAAAAGGAAGTATTACAGGAGGTGTATTTTATAGACTCATTGAAGATGAAATTAACCAAGGTGTTTTTGTGGACCGGTCTGACCTAGGTTCTGGAAGAGTGCTCCTTATTAGAGACAACTTTGATAACACTTCGGCTTACGGGATCGAAATTTCTAGCAACTACAGACCGACAAAATGGTGGAGTTTCAATGCAAGTTTTGATCTCTATGCAAGAAAGCAAACTGGTTTTGCAGAATCATTAGACCCAACATTAATGAACCCAACGGTAGATGACATTGAATTAAATAGTGTTGAAGTAGATAATGTTATTTATAATTTCAGGGTCTTTAACAACTTTAAAGTCACCAAAAGCCTATCTCTTTCTGCTTTTGCCATGTATCGCGGACCAGACACTGGCTTAAATTTTGAAATGGACCCGATGTATTTTGTCAACCTTGGAATGCGCTATAGCTTCTTAGAAGACAACAGAGCAACCTTTAGTCTTAATTTTAATAATGTGTTTGACACCCAAGAGATAGCAATAGTCAGTGATCGTCCATTTAGACAAAACGTGAATTTTGAAGGTGAATTTAAAACCATTTTCGCTGGACTCTCATACCGCTTTGGCGGAGGAAAGTATAGGGCAAAAGGACGAAAACAACGAGATGATAATACCAAATCTGGCGGAGGAATACTTTAATAGAACATGTTTAATCGCCTGCATAAATAGTTGATGGTTAGTGTTAATGCTTGGCAATTAAACAAAGAAAACCCGAGGTAAAAAATGCTTCGGGTTTTTGTTTGGCATATTATTTGAAATCTAAATAACACCTTTTACAATATATAAACTGAGAGTAATTAGCATACCATGCTAATAGTTATCTTATTAGTTGACGGAACTTTATGCAATTCCATAACAAACCATAGCAAACCCTTGCAGCACATTTTGACCAGTTTCAACATATAACATACTGATTAACTACTTTTAAAAAAAAAATTAAAAAATCACGTTTTCAGACTGGGAAATTTATTGACTTAATTGTTCTATAATAGAATAAATAGCAAAAACTAATAAAAATGAAAACCTCAAATTTTAAACTACTTACAATTTTTACTGCAATGGTATTATTCATTGGCACATTTTCATCTTGTTCAGATGACGATGGACCAACTGCGAATATAACTGTTAACGAAGGTCCATCTGGAGATATTGGTGGCGATTTTACTGGAAACGGTGGAAATGCCTCCCGAACAATTAATTGGACGAATAATTTGGCAACGGCTGACTATAATGCTGACATAACTGCTACTGCAACTGGAACATTTAATATTGTAGTTACTGATTCTGAAGGAACTGTAGTACTTGACAGAACTCTGAACGGAGGAACTGAACCCGATAGTATTGACGGAGTTACTCAAGCTGGAGAGCCTGGAAATTGGACTGTAACTATTACAATTACTTCATTCAATGGAGATGGAAGTTATTCTTTAAGCGCTGGAAACTAATAGCGAATTGACAAATAAATTATTGAAAAGGCTGTCTGAAGTGATAGCCTTTTCTGTTTAAAAACAAATAAAAACTACAGCCAACAATTTATTAGTATCGACTCAAGTAATAAAACATAAACATAAAGCAAAGGTCATTAAAGCTAAAAAGCTAGTAGCTTGAAATATGCTACTATTCGTACATGAGACCGATAACACATATTCATCGGAAGTCGCATTAAGTTAATTTAGCGTTAAAATTGTTAAAGTTTGCAATAAAAAACAACTTTGTACGTCTATATAAGAGATAAGTTTTAAGTAATAAAGTATAGGATGTTACAATCCTAACTTAAGTTAGTTAAAGTTGGTTAATAGCTGAAAAAGCCGTGATTTGGGTCACGGCTTTTTTTATTTTCTCAAAATGCGGTTTCTACTACCACTTAATAATGGCACTTCCCCATGTAAAACCACTACCAAAAGCAGCCAAAACGATAGTGTCGCCATCCTTCACTTTACCTTCCTCCCAAGCTTCAGTTAGGGCAATTGGGATAGATGCCGCAGTGGTGTTACCATAACGCATTATGTTGTTATATACTTGGTCATCGCTTAGACCAAATTTTCGCTGAATAAACTGTGCAATTCTAAGATTAGCTTGGTGAGGAATCAGCATATCAATATCATCCTTATCTAGTTTATTCTGCATTAGACCTTCCATAATGACTTCACTGAAACGTACCACTGCATTTTTAAATACAAATTGTCCGTTCATATAAGGGTAATAGCTTTCGTCGTCAGGGTCGTTATCCTCAATAATATCGTTAACCCATCGTTTACCCATTCCTGGGGCAATTAGTACTAATTCCTCAGCATGTTCGCCTTGAGAATGTAAATGTGTTGACAATATACCTTTAGATGAATCTTCTTCTCTACTTACAACTGCAGCACCAGCACCATCACCAAAAATAACAGTGACACCTCTTCCCCTTGTTGTTTTATCCAACCCGTGGGAATGCAATTCGCTTCCAATGACCAAAACGTTTTTATACATTCCTGTTTTAATAAAATTATCAGCAACAGAAAGCGCATACACAAATCCCGAGCATTGATTACGCACATCCAATGCACCAACCGTTTTTATATCCAAGGCATGCTGCACTTGTACTCCTGGACCAGGAAAATACATGTCTGGACTTAACGTTGCGAAAATTATAAAATCTATATCATCCTTATCAATACCAGCACGTTCAATAGCAACCTTAGCCGCCTTTACTCCCATTGTCGCTGTTGTATCATCACTACCAGGCACGATCCATCGTCTTTCCTTTATTCCTGTTCTTTCTTGAATCCATTCGTCACTGGTTTCCATCATCTTAGAAAGATCATTGTTAGTTACGATATTTTCGGGAACATACTTTCCTAAGCCTATTATTTTTGAATTATACATTAAATAAGGTGTTTATATTAAAGAGAATACATTATTGTTTTGAATAGCAAAAATAGCCATTAATCAGTTGTCGTATTTTTAAGCCCCAGTTATTCGTTATGCATGCATAATAAGATAGCGTATAGACTGATAGTTTTAATTTTTTTTAACACTAACCTCATCCTTTTAAAAATGAATTTTGAGTATCTTCAAGAACTTTTTCATTAAACCAATTATTATGAAACATTTCTTAAGATTATTCATTGCCCTATTTGTATTTTCAAGCTATGCCCAAGACAATCTTCCTTACCAAACACCACCAAAGGAAATATTAGATCTTGCTGATGTCTCCCTTGCTCCTGGTGTTCAAATTGATAGTAAAGGAGAAAACATGGTCTTGATTTATAGAGACCAATATAAATCCATTGCCGAGCTTTCGGAAGAAGAGCTCCGCTTAGCCGGACTAAGAATTAATCCTGTAACCAACATTGGTAGCAGAACCACTTTTTATAATAATCTAAAAGTTAAAAAAACCTCTGAAAAAGAAGCAAGACAAGTTACTGGCTTACCCGAAAACCCCAGACTCTCAAGTTTTAGTTGGTCTCCCGATGAACGTATGATTGCTTGTTTAAATACGACGTTAAAAGGTGTAGAAGTTTGGATTGTTGATGTTGCATCTGGTAATGCTAAAAAAATAACTGAAGCTAATATCAATGCTAATATGGGAGGTGCCTTAGAATGGTTTAAGGACAATTCCGCTTTATTGGTAAAAACATTATCAAAAGACAGAAAAACACTAATTAATACTGCTGAAGCTGTTCCGACTGGACCAACAATTTCAGTCAGCGATGGTGCTAAGGCGCAAAACAGAACCTATCAAGATTTATTAAAAACTCCAAATGACGAGTTTAATTTTGAACAATTGGCACGTTCTGAAATTAAAAAAGTATCTGTTAATGGTGATGTTTCAGATTTTCTGCCAGATGCTATGTATAGAGGGGTTGATTTTTCACCCAATGGAGAGTATGTTATGGTCACAACCATTAAAAGACCATTCTCTTATTTAGTAACCTATTCTCGCTTTCCAAGTGAGACAACTATTTATACTTCAGATGGTAAACTTGTTAAAGTTGTGAATGAAGTGCCTTTAGACGAAGTAAGGCCTAAAGGGTTTATGGCTACAAGAATGGGAAAAAGAAATATGTCTTGGCGATCAGATAAACCAGCAACTTTAGTTTGGGCTGAAGCATTAGATAAAGGAGACCCAGAAAATGAAGTAGACTATCGTGATGCTGTTTATCAAGTTTCTGCACCATTTAATAATGACCCAAAGCTGATTTTAAAAACCAAGCAACGCTTCTCTGGTATCAACTGGGGAAATGATGATGTGGCAGTTGCCTATGATTATTGGTGGAATACTCGGAATACAAAAACGTATCTATTCAATCCTTCAAATAATAAAAGTACTCCAAAAATAATATCAGACAGAAACTACCAAGATGTATATAGTAACCCTGGGAATTTTGTGAATTCTAAAAACAAATACGGCAGCTACACCTTAGAGATGAACAATGACAACCTATATTTAATGGGTCCTGGCTATACAAAAGAGGGGCAGTTTCCTTTTATAGATCAGTACAACATCAAGACTGGGGAAAAGCAGCGCCTCTATCAGTCTGAATATACCGATAAACTCGAAAATCTCAATACAGCCATTGATATGGAAAAAGGTGAGATTTTAGTAAGAATAGAATCTCAAACCGAATATCCAAACTATTATATCAGAAATATTAACAAAGACAATGATCTTACGCCTATCACTTCATTTGAGAATCCTTTTAAAGCATTAGAATCTATTGATAAACGTGTCATTACTTATGATAGAGAAGACGGATTAGGTTTAGAAGGCACTTTATATTTACCATTAGATTACCAAGAAGGCAAAAAGTATCCGATGGTTCTATGGGCTTACCCGAGAGAGTACAAAGACAAAGCAAGTGCTTCACAAAGCACTACAAATCCAAATGAATTTGTATATCCGTATTATGGGTCCCCAATCTATTGGGTAACTCGCGGGTATGTTGTTTTAGATGATGCTGCATTCCCTATAGTCGGTGAAGGTGAGGAAGAGCCTAATGACAGTTTTAGAACACAATTAGTAGGTAACGCCAAAGCAGCGATTGATGCCGTTGATGAGTTAGGTTATATTGATAGAGAGCGTGTTGCTGTGGGCGGACATAGTTATGGTGCGTTTATGACAGCAAACCTGTTGTCTCATTCTAATTTATTTGCCGCTGGTATTGCCAGAAGTGGTGCTTACAACAGAACACTGACTCCGTTTGGATTTCAGAGTGAACAGCGTAGCTACTGGGAAGCACCAGAAGTGTACTATAACATGTCTCCTTTTATGCATGCTGATAAAATGAAAACACCTCTTCTACTTATTCATGGAGTTGCTGATAACAATTCAGGTACCTATCCATTACAAAGTGAGCGTTACTTTAACGCTTTAAAAGGATTAGGTGCTACGGTAAGATTGGTAATGCTACCTAAAGAAAGTCATGGTTATAGAGCTAAAGAATCCATTATGCATTTACTATGGGAACAAGACCAATGGTTAGAAACCCATGTGAAGAATAAGGAAAAAGAAGAGCAGCCTATTGCAGAGAAGGAAGCTGAAATGAAAAATTAAATACGTTTTACATATTTACAAAAGCCATTCTTTTTTGAATGGCTTTTTTTGTGTCATCTTGTCACATTTAACGAATTGGTATTTTTTTTGACTATTGCTCATTGAGATTTATAAATAAATATTTTATTGACTCAGGACAATTCTTGAGTTGAAAAACAAAAACAATATAAAATGGCAACAGGTAATATTAATGTTTCAGTAGAAAACATTTTTCCTTTAATTAAGAAATTTTTATACAGTGATCACGAGATATTTCTTCGTGAGTTGATCAGTAATGCAACAGATGCAACTTTAAAGTTAAAGCATCTGACTAATGTTGGGGAAGCTAAGGTAGAATATGGAAACCCGATTATTGAGGTTAAAGTTGATAAAGAAGGTAAAAAACTTCATATTATCGATCAGGGATTGGGTATGACGGCAGAAGAAGTTGAAAAATATATCAATGAAGTTGCGTTCTCTGGTGCTGAGGAATTTTTAGATAAGTATAAAGATTCAGCGAAGGATTCTGGCATCATCGGACACTTTGGTCTTGGTTTTTATTCAGCATTTATGGTTGCTGAAAAAGTTGAAATCATCACAAAATCTTATAAGGATGAACCAGCTGCGCATTGGACCTGTGATGGGTCGCCAGAATTTACTTTGGTTGAAGCAGACAAAAAAGAAAGAGGTACCGAAATCATTCTTCATATTGCAGAGGATTCTACTGAATTTTTAGAAGATTCAAGAATTACGGAATTACTGAATAAGTATAACAAGTTTATGCCTATTCCGATTAAATTCGGAACAAAGGAAGAAACACTTCCTCTTCCTGAAGACGCCAAAGAAGATGCTAAGCCCGAGACAAAGACTGTCGATAACATCATCAACAATCCTGACCCAGCTTGGACAAAACAACCAACAGACTTAGAAGATAAAGACTATAAGGATTTTTACAGAGAGCTCTACCCAATGCAGTTTGAGGAGCCGTTATTCCACATTCACTTAAACGTAGATTATCCATTCAATCTTACGGGGATATTATATTTCCCAAAGATGACAAACGACATGAATATCCAAAAGGATAAAATTCAGTTGTATCAAAATCAAGTCTTTGTAACGGATAATGTTGAAGGTATAGTACCAGAGTTCTTAACGATGTTACGCGGGGTTATCGATTCACCAGACATTCCATTAAACGTGTCTCGTAGTTATTTACAAGCGGATGGTGCAGTTAAGAAAATATCATCTTACATCACAAGAAAAGTTGCTGACAAGTTAAAATCGTTATTCAACTCAAACAGAGAAGATTTTGAGAAGAAATGGGACGACATTAAAATAGTCATTGAATACGGAATGTTGTCTGAAGAGAAGTTCTTTGAAAAAGCAGATGCTTTTGCATTATATCCTACAGTTGATGGTACTTACTACACGTATGACGAGTTGTATAATAAGATAAAAGCCAATCAAACAGATAAAGATGATAAACTGGTTATTCTTTACGCTTCTGATAAAGATGAGCAACACGCCTATATTGAAAGTGCGAAGGCTAAAGGGTATGAAGTTCTGTTATTGGATTCACCGATTGTAAGTCACTTAATGCAAAAGTTAGAAACCTCTAAAGAAAAGATTTCTTTTGCACGTGTTGATGCCGACCATATCGATAACTTAATTAAGAAAGAAGACACCAAGATTTCAAAATTAAGTGAAGAGCAAAAAACAGAGTTGGATGAATTATTAAAAGAGGTCATTCCTTCTGAAAAATTTTCCGTTCAGTTAGAAACTATGGATAGCGATGCCACACCATTTATGATTACCCAACCAGAGTTTATGCGCCGTATGAAAGAGATGCAGCAAACTGGTGGCGGTGGTATGTTTGGTATGGGCAACATGCCAGAGATGTATAATTTAGTGGTAAACACAAATTCTGAATTGGTAAGTGACATATTAAATACTAAAACCAAGAAGAAAAAGGAACGCCTTATTAATCAGAGTTTAGATTTAGCTAGACTATCTCAAGGCTTACTAAAAGGCGAAGAGTTAACGAGCTTTATTAAACGTAGTTACGAAATGATAAAGTAACTTCAAAAAGCTCAGCGACCAAGCTTTGTCATGTTGGGCAAAAGCCACAACATTCTATATATATTGAAAACCACTAAGTATCTTCTTGGTGGTTTTTTTATTTTAATAAAATACAAATGATAACATATAATTCTTTAAATTTGAGGTAACTACACCACCAATACTAATTTTATGGCATCAATAAACAACCACTGGAGTAAAGAAGAGTTACACACTTATATTTTATTGCTCTGCGCCAATGCCGATGCTAATGAGAGTAATCAAGAATTAGAACTCATAAAATCTAAAACAGACCCAAAAGTTTTTGAAAAAATCTATTCAGAGTTTCAAAGTGACTCTGAAGACGAAGGCTTAGAAAAAATTGATGAAAATGTACAATTTCACCATTACTCCAGTTTAGAACTTGCACAAATAAAAAAAGACATGCGTCAGATTTTTATGAGTGACAAAAAGTACAATATGATGGAAGAGAATTTAGATAATATTTTGGATAATATTATTTATTAAATCAGGTCAAAAGGTCTTTTAAAGCAGGCTCTATATGATGGAACTTAAACTGAAAGCCCTCCCCTTCAATTTTACCTGAGCTGACACGCTGACTTTCAAATAACAGAATATGCATTTCGCCCAAGACTAAATTCATTGCAACCTTAGGAATATTGGGCAAAAACAAAGGTTTATTTAGAACTTTTGCAGCAGTCTTGGTCAATTCTGAATTGGTAACTGGGTTTGGCGCTACACCGTTATAAACACCTTCTAATTCGTCATCTAAAACATGTACAAATAGTCGTGCTAAATCTTCGACGTGTATCCAGCTTTGCCATTGTTCCCCTGACCCAAAGGCAGCACCCAAACCAAATCGCATTGGTTTTACAATCTCTGATAATGCACCACCTTCTTCGGCTAGTACTAATCCTATTCTTACTTTTGCTACCTTCACCCCAATTGACTTAAAGTCATCAACGGCATTCTCCCACTTTTGAACAACTGTCCCGAGAAATGTATCTGACACACTAGAGTTATGCTCTTCATAATAATTGACTGATGACGATGGATAAACTCCAATGGCACTCGCCGAAACAATTTGCTCAATCGAGAAATTATGTTTCTTTATCGTCTCTATTAATAACTCTGCTGTTTTAGTTCTACTATTGAGAATTTCTTGTTTATAGTCGTCCGTCCAACGTTTTGATATACTTGCACCAACCAAATTTATAATAGCCTCGACACCTTCAAAACAGGTCTCGTCAATTTCATTTTGATCTGGGTTCCAAAAAAAACCTTTGTAATTGTCCTTGGATTCTAGTTTAGATTTTGAAGTAGACAAATAATGAACTATGTAGCCCTTTTGGTGACACGCCTTTACTACCTCTTGCCCAATTAGCCCGGTAGCACCGGTAATTAAAATCGTTTTCTTCTTCATTTATCAAAGATACGAAAGGGCTAAAGGCCTTTATGCCATTTTAATTTGGATTTAACGTTACTAGATGTTAAAGTTCTTTAACGTCCTTAACCATCTGACTCAATTTTTCTTAGCTCTTAGCATTTCCCTTTTTCCAGGGGGCCCAGGTAGCCTCTCAACTGTAAAACCAACAGTTTGCATGGCGCGTCTTACACTGCCTTTAGCTGAATATGTTACTAAAACACCATTTGCCTTTAAAGCATCAAACATGTTTTTAAAAACTGATTCGGTCCATAGCTCGGGTTGAACACGAGCCCCGAAAGCATCAAAATAAATTAAATCAAAACTATTGACAGCATTAATGTCTTTAAAGAGTTTTTGCTGTTTTTCAATTTGAAAGTAATCAGAAATAGACATACACCTCTCCCACTCTGCCTTATGCATCTTATCGAATTTGCCCGAATGCTTTGGAGAGATAAATTGCGGGTAATCCAAGGCTTTAACTTCAGCATCATTAACTGGGTAAGCCTCAACGCCAACATAATTAATATGCTGCTTTAGTTTTTCACACTCAATTAATGTTAAAAATGCATTTAAGCCAGTTCCAAAGCCTATTTCTAAAATTGATAAAGGCTTATCAGAATCCGATAAGCCTAAGGTATAATGTAAACCATGTTTAATAAAAACATGATTTGCTTCATTTAATGCTCCATGGATAGAATGGTACTGCTCATTCCATTCTTCAATTTGAATGGTTTTAGAACCATCCGAGGTCGTTATAATCTTTCGTTTCACTACTTTTTAAGCAAAACCCCGTCGGCTTCAAAACCATAGGTTTTTTGCGGTACCGTAATCGCTGCGATTTCTTCTTCAGACTTGCCAGCATCCTCGGCATAATGTTTTAAATCCTCAACGGATGTTTCCGAAACAAAAGCCTTTCCATTTATTACAACTTCGCCAGAAGCATCTAGCGGCATAAAAAAGCCGTAGTCTTTAAATGTTACTCGGGCTGTCTCGCCATTGCCCATATCTAGCGTCATCCAACATCCTTTCTTAGCACAAACCTCAGTGATTTTACCTGTCATTTTTGCATTAACGGTATCGCCAACTTTCATGGCACTATAGTGGTCTAGCATTCTACGTGTTGAGATGGCATCATCATCCGTTATAGATTTACCTATAGACATATAAGCCATTTCAGGAGCCGTTTCTTCAACAACATCTTCCTTTACTTCTTCAGTTTCTTTTGCCTCATTTTTACAGGCCACACAAACCATTAAGCTGAGTACTAATACGATTATTTTTTTCATTATGAATTAAGATTGATTTAAACTCAAAATTACAAAAAAATAAGTGATAATTTATTCTTTTAGATACCGTCTCGATTCTGTATTTTTGTACCACTAAAGCTAGTGGTTATGGGCATAGAATTTATTTCGGATTTATCAATAGAAAAAGTAGAAGCTTCTAAAATCTCAAATGTTGATTTTAGCGATTTAAAATTCGGAAAAGTCTTTACGGATCATATGTTCTTTTGTGATTTTAAAAACGGCGAATGGCAAAAACCAAGAATAGAACCTTATGCACCTATGACTATGGAACCTTCCGCTCGTGTGTTCCATTACGGACAAGCTGTGTTTGAAGGCATGAAAGCCTACAAAGACGATAACGGTAAAATCTTTATGTTTAGACCAGAGCAGAACCTTGATCGTATAAACAAGTCAGCAGCCCGTTTGGCCATGCCAGAATTTCCGAAAGACTATTTTTTTGAAGGTCTTGAAACCTTGTTGAAAATGGATTCTGACTGGATAAAACCCGGTGTAGGAAATTCACTTTATATAAGACCTTTTGTCATTGCTACTGAACCAGCAATTTCTGCTTCACCAGCTGAAGAATATCGATTTATTATCATTTGCTCTCCTGCTCAAGCGTATTATTCTGAGCCTGTACGCGTCACCATAGCTCAAAAATATAGTCGTTCTGCTGATGGTGGTGTTGGCTTTGCGAAAGCTGCAGGTAATTATGCTGCGCAATTCTACCCAACTAAATTAGCACAACAAAAAGGGTTTCAGCAAGTGATCTGGACAGATGCCAATACCCATGAGTACTTGGAAGAAGCTGGTACCATGAACATTTTCTTCAGAATTGATGACAAATTGATTACTGCTCCTACTAACGATAGAATCTTAGATGGTATTACCCGTAAAAGTTTGATTGACATTGCTAAAGACTTGAACATAGAATGTGAAGTAAGACCTATTCGCGTTGATGAAATCAAAGAGGCTGCAAGAGCAGGAAGACTAAAAGAAATTTTCGGTGCTGGTACAGCCGCTGTGATTAGTCCTGTTTTTGGGTTTGAGCACGACAATGAAACATTTGAACTTCCAAAATTAGACGAAACCTACGGAAGCCTGCTAAAATCCCACTTATTGAACATTCAGCATAATTTGGCTGAAGACATCCATAATTGGAGATACGAGGTACGTTAGAAGTTAGAAGTTAGAAGTTAGAAGTTAGAAGTTAGAAGTTAGAAGTTAGAAGTTTATGATATCTAATTTAAACTTTCATGATTCAAACTTTTCTGCTTTTCTACTTATTCAAAATATCTTCAATATGGGGCTTAAAGTAATTAGGTCCTTTTAGGACCTTACCATCTTCTCTGTAAATGGGTTCTCCGTCTTCTCCCAGTTTACTCATATTACTCCGTTGTATTTCATCAAAGACTTCCTCTATTTTATACTGTAGGCCATGCTCAATTATAGTACCACACAAAATGTAAAGCATATCCCCTAGAGCATCGGCAACCTCAACCAAATCATTGTCATTGGCAGCTTCTAAATATTCCTCATTTTCTTCGCGCATTAATTTATAGCGTAGCATATTTTTTTCCATCCCTAAGTCTGCTTTAGGGATTTCTCTGTGACCTATTTTAAAAGCGGTATGAAATGCCTTTACAGCGTTGATTTTATCTTGCATCAATTGTTTATGTTTAGTTCTGTTATTCTTAACTTTGCATAAAAATAAGAAGATGTTTAGTACTGGTCAATTGATTTTTGGATTATTATTCTTTGTGGTTTTTGCCATAATAATTGGATTTCAATACCGCAAAGATCTTAAGCTACATAGAAAATATTACAAAGGCACCTTGTGGATTCTACTAGCCTTCATAGGCTTTATCGGTATGATTGCAGCCGTGAAGTTTATGTTTATGTAATCTTTTACCTTTTTATTATTTCACTACCTTTGGATTAAACTACTAATCGAATCATCCAAAGCCTTATGAAAGCCTTTAAATACATCTTATTTTTATTGCTCATACTTGTTATTGGCCTTGCCATATATATTGCTGTACAACCTAACAGTTTTGAAGTTACAAGAACACACACCATTAATGCACCTCAACAGGTTGTGTATAATGAAGTTATTGATCTTAAAAATTGGGAAGATTGGTCTGCCTGGAAAGAGGAAGACCCTAATATCGTTATGACCTATCCCGAGAAAACAGAAGGTGTTGGTGGTTCTTACACTTGGGAAGATGAGGATGGTATAGGCACCATGAAAACTATTGGTGCAAATCCTCATTCTCAAATTCAGCTTGAAATGCAGTTTGCCGAGTTCCCTAAATCTGATGTAAACTTATATTTTGAACCGACAGAAGATGGCAAAACTGATGTTACATGGACTATTTCAGGCGAAGACCTGCCATTTCAATTTAAGATGTTTTCTGCTTTAATGGGTGGAATGGAATCCGAAATTGGTCCAAAATACGAGCGTAGTTTAGAAATGTTAGACAGTGTCATTGTTGCCGACATGAAACGCTACAGTATAGACATCGATGGCATTACACAGCATAGTGGTGGCTATTATATTTATAAAACTGCATCGTGTAAAATCAGCGATTATCCTGCTAAAATGCAAGAATTATTTCCTCAAGTTGGCGCCTATGCCGTGACTCATAATGTAGCCTTCGCAGGTGCACCATTCGTTTATATTGAAAAATGGGACGAAGAGAATGATGCCGTTATATTTTCCTGTTGTATACCAACCCAAACAAAAATTGTCTCTGCAGAGCCAGATATTTTAATTGGTCAATTACAACCCTTTACGACACTTAAAACTGTTCTAAAAGGGGATTATTCCAATTTGTCTGAAGCATGGGAAAAGGCCTTTGAATTTATAGAATCATCTCCAAATTATGAGCGCGTTGAAAATGGCCCAATGCTAGAAGCCTATCCAACTGATCCTTCAGAATTCCCTAATCCTGCTGATTGGGTTACAGAAATATACATCGCCGTTAAGCCAACTATAGTTTTAGAATAATCAAATGAAACACCTTGTTTTGGTTTTCTTGGGTGGTGGAATTGGAAGTGTCTTACGCTTTTTAATTGGGAAATGGCTTAACAGTCCAACTACCGGAATCCCTTACGGCACCTTTGCTGCAAATATTATTGGAAGTTTATTGATTGGTATTATCCTTGGGGTTGCTGCAAAAAACAACACGCTATCATCAAATCAGACTGTACTTTTAGCTACCGGATTTTGTGGTGGGTTTACAACTTTTTCGACTTTTGCTTATGAAAATCATGTATTTTTAAAATCGGGAGATTTCACGAGTTTTGCTCTTTATACAGTGGCAAGCTTTATCATCGGATTTTTAGCAGTTTTTGCCGGAATGTATTTAGCTAAATGATTAGTGATTAGTGATTAGTGATTAGTGATTAGTGATTAGTGATTAGTGATTAGTGATTAGTGAAACGTATAAACAACTCCACGACTAAACAATGAAACTTTTATCAAACAGATAAAACTATTTCTTAAAATTCTTAACCCCTGCCCTCACTTCAGTATCTATATAATTGACTCTAGGCACAATTGGACAAGAGTATTTTTCATTGTACACACATAGTGGATTGTATGCTTTATTAAAATCGACCTCAATTGAATCTCCCTTCGGAATTCTTAAATCTATATAACGCCCTCCTCCATAGCTTTCCTCACCATTCGTATTATCTAAAAAAGGCAAAAACAAATAATCTTCATATCCTTCAGTTTGCATTAATTCCTGACCTTGATACACATTTAATTCAAAGGCTTCACCATTAATATTAAAACTAATAATGCCAAAGATTCTTTCTTTAGACAATCGGTCTGTTGTCGTTTTCATATTGAACCATTTGGAGTCTGGTGTTCGTTTCAAATGTGCCTTAACTACAAAAGAGGAATCTAATTTAAAGAAATCTAATCCCTTAAAATTCTTCAAATCTTTTTTAGTTAACGGAGAGGTAGTCGCATCTTTAAATTCAGCATTTTTAGCAATTTGCCATGCTGTTTCACCTTGAATTTTAGCTTTTTTTTGAGCACAACTTGTGCTAATTACCATTAGAAAGCATAACACATATTTCATTATCAATAATTTTAATGCACTTCAAAAATACAACTTCTCAAATTTTTATGTAGCTTAGCTCTTCAATTATGAAACGAGCATGTTAAAAGGTTATCGCACAAGAGAATTATTAATAGCGAACTGCATGTGACCGTTAAAAAACAATAAATAAAACACATGAAACAAAACGTCACATATACAAAGCAAACCTCTACGATTTCAATGAAATCGATTCGGACGCTATATCTATTGTGACAATACAACTATACCATTAAACAATATTTAAAAGTCCGACGTCAACGTCGGACTTTTTATTTTTATAACAACAACCAAAATGAAAACATTATTTAACAACTACCTCAACACCTTTAAAGGACTTTCAAGAGAAGTTTGGTGGCTTGCCTTGATGACATTTATAAACCGTTCTGGCACAATGATAATACCATTTTTATCATTATACTTAAGGGAAGATTTATCTATCAGCCAATCTAATGTTGGATGGGTTATGACATGTTTTGGCTTGGGTTCTGTTGTTGGTGTTTGGCTAGGCGGAAAATTAACAGATTCCATTGGCTATTATAAGGTCATGGTTAGAAGTTTATTAGCCACAGGATTTTTATTTATTGCTTTGCAATTTCTAGACACTTTTGCCCAAATATGCGTTGGTATATTTTTGGTCATGGCCGTTGCTGATTCATTTAGACCTGCAATGTATGTAGCAATGAGTGTGTATAGCAAACCTGAAAATAAAACAAGGTCCGTAACATTAATTAGACTTGCTATAAATTTAGGTTTTTCGGCCGGACCTGCAATTGGTGGTATAATTATAGCAACCATAGGTTATAGTGGTTTGTTTTGGGTTGATGGTATTACATGTATTTTAGCAACTATATTATTGGTTTTAGTCCTTAATCCTAAAAAAGCAAAACCTGTGGACGAGGTTATAAACGAGAATCCGATATCAGTAAATAAAGATAGACCATATTGGATATTCTTTAGTGCTATGGTACTTTTTGCTGTTATTTTTATGCAATATTTCTCCACAATGCCCTTATATTATAAAGACGTCTATTCTCTGTCCGAATTTAAAATTGGGCTTTTACTAGGGCTTAATGGTTTCTTAATTTTTATATTGGAGATGCCACTAATTGCATGGCTCGAGAAATCAAAATTCACCAAAATCGGCTTAACTCTTTTTGGGTTATTACTGACAATCTTTAGTTTTTATGTCCTAAACTTAACTTCGTGGATTGGTGTTCTGATTATAGGGATGTTGCTAGCTACCGTTGGAGAAATGATTGGTTTTCCGATGTCTAATGCATTTGCCATGGAGCGCTCTAAGCGTGGAAAACAAGGCGAGTACTTAGCCATGTACGTCATGACGTTCTCATTAGCTAGTATTTTTGGTCATAATTTAGGCTTGCAAATGACAGCAAAATTAGGTTATGAATTTACTTGGTATATTATGTGTGGTCTTGGCCTGCTTGGAATAATTCTTTTGATTTACCTAAGACAAGTCTTAAAAAGGAATCATGAACTCGTTTAAAACAGACAAAATATCGCTATATAATGACAACTTCAATAAAAACGCTTAAAATTGATGACTAAAAAACATGTTGACATACTAATCGTTGGTGCAGGACCAATAGGCATTGCTTGTGCTTTAGAATGCAAAAAACGCAATTGGAATTATGTTGTTATAGAAAAAGGAGCGTTGACCAACTCCTTATTCAACTATCCACTAAATATGACCTTCTTTTCAACTTCAGAAAAATTAGAGATTGATGACATACCATTTATTAGCAATAATCCAAAACCTACCCGCAATGAAGCTTTGGAATATTATCGTCGTGTAACGACTTCAAATGAATTAAAAATCAATCTGTATGAAAAAGTCATCAGTTTAAATAAGGTTAAAGATCATTTCAACATTAAAACAGATAAGTCTGAGTACACATCAAAAAAAGTAATCATAGCCACAGGCTTTTATGATATTCCAAATTATTTAGATAAACCTGGAGAAGATTTGCCCAAGGTGATGCACTATTACAAAGAAGCCCATCCGTTTACATTGCAAAATATCGCTATTGTTGGAGCAAGTAATTCGGCTGTAGATGCAGCATTAGAAATTTATCGTAAAGGTGGTAATGTTACCATGATTATCCGCGATAAAGATATTGGGCCACGTGTAAAGTATTGGGTACGGCCAGATATTGTAAACCGAATAAAAGAAGGAAGCATTAACGCATTTTTTAATTCTGAAATCATAGAAATTCTAGAGGATTCTATTATCATTAAGACACCTCAGGGTGAAAAAACTATAAATAACGACTATGTAATTTCACTTGCTGGCTATCGTCCGAATTTTAAATTTTTAGAAACTGCAGGAATAACATTCTCTAAAGACGAAAAACATATCCCGAGTTACAATCCCGAAACTATGGAGTCTAATGTTGAAGGCCTTTATTTGGCAGGAGTTATTTGTGGCGGTACAGAAACCCATAAGTGGTTTATAGAAAATTCTAGAATTCATGCGAAACAAATTACTGAACATATTGAAACCTCAGTTTTATGAATTTAAATCAAATTACAGTGCCTTCTCAAGATGTTGTTGCAGCAACAGAGTTTTACAAGACATTAGGCTTGTTATTGATTGTTGATGCTCTGCCTCGCTACGTACGCTTTGAATGCCCCACTGGAGATAGCACCTTTTCAATTCATGAGGTTGAAAAACTACCTCAAGGTAATGGAATAAGCATCTACTTTCAGAATGAAAATCTAGATGAAGTGGTCAATGAACTAAAAGGAAAAGGTCTTACTTTTACTAATGATCCAGAAGATAAGCCTTGGCTTTGGCGAGAGGCGCATTTAAAAGATCCTGATGGCAACCATATTATCTTGTATAGTGCTGGTGATAATAGAAAAAATCCACCTTGGAGAATTGGTTAATGAAAAACACGAACAACCAACGTGCGAGGTTTATGTGCTGAACTTGTTTCTGTATCTAAACGTTGTAGGTTTCAAATCTAAAAGATGAAAAATATAGTTTTACTTTTTGCTTTAATCTTAATAGTAAGCTGCAATAATTCAACAGAAAAAGGTGAATCCTCTAATGAGATCCATAAACAGGCTTCGAGCACCTCAGCCTCCGTTCAGGATGACAAAAAATTTCCTAAGCTAGAGCCTAATCGATATAATGTCGCCTTCTTGATTATGGACGGCACCTACAATACAGAATTGACAGCACCTTTCGACATCTTTCAGCATACGATTTTCAGAGATAGTATAAAACCAATGAACGTGTTTACTGTGGCTAATACAGATAATGCAGTTACGACGTTTGAAGGCATGCGTATCCTCCCCGATTTCAATTACATAAACGATAGCCTCCCAAAGATTGATATTTTAGTCATACCAAGTGCAGAACATCATTTGGATACCGATTTAAAAGATGCCGTGATGATTGACTTTGTGAAGCGTATTAACAAAGAGGCTCAGTTTATGACATCACATTGCGATGGAGCTTTTGTATTAGCAAAGGCAGGTCTTTTGGATGGTAAAGTGTCCACAACCTTTCCGAGTGACATTAACGCCATGCGTAAAATGTTCCCTGAATTAGACATTAGAGAAGATGTCCTTTTTGTCCATGACGGAAAATATATAACCTCAGCCGGTGGTGCAAAATCTTTTGAAGCAGCCCTTTATTTATGCGAATACCTTTATGGGAAGGACATTGCAGAATCACTTTCAAAAGGTTTGGTTATTGATTGGAATTTGGATACTGTCCCTCATATTGTCATAGAATAAATTATTATGGTTAATTTTAGATACAATTAACCAACATCCATTCAATGCGCACTAATCCATACTACGTATTTATATTTGCTTTACTAACGTCTTTCTGTTTTACTCATGCTCAAGACAATCATAAAGGCGAAGGTCCATTTTCACAATTAATTATTAGAGGCGTGACCTTAATTAATGGAGACGGTTCGCCACCTCGTGGACCAGTCGATATTGTTGTGGAAAATAATAAAATAGTATCGATTGATGTTGTTGGCTATCCAGGTGTGGAAATTAAAGACAGTAGTCGCCCAACATTAAAATCTGGTGGCAAAGAATTAGATGCTTCTGGTATGTACCTTTTACCTGGTTTTATCGATATGCACGGTCATATTGGTGGTAGTGCGCAAGGTGCTGATCCCGATTATGTATTTAAATTATGGATGGCACATGGTATCACAACGGTTAGGCAACCAAGTGGACGAAATGCCTTAGAATTAAAAAAGCAAAGCGCAGCAAATGAAATTGTTGCACCAAGAATATTTGAATATACAGGTTTTGGATCAGGCAGTGATAAACCAATAAGCACACCAGAAATGGCTCGAGAATGGGTGAGACAAAATGCTAAAAACGGAGCAGACGGTATCAAATTTTTTGGTGCTGAGCCCGAAATTATGGCTGCAGCTTTAGATGAAAATAAAAAATTGGGATTGGGTTCTGCATGTCATCATGCACAGTTGAGTGTGGCGCGTTGGAATGTTCTGCATTCAGCAAGAGCTGGATTAACATCTATGGAACATTGGTATGGTCTTCCTGAGGCTCTTTTTGAGGATAGAACCGTTCAAGATTATCCGTTGGATTATAATTACCAAAATGAGCAACATCGATTTGAAGAAGCTGGTAAATTATGGAAACAAGCTGCCAAACCGTATTCGGACCATTGGAATGCTGTAATGAACGAATTATTAGAACTTGACTTTACCCTCGATCCAACCTTCAATATTTATGAAGCCAGTCGAGATTTGCATAGAGCTAGAAGAGCTGAATGGCATGAGGATTACACATTACCATCACTCTGGAAATTCTACGAACCGAGCAAAGTAAGCCATGGTAGTTACTGGCACTTTTGGGGAACAGAACAAGAAATTGAATGGAAGAAAAACTACCAACTTTGGATGACATTTGTTAATGAATATAAAAATCGTGGAGGACGGGTTACCGCAGGTTCAGATTCTGGTTTTATATATCAATTGTACGGTTTTGCTTTTATCCGAGAATTGGAATTGTTACGAGAAGCTGGTTTTCATCCATTAGAAGTCATACGATCAGCTACATTGAATGGTGCAGAAGCTTTAGGTTGGGATGATAAAATTGGATCTATCCAAATAGGAAAGTTGGCTGACTTTGTTATCGTTGAGGAAAACCCATTAGTAAACCTCAAAGTTCTGTATGGTACTGGCGCGATTAAATTGACTGAAAATAATGAGGTTGTTAGAGTTGGAGGTGTTAAATACACCATCAAAGATGGCATTATCTACGACGCTAAAACATTACTCGAAGACGTAAAAGCTATGGTAGATACTGAAAAAGCGAGAACCAACTGGAAACTTAAACAACCAGGAGTTAAAAATTAGGCTACATGGAATAACCATGATTCGCTGGCAAGTTCATGGAGTTAATAATTTGTTTCCACCTAGAATCACTATGCATTGGTTTAAATGAGGGATATGTGAGTGCTTCTGTTAAAACTGGATCTTTCTTTTCTACAGCTATTTTAAGCCAATCAAAAGCCTTTTCATAATTACCGCGAAACGCATACAAATCAGCAACATTTGATGGATCTGTACTGCTAAATTTGTTTAAAAATTCGGCAAATAGTTTGTCTGACTCTTCACTATTACCTGCAGCAAATTCAATAAAATTACGCCCATAAATACCAAAAAAGTCATGCTTCTCTTGTTCTATTTCTTCGCGAGCTCCTTCAATATTATTTTGGGCTAAGCGTATGCGAGCCATCATATAGTGATAAATCTGCCAATTAGGGTAATAAATAGCAAATGTTTTAAAAGCCTCTTCTGCTTCTTCGAGTCTATTTAATCGAAAATATGCAAATCCTAAATTAAAATAATTACCATAGACCAACGGATCTAATTGTATAGCCTTTTTCTGCAATTCAATAGCCTTTTCAATATTACCGAAATTCTTTAAAGCTGCCGTACCAACAATAACAGCATTATTGGGGTTTAACTCGAGAGCTTTATTCATGTTTTTGGCTGATTTTTCAAATTCCCACGCCAAATCATATAAACTTGCAAGCGAAGCATAGGCCTCACCTGAAATTGGATCTAGTTCTATCGCTTTTTGAGCTGCTTTTATTCCTAATGGAATTGCCTCATCACCTTCTCTAATGCTAAAATTATAGAATCCCGTATCATAAATACCTGCAAGTAGTTGCCATGAAGGAGCATAAGTAGAATCCAATGCTATGGCTTGTTTAATCTTCTCTTCTGCCTCAATATATCCCTTCTTGGTATTCTGCCGTGTTAAATGTTTTGCTTGCAGATATAAATTATAAGACTCAGCGTTATTAGAATTAACTATTGAGCGTTTGCCTAATAGGGATATTTGCAATTGATTGGTTACCTGAGCAGCAATTTCATCCTGAATTTTAAAAATACTATCAAGATTTCTATCATAGGTCTCGGACCATTCGTGAGACCCGTCTTTTGTATTTATCAATTGAGCCGTTATCCGAATCATATTACCAGATTTACGAATACTTCCTTCAAGAATATGGGAAACCGAGAGTTCCTTTCCTATTTCAACAGCCTTGGTGTCTTTATCTTTATAAGAAAAAGAGGATGTTCTACTTATAACTTTCAACTCAGGAATTTTTGCTAAAAAATTTAATAGTTCTTCGCTAATACCGTCTGAAAAATACTCATGATCCTTATTTGGACTCATATCTGCAAAAGCCATTACCGCTATTGAAGATTCATAATCAGTTTTGTTCATCACGGAAATGATCTCAGTCATTTCGTTTTTCATCCTTACCTGATTAACAATCAATAGTGCTATTGCAACTAAAAGCGTTCCAATTATAAATCGATTTAGAAAACTGTTTTTCTTGGCGTGTGATTTAGCATCATACTCAATATCTTCTGTTTTTTTTAAGCCGTCAGGAGTAAAGTTATAAACCCACGAAAACACCAACCATATAGGAAATATTATCGCCAAAATAATTATCGCCGTTTTTAGTAGAGACGTTGAAAGTTCAAATGCAGGAATTAAGATGGATAGAACTTGAACTAACAACCACGAAAACACTAAATATGCCAAACCAGCCTTTACTACATGACGCCTCTGTAATTCTTTCAGGTAATCATTGAGTTTCATAGCTTGGTTAGTTTACACTAACAAGATACTAAATTTAACATACTTAAAGACCTATGATTGAAAACCAATTACTAAAATAACGCTAAATTGTTCTTACGAACACATATTATTGCAGTGGCTTTATCTCACTATTTTTAACCACATGCGATAAAACAATTTGTGTTTTAGTCTCCCCATAGACAATGAGCTGATCTATAAATTGTTCTAAGTGTTTCTGGTTTTTTAAAACCACTTCCATAACAATATTTTCATTACCAGTAATTCGGTAGCAATTCACAACTTCTTTATAGGTTTTTACTTTTTCCAAAAAAGGTTTTAGCATACCCATAAAAGCACGTAGTGTAATTAGTGCCTTTAATTGATAGCCAGCTTCAAATGGTGATACAGATGTATGATACCCTTGAATGATTTCGGCATCTTCCATTTTTTTGATACGCTCGGTTACCGCTGGAGAACTGATGCCTACACGTCGCCCAATCTCTGCACTAGATAGTCGGGCATTCTCTTGTAAGCACTTCAATATTTTCCAATTTAAAGAGTCAATACTCATTTTAATGTAATTAGCTTAAATAATTTAATTATTAAAGTAAATATACATTTTATCTTTAATATTGAAAGTGAATTATCATTACTGCTCGTTATTTTTACAAGAAATTGCTAAGAAAATGAATTACGCTATTCCATCGTATCTCTCTGATATGCCTTTATATAGAAAGGCGATGGATATCATTTACCTTTCTAGAAGTATCTCAACCTATCTTAACCAGGATTTAAATTATTTGACTGAAGATGGCAAAGAGGATACCAATATCTATTTTACTGGAGACATTATTCAGCAATCTACCTCATTAGCACCCGAAATTATCAATGCTGAGCGTGAGCGTCATTCTGATAAAAAATTCAAACATCTAGAATCGTTAGAGCGTTTAACTTCACTTTTATTCAATAATTGCAAGCGCCTAGAAAAATCTAATAGTAATGGAAGGGATTATCTTCCGATACTAAGAAGTGAACTTAAAAAATTCAGAAAGTTACAGCGCACTTGGATGTTGACTTTATAATCCTCTCATTTGGAGTTATATTTAGTTTATTTTAAGGGTCAATTTGAATACTCCCAAAAATGGCCTACCCTTAAGCTTACAATTAACACTAAATGAAACCCTCAAAAGCCATACTGCCAACCATTATCTTATCTCAATTTTGTTGTACGTCATTATGGTTTGCTGGGAACGGAGTTATAAGCGATCTAATAGAAAACTTTGGTCTCAAAGCAAGCACTTTAGGGCATTTAACCTCAGCAGTACAATTCGGGTTTATTTCTGGAACATTAGTCTTTGCCATTTTAACGATTGCAGATCGTTATTCGCCATCAAAAGTATTTTTTACCTGTGCTTTATTTGGTGCCTTATTTAATCTTGGAGTGATTTGGGAGGGCAACACTTTGGTGACCTTACTATCACTTCGTTTTATCACTGGCTTTTTCCTTGCAGGGATATATCCTGTCGGTATGAAAATAGCAGCAGACTATTATAAAAAAGGATTAGGAACGTCTTTGAGTTTTTTAGTTGGTGCTTTGGTTATTGGCACTGCATTTCCACATTTTGCAAAACACATAACCGGTAACTTCTATTGGAAATCTGTGCTAATAATTACGTCATCTCTCGCCGTTTTGGGAGGAGTATTAATGTTAGTTTTTGTTGCTGATGGGCCATTCCGAAAATCATCAAAAGGTCTGAATTTCTCTGCCTTTTTCAGTGTCTTTAAGAATCGTCCTTTTCGTTCTGCTGCCTTTGGATACTTTGGCCACATGTGGGAGTTATATGCCTTTTGGGCATTTGTTCCAGTTATTCTTAACACATATAAAATAATACATCCAGAAACCACATTCAATATTCCGTTGTGGTCATTCTTAGTTATAGGAATTGGTGCGGTAGGATGCATTATCGGAGGATACCTTGCTCAAAAATTTGACACAAAACGACTGGCTTTTACTGCACTTCTTTTATCGTGTATGTGCTGCCTTGTTTCTCCTTTACTGTTTACAACCAAATCTGAAGTATTATTTATTTCTTTCCTCCTTTTTTGGGGTATGGTGGTTATAGCAGATTCCCCCCTTTTCTCAACTCTTGTTGCTCAAAACACAGTTTCAGAATTAAAAGCAACAGCACTTACCATTGTAAACTGTATCGGTTTTGCCATCACCATAATTAGCATTCAACTTCTGAATGTTTTACAAGGTGAAATTAATCCAATATATATTTACATGTTACTTACGATTGGACCTGTTTTTGGTTTAATGGCGTTGTTTGATAAGAAAAAAGTGCTCTTCTAATAAGATACTTCGACAAACACAGCATAAGCGATTCACACAACTTTTGCCAAAACAAAAGTTGGTTCTCAGAGATCCTGAAACAGGCTTCGAGTGCCTCAGCCTCCACGTTCAGGATAAGCAGTCTGCACAAAACTTTCTACGTTATACTTGAAAATTTTGGCGATCTGCTTACATGTTTCTTCGATACTGCCCACCAACCTCAAACAAAGCCGAAGTAATCTGACCAAGAGAAGCAACCTTACAAACCTCCATCAAGGCTTCAAATATATTTTCGTTGTTTATCGCCTTTTTCTGAAGGTCTTTCAATTCATCTGAAGTATTGTTTCGTGCATGAAGATGTTCTAGCATCTTAATCTGATACTTTTTTTCCTCCTCAGTAGCTCTAATCACTTCTGCAGGTTGTATCGTAGGAGAACCTTTACTACTTAAGAATGTATTGACACCAATGATTGGAAATTCACCGTTATGCTTTAGTGTTTCGTAATACAAACTCTCTTCCTGAATCTTACTACGTTGGTACATCGTTTCCATAGCACCTAACACACCACCACGCTCAGTAATTCTATCAAACTCCAGTAAAACAGCTTCTTCAACTAAATCAGTTAATTCCTCAATAATAAACGCTCCTTGAATTGGATTTTCATTCTTAGTTAAACCTAATTCCTTATTGATGATTAACTGAATCGCCATAGCACGACGTACAGATTCTTCTGTCGGAGTTGTAATGGCTTCGTCATAAGCATTGGTATGTAGCGAATTACAATTGTCATAAATAGCATATAATGCTTGAAGCGTTGTACGTATATCGTTAAAATCAATTTCTTGAGCATGTAAACTGCGTCCAGAAGTCTGAATGTGATACTTCAGCATTTGTGCTCTTGGATTAGCACCATATTTGTGTTTTAGTGCCTTAGACCAAATCTTTCTGGCCACACGGCCAATAACCGCATATTCTGGATCAATACCATTTGAAAAGAAAAAGGATAGATTAGGACCAAATTTATTGATATCCATTCCTCGGCTTAAGTAATACTCTACATAAGTAAATCCATTTGCTAAGGTAAATGCTAGTTGAGAAATTGGATTTGCACCAGCTTCAGCAATATGATAGCCTGAAATCGATACCGAATAAAAGTTTCGAACTTTATTTTGAATAAAATATTCTTGAACATCACCCATTAATCGCAACGCAAACTCGGTTGAAAAAATACAGGTGTTTTGGGCCTGATCTTCTTTCAATATATCCGCTTGTACCGTCCCTCTTACTTGAGAAATTGTCTTAGCCTTAATAGTCTCATAAACATCCTTCGGTAGCACTTGATCTCCGGTAACACCCAATAGCATCAATCCTAAACCGTTATTTCCTTGTGGAATATTCCCTTGATAAGACGGTCTTGTTTTCCCTTTATATAGTTTTTCTATTTTGGCTTCAACTTCATCCTCGAGCCCGTTTTCTTTAATATATAATTCGCACTGCTGATCAATTGCAGCATTCATAAAGAACCCAAGAAGCATTGGCGCAGGGCCATTAATCGTCATACTCACAGACGTCATAGCATCTGCTAAATTAAACCCTGAATACAACTTTTTGGCATCGTCTAAACAACAAATACTGACTCCTGCATTTCCAATTTTCCCATATATGTCCGGCCTATAATCTGGGTCATTCCCATAGAGTGTAACACTATCAAACGCTGTTGATAATCGCTTAGCATCCATTCCTAAACTGACGTAATGAAAACGTCTATTGGTACGCTCTGGGCCTCCTTCACCCGCAAACATACGTGTCGGATCTTCACCTGTTCTTTTAAACGGGTATAAACCTGCAGTATAAGGAAATTCACCAGGTACATTTTCTTGAAGAGTCCATCTTAAAATATCTCCCCAAGCTTGGTATTTAGGCAATGCAACTTTAGGAATCTGAGTATGTGACAAGGATTCTGTATGCGTGTCTATCTTTATTTCTTTGTCTCTTACCTTAAAAGAATACACAGGACTCTTATAGCGATTTACTTTTTCATCCCAGCTAATGATAACCTCCCAGTTGTATGGATCTAAATCCATTTTTACACGGTCGAATTCGGCGATAAGCAGTTTTACTAAATCCTTATTGTCATCCTGAACTTGATTCAGGATCTCATCATTATTCAAACCTTGTTTGTCAACAAAAGACCTTTCGACTTCGCTCAAGGTGACGTTTAGAACTGAAGAAATGGTCTTATAAATACCATATAATCTTTGTGCTACTTCAACTTGTTCGTCTGCAGTTTTATCGTAAGCCCTATTATTTTCTGCAATTTCAGATAAATAACGTGTTCTAGCAGGTGGTATTACAAAAATCTTCTCGCTCATTTCTTTTGAAATCTCGAAAGTAGATTTTAAATCAGCATCTGTCTTTTCCACAATCTTATCCATGATAGCCTTATACAAGGTGTTCATCCCAGGATCATTAAATTGAGATGCTATAGTACCGAAAACCGGCATGTCATTTGGGTCGGCATGCCAAAGGTTATGATTACGCATATACTGCTTCTTCACATCTCTTAAGGCATCCTTGGCACCTCGCTTATCAAATTTATTAATGGCAACCAAGTCTGCGAAATCGAGCATATCAATTTTTTCGAGCTGCGTTGCTGCTCCAAACTCAGGCGTCATTACGTATAGTGACACGTCACTGTGTTCTAAAATCTCAGTATCAGATTGTCCAATTCCGGATGTTTCTAAGATGATGATATCATATTCAGCTGCCTTTAAAACCTCAACAGCCTCATTGACATATTTAGACAAGGCCAAATTAGATTGACGGGTGGCCAAACTTCTCATATAAACTCGTGGAGAGTTTATAGCGTTCATTCGTATTCTATCGCCTAATAATGCACCACCTGTTTTACGCTTTGAGGGGTCAACCGAGATTAGTCCGATTGTTTTCTCAGGAAAGTCAATTAAAAATCGTCTCACCAATTCATCGACCAATGAAGATTTACCAGCTCCTCCAGTTCCTGTAATACCAAGAACAGGCGTTGTTGAATTTTTATTTTTATTATGAATTGTTTGCAAAGCATCCTTTGCCACTTCAGGAAAATTTTCTGCTGCAGAAATAACTCTTGCAATCGCTTTTGGATTCTTTTTGTGCAACACTTTTGCTTCACCATTTAGAGCATCACCAATAGCATAATCAGATTGTTTCACCAAATCGTTTATCATGCCTTGTAAGCCCATTTCACGACCATCATCTGGTGAATAAATTCTTGTAATGCCATAATCCATCAATTCTTTAATCTCTTCGGGTAAAATAACTCCACCTCCGCCTCCAAAGATTTTAATATGGCCTGCTCCTTTTTCTTGAAGCAAATCGTACATGTATTTAAAGTACTCGTTGTGCCCCCCTTGATATGAGGTCATAGCAATGGCATTGGCATCTTCTTGAATGGCCGTATTAACAACTTCCTCAACACTTCTATCATGACCCAAATGAATCACCTCTACACCAGTAGACTGGATGATTCGTCTCATAATGTTAATTGCCGCATCGTGACCATCGAATAGTGAGGCTGCAGTTACAATTCGTACTTTATGTTTTGGCTTGTATGGTGCTATTTGTTCCATTCGTAATTATCTAGCTTTAAAGAGGTGCAAATTTACGGAATTTTCAAAAATTCTAAGGTTTAGTTATGAATTGTTTAAGAGCTTTTTTGATTGATTTTGTGTTCTAATGAATTAAAACTTTAAAGTATCTTTGAAAAAAACAAAACTTATGAAACGTTTTACCGCCCTTCTTTTTTCTATATTTATACTCTCTTCGTGCGCAGAACTGCAGCAAGTCGTAAGTCAACTTCCGCAAGGTGGTGACGTATTAAGTAATGCTGATATTGCCAGTGGATTGCGCCAAGCTTTGGACTTTGGTATTGACAAACAAGTGACAAAGTTAACCCAAGAAGATGGCTTTTTTAAGAATGAATTGGTGAAAATCCTCCTTCCAGAAGAGCTTCAGAAAGTTGATAAAACCTTAAGGGACATTGGTCTTTCTAGCCTAGCAGATGAAGGCTTAAAAGTTTTAAACAGAGCTGCTGAAGATGCTGTAAAAGAAGCAACACCAATTTTTGTTGATGCCGTAAAAGGTATTACATTCAATGATGCTAAGAATATTCTACTTGGTGATAATAATGAAGCTACCGAATATCTCGCCATTAAAACACAATCGGCATTGTACGACAAATTTAATCCCGTTATAGCCAATTCGTTTCAAAAAGTCGGTGCTGATCAAATCTGGGAAAACCTTATCAATCGTTATAATAATATCCCTTTTACCAATAATGTAAATCCAGATTTAACAGATTATGTTACAGGTGAAGCTTTAAAAGGGGTTTACACAATGATTGCTGTTGAAGAAAAAGAGATTAGAACTAAAATCTCATCGAGGACTACTGATTTATTGAGAAAGGTTTTTGCGCTACAAGATTAGATATAACAAAAAAAGGGTTTTAAATTGAAGCTTTTGTTATTTGCATTGAATTTTTCACTAACTTAAAGCTATAATTTTCAGATTAATATGTCTGTTGCAAAGCGTATATGGAGCAAACGGTTAAAGCTAATGGCTAAGTACCGTGTTTTTGTGGAAGATGCCTATAATTTTAGGCAGACTGATCATGCAAAAAGTGACTTATCAGAATACGAGGCACTAAAAATTCTCAATGAACTAAAAAAACTTGACTTTTTGGAAAGAGGATTAAACAAAAGCCAATAAAATTCAACCTTCTTTTTTAGAATACAAGCCATCAAAAGCAACAACGACATCTTGTCCTTCGGTAAATGTTTCCCACTTTTGTTGTACTGTACCATCTTCATTTTTAGTCCAGGTTATTTGATGGTAAAACAATTGCCCCTGTGCATTTTTTTCTTTATCAGATTTTAAAATCATTTGATTTTCTATCCTATTTCCCTTTAAATGAAGTGAAGCACCCTGGTTATCTAACCACAATTGCTCCCATTGTTTTGTTTTTTGGTTATAGAAATTAAAACTCGTCCCTGTATAACCTGCCGAAGCGCTTGTCCAATTTTCTTTAACGACACACTCACCCTCAATCTTTTCTATTTTACTCGTGCCAGCTGGTGTGCCATTATTACTGTTTTTTACTGACCACTCACCTATCCAAAAATCAAAATCATCATGGTTTTCAGTGCAACAGTTACAGGTTTGGGATTGTGAAAAGGCCAAAGCGCTCATAAAAACGAGGCTTAAGAACACTAATTTTAGTTTCATCTTAACTGAGTTTTCTATAAAGCTATTAAAGTAGATTTAATTACCAGCTAATATTAACATAACATTTATTGCCTCAAAAAATACAGAAACATCAAAGTAAAAGTTAGAATAAGTGTATTATTCGAAAGGGGTATTGCTATCAATTTATAAAAAGTAATATGCCAATACTATTCCCGAACTACTAAAATTAGAATTTAAAAAGGCTTCATCTCTAGTAATATTCCTTGCTGTATTTACACGGGCTTCTATTGAGATTTTTTCATTGAAATTATACCCAATACCAAATACTAAATTAGCAGAAGAATTAATATTTGAATCTCGAACCCCTAAATTACCCTCATAATCAAATTTACTATTTGAAAGATCGAACGTGAAAGCTAAGGCCATACTAACAAATAACTTGTTTTTATCATTTAAAAACATATAGTGCCTAACTCCGAATGGGACATCAACATAGTTATAGTCTACAATTAACCTTTGGTTAAAATTCTCATTTTGAGAATTTACCTCAATATCTTCTTCTGAAGAAAAAGATTGATATCCTGGCTCCATAAAAATTGACCACTTATTCTTGTTAAAAGGTAAAATATACTCAACTTCAACAGCAATCCTAATTGATGTTTGAGTGCCCATGTCCGCAGACCTTAAATCTTCAGCAAAACCTTCACCTTCTTCTTTTACATCCAATCCTAAAGTAAACACACCAGCCTTAATGCCAAAATTAAAATATCCACCAGATTTATCAATTCTATTATATGTAAATGTATCTGCTCCAGCACATGTATTATATTTAATAAATAAATTTACCAGACTTTGGTTATCATACTTTAGAGAACGGAAATCAGCTGTATTCAAACTATTGCATTTCAAATTATTAGCTAGCTTGAGCTTATACTCAAGGTTTTCACTTATTTGCGATTGATTGAGTTTATATTTTTTATAAACCAAAGGCTCTATACTATTACCATCTACTTGATAAAAAAATCGAACAAATTTATTATTCTGATAACTATAAAGATTTGCAGAGCCTTCTACAATTTGTTTTAGGAATACTGTTTTTGAAATAAAATTAGGTTCAGGATAATTGGTCATTCTGCTTACCTGAGAAGAAGACTGATCTATTGATACAGTTGCAGTTACATACCGAAAGATTTTTCCGATACCAAACTCATCAATATTATTAGTATTTCCTTGAATTAAATTATTATTATCAAGAGTCACTTTATAACTAAAACTTTCTGGGTTGTTGCTCCAGTCTAAATCTCTGATAAATACCTTTTCCTTATTTCCGTTTTTTATAATATAACCTTCAACAAAATCAACCTGTGCAATGGCAAATGAGTGACAAAACAAAAAAACAATCAAGGATTTTAATAAATATTTATTTGATTTAGCCATAGTCATATTTTTAAGTTTATGTGGTTTACAATTGAAAACTGAAAAGTAGTGATAATAGACATCATTTGTAGTTAATTTCTTAGATTTTTATATATTCTTTGACCAACTCATAACATAAATAATAAAGTACCAATAATGTTCATCATAATAATATTAATGATAGATTATATCTATTAAAGTAGATTTAATTAACAGCTAATATTAACATAACATTGATACGCAATGATATACCGATATTTGTACAACAGTTTAGTTAGTTTTATCTATTCGCGTAGAGTAAAAGTTAGTTAGAAGCCATAACGAGAGTTGTGGCTTCATTGGTTAATACAATGACCTAAAATAAGTAAAGGCCTTTGTCAACCGACTGCCGTACCAAGAAAACAGTTCGCCGTCTACGATTTTGATCTCAATGTTAGGAAAATGAGATTTCAACATCTTAACGTGTTCTTCTTTAAAAGGGTAAGGCTCGCTCGAAAGAAATATAATATCCGCTTTTAATAATCTTGGATCGTCCAAAGTAATTTCAGGATAACGTGCTTCTTTACTAAATCCGTTTTTAAATCCAGCTTCTTGTAGCATACAGCTTATAAAGGTGCCAGAGGCTGCTATCATCCAAGGGTCTTTCCAAATAAAATAGGCTACAGATTTTTGAGGTTTGTTTTCGATAAATGTTTGAAAATGCTCTCGCTCTTTTTTAATAGTACTGATAAGATGAGTCACTTTCTCTTTTTTGTTGAAAATACCCCCATACATTTCAATAAGTTCATAACAGTCATCTAGTGTATTGATATCACTAATATGAATTGGTGATACAGCCTGTAGTTGCTCTATGATTTCTTGGGTATTTTCCTCTTTATTACAGAGAATGACATCTGGCTGAAGGTCTTTTATTTTATCAAGCTTAATTTGTTTTGTTCCACCTACAATAGCTTTTGAATGCCTCAAGTGTTTTGGATGAACACAGAATTTGGTAACGCCAATCAATTCCTTTTCTAAACCTAAATCCACAATTAATTCCGTGAGGCTAGGCACAAGACTCACTATGCGTTTAGGTGGTTTTTTAAATTGAAGTTTTCGTTGAAGCTGATCCTTAACAATCATGACAACGACGTCAAAATACGTTTCATCTGAACCTGCAATTCCTGAGCTTTAGTAGTAGAAGCTTCAGCAAAGTCCTTTTCATTTGACGCATAAATAATGCCACGAGAAGAATTTATTAATAACCCTACATCTTTGGTCATTCCATATTTGCAGACGTCTTCTAAGCTTCCTCCTTGTGCTCCAACACCTGGCACCAACAAAAATGAATCAGGAATAATTTTACGTATATCTGCTAAGTATTCTGCTTTTGTTGCCCCAACAACATACATAAGGTTTTTAGAATTTTCCCAAGATTTTGAAGTTTCCAAAACTTGTTTATAAAGTTCCTTACCGTCAAGCATTTTAGTCTGAAAATCGAAAGCCCCTTGGTTAGATGTTAGTGCCAACAGAATGGTATGCTTCTCTTCAAATTTTAAAAAAGGCTCAACAGAATCTTTACCCATGTAGGGCGCAACTGTAACACTATCAAAACCTAAATCCTCAAAAAAGGCCTTTGCGTACATACTACTGGTGTTGCCTATGTCCCCTCGTTTTGCATCTGCTATGGTAAATTGCTCGGGATAATTCTCATTGAGATAGTTAATCGTTTTTTCTAAACTCTTCCAGCCTTTAAGGCCATAAGCTTCATAAAATGCCGTGTTAGGCTTATAAGCAACGCATAGATGATGCGTGGCATCGATTATAGCTTTATTAAACTCAAAAATGGGATCGCCCCTGTCCAATAAATGCTGTGGAATTTTATCCAAATCTACATCCAAGCCAATACAGAGGAAGGATTGTTTATTATGGATTTGTTCTATGAGTTGATCTGTGGTCATCTAAAAATTCATTAATACAGTACCTAAAATATTTTCTTCATCAACAAAACCTCTATATCTAGAATCAATCGAATTATCCCTGCTATCACCAGAAAAGAAATACTTTTCTTTTGGCAAAATAATTGGGCCAAAATTATTTAATGTCCAATTTGGATTTTCATTAAAAATTTCAATAGACAAATTTCGGGTTTCATCATCATACTTTCTATCCAACTTTATCGGTAATTTTTCAACAAAAGAATTATCTAAAAAAGCTGTTACAGAATCACTGTCGATATACTTGTAATATTCCGCATAATTAATTTGTTCTTTTACATATAAATCAAACACATTTGGCAAGATTTTATATGCAAATCTCAGATTAAGATGTTTATCAATTTTCTTGTTATTTACAATGTAATTTCCATTTTTACACTCCAAAGTATCCCCTGGTATAGCAATTAATCTTTTAACTATAGTCCAACCCCGTAGACTATCGGAAAATTTAAAATAAGCAAAGTCAAGTCTTTCAGGGCTTTTTAAACTTGTTCCTATAATTGTAGAACCTTCTTTTAAATTTGGTTCGCTAGAAGATGAAGGTATATTGTATACTCTAAGTAAACCTAACTCTTTAAATAAAAAGTGTAAACCTATTAAAACTAATATTACAAGAATTACTTTTTTCTTCATTAAAAAATCCTCGTTACTAGAAACTACTATATAACATTATCATCGGCTTTCAACAACTCTGTATTTTCAGCCAACATCAATTCGTCGATTATTTTTTGGATGTCTCCATCAATGATATTCGATAAGTCATATAAAGTTAGGCCAATTCTATGATCCGTGACACGACCCTGTGGATAATTATACGTTCTAATCTTTGCACTTCTATCCCCAGAAGACACCATACTTTTACGCTTTTCAGAATCTGCAGCACGCTGTTTTTCTAATTCTAAATCATACAAACGTGTACGCAATACTTTTAATGCTTTTTCTAAGTTCTTATGGGATGATTTTTGGTCTTGGCAACTCACAATCATACCTGTTGGTTCGTGGTGTAACTTAATTGCCGAATAGGTAGTATTTACCGATTGTCCTCCAGGACCTGTTGACGTTGTACGCTCTATACGTACTTCTGTCATATCCAATTCAAAATCAATTTCTTCAGCTTCTGGCAACACCATAACTGTAGCTGCACTTGTATGCACACGCCCTTGGGTTTCCGTTTGTGGTACACGTTGTACACGGTGTACACCAGCTTCAAACTTTAAAGTACCGTAGACATCCTCTCCAGACACTTCAAAAATAATTTCCTTAAAACCACCAGAAGTCCCTTCACTCGTACTTACCACATCAACAGACCAATTCTTTGTACTACAGTATTTTGAATACATTCTATATAAGTCACCTGCAAAAATACTGGCTTCATCACCGCCCGTTCCGGCTCTAACTTCAACCACAACATCTTTTTCGTCGTCCGGATCTTTAGGGATAAGCATAAAGCGAATCTCATCTTCTATCTTTGGCAATTCTTCCTTGGCTTCCTCAAGTTGCATTTTTGCCATTTCCACCATTTCTGGGTCTGAGCCATCCGCTATAATCTCTTCAGCTTCACTTATATTATCGAGTAATTCCTTATAAACTTCACCTTTATCAACGATTTGCTTTAAGTCCTTGTACTCTTTATTTAGCTTCACATACCGCTTCTGATCCGTAATAATATCGGGTTGGATGATAAGGTCATTGACCTCATCAAAACGCTGCTTCACTATCTGTATTTTCTCTAACATCAATCTCTAAAATTACGAGTTCAAAAATACGATAAATAATCAATTTTAAGTTTTATACCGTAGTCATTCCATTCTTGTAAAAATAATCGTCTCCGTTAAGCGTTATTAGTCTTATATGCAACGCCTCCTAACTATACTTGCATTTTACAAACCGTTTGTAGTTTGGTCATTTGGGATTAACGCTATTATGGGATTTTTAAATTCTCATATTGTCCCCGTGATTGTGGCCAAATTATTTCTTACGGTCTTTCTGTGGTATTATGTCACTGAAACCCACGCTAAGCGAAAATTGACATTTTATAAAAATTTAGGAATCTCAGAATTTAAACTCTTTTCTTCCTTATTTTTAATTGATATAACGTTAACCATCGGATTTCTTACTATTTTTAAGGAATTCACCTGAAATTTATAATGCTATTTGAACTCGACAATGTAGAACTTTACTTTAAAAACAAACCTATATTAAACGGTATTTACCTAAAAGCAGAAACTGGACAAGTGACAGGTATTTTAGGTAGGAATGGCTGCGGAAAAAGTTGTTTGCTAGATATTGCTTTTGGTAATTTGAAGGCAAAATACCAACTCATTCGGATTAATAATCAACCTGTTTTGAAGCCTCTTTACACTATAGGATTGGTGAAATATTTACCACAATATCATTTTATTCCGAATAGCTTCAAACTAAAAAAAGCATTTCAACTGTTTAAAGTATCATGGTCCAAGTTCATAGAATTATTCGAAGATTTCTCAATTTTTGAAAACCAGAAATTCGGAAAGCTATCAGGTGGAGAACGTCGTCTTGTAGAAACCTATATCATACTAAAGGGGAAAAGCGAAATTGTGTTGTTGGACGAACCTTTTTCGCATTTGGCACCACTTCATATCGAGAGAGTTAAATCCTTAATTGGAGAAGAAAAACAACACAAAGCGATTATCATTACCGATCATCATTACAAACAGGTCATTGCTGTTTCGGACACTATTTATCTTCTCAAAAACGGAACAACCAAACTCGTCAACAACCTCAAAGAGCTAGAAGATTATCAGTATGTATCTGAAGGGAGTTTGGATTAATTCACCTCTTTAGTTAAACTGGTTAAGTCAACTACTACACCAATGCCTAGCAATTGTTTCCACTGTATTTTTGGACCTTCGATAATGATGCGCTCGTTGGTCATTTCGTTTTTCTCTACTTCAGATTTAATGTCATTGTCGTATCTGATGTGCGATCCTAAAATAGCATTGACATATTTATTGACTTTAAAATCAAACGTCACTTCCCATTCAACATCTACATTACCAAAACTATTGATGTAATCCGTATACAAACGCAGCAGACTATTCATCTTTACGTTTTCTAAAATGGTGTTTTCGTACTCATTAGTGAGAAGTATCCCTAACTCTCGCCTTATTTTTTTTCCTGGTCTTAAGATATTTCCGTCCATATCATAAATTGCAGGATCTACACCGAAAGCACCTGCATTTGCCAAGTCATCATCTAGGACAAAAGTGGTTTTTAGGGTAAAGGGTGATGCATAAATTGAGAACTTTTCAATATGCCTTCCATATTCTAGTCCTGTACCCAAAAACAAATACCCCGGAGCCATAAATTTAGAAATCGGCGTGTCACGGTCAGGGTAATTAAAACCATGTGCATATTGTGTATTGAAGCTAAAACGTGCGGAGTAAAACCAATTACTTTTTTCGTTAGTATCATAACCAAAATTGGAGATTATAGACAATACATCCTCTGTTTTTCTAAGACCTTGGCCTTCTTGTTTATTAATTCCATAACGGGTTAAAAGTGCTGTGTTCCAAAATATATTATCAGCCTTATATTTCGCTGAGGCTTTCCCAGATACTATGGCGGAAATGGAATTACTACCTCCTGCATTCCAATTGGTGAAGGATACCTGATTTAGATATAGACCGACCTCTTCTTTGAGTTTCCATTTTAAGGTGTCTAACTTTTTTTCTTTCTCTGGAAGAATATAAAGGCTGTCGGGTTGTGCTTCCGCTATATAACAAGCTAAAAGTAATGCGGCAAGCGCAATGCTAATTTTAATAAAAGATGTCATGAAAATTAAGAATACTGGAAAGTTCCGTAGGTACTGGTAATAGTCAATTTTTTAGTTTCTGATGCCTCTACCCGACCGATAATCTGGGCATTGACATTAAATGATTTTGAAATAGAAATGAGGTCCTGAGCGATTGACTCATTAACATACAATTCCATTCGGTGACCACAGTTAAATACTTTATACATCTCTTTCCAATCCGTTTTTGATTGTTCTTGAATGAGCTTGAATAACGGTGGAATTGGAAACAAATTATCTTTAACGACATGAAGATTATCAATAAAATGAAGAATCTTGGTTTGAGCACCGCCACTACAATGCACCATTCCGTGGATATCTGCACTGTTGTATGTATTTAAAATTTCTTTAATAATTGGAGCATAAGTCCGTGTTGGCGACAATACCAATTTACCTGCGTCTATTGGAGAGTTTTCAATAGAATCTGTTAATTTCACATCACCAGAATACACCAAGTCACTTGGAACTTCAGCATCAAAACTTTCAGGGTATTTTTCAGCTAAGTATTTATGAAACACGTCGTGGCGTGCAGACGTCAACCCATTACTGCCCATACCTCCGTTGTATTCAGATTCGTAAGTCGCTTGCCCAAAGGATTCTAACCCTACAATAACATCACCAGCTTTAATATTGGCATTGTCTATAACGTCAGATCGCTTTATTCTGGCCGTCACAGTTGAATCTACAATAATCGTACGCACTAAGTCTCCTACATCAGCAGTTTCACCACCTGTAGAATGAATAGTCAATCCATATGTTTTAAGATCATTGATAAGCTCTTCTGTTCCATTAATGATTGCTGAAATGACTTCGCCAGGGATTAGATTCTTATTCCTCCCAATAGTCGATGACAACATAATATTGTCGGTAGCACCAACACATAAAAGGTCATCGATATTCATAATTAAAGCATCTTGAGCTATGCCTTTCCAGACAGAAATATCTCCCGTTTCCTTCCAATACATATAGGCTAATGAAGACTTAGTCCCTGCTCCATCCGCATGCATAATGAGGCAATACTCATCATCATTGGTTAAATAATCTGGCACTATTTTGCAAAAGGCCTTTGGAAACAGTCCTTTATCAATGTTTTTTATAGCATTATGCACATCTTCCTTGGATGCAGAAACTCCGCGTTGGGCATATCTATCATTAGTGGATTGGCTCATTATTTAAGCTTAAAATTTGTGCTACAAAAGTAACAATACTTATCAATTTATATTATCTGGTAAATAAGAGTTCTCTATATTTTGTTAACGGCCATAATTCGTCATCCACTAACAGTTCTAATTTATCGCAATGGTACCTAATGGTCTCAAAATGAGGTTTTACTTTATTACAATAGTTGTTTGCTTTGTCCTCAGCACTATCAATAACATTTGCTTTTTTTCGAGCCTCGATCATTTTAGTGACATTTTTGTTTATAGCCTCTATATGACCAGAAATATCCTCTATTAATGAAAGTTGCTCTTTTGCATATTTTTTAAAATCATTTCCATAAATCTCCTTCAACCCTTTTACATTTTTAATCAGAATATTTTGATAACGGACAGCTACTGGCACAACGTGATTGCGAGCGATGTCTCCCAACACACGACTTTCAATCTGAATATGAAGACTATATTCCTCCATTTCAATTTCGTAACGTGCTTGGGATTCGATTTTATTCATAACCCCTAGCTCTTCAAAAAGAGCGATGGCCTTATCCGAAATCTTCACTTTTAAAGCTTCTGGAGTCGTTTTATTATTACTCAACCCGCGTTTCTTCGCTTCTTTTTCCCATGCCTTATCATACCCATTGCCTTCAAACAAAATGTCCTTTGACTGTTTTATGTATTCTCTTAAAATATTAAAAACAGCATCATCCTTCTTCATCGACTTTTCGTCAATAAGTACATCAACTTCTTCCTTAAAAGCAATAAGCTGCTGAGCTACTATAGTGTTTAAAACCGTCATTGGATTGGCGCAATTTGCTTTAGAACCTACAGCTCTAAATTCAAATTTGTTGCCTGTAAACGCAAATGGAGACGTTCGGTTTCTATCTGTATTATCAAGGAGGATTTCAGGAATTTTTCCAACAACATTCAATTTTAGATCTGTTTTTTCCTTGGGCGATAATTTTCCTTTAGAAACGGTTTCTAGCTCCTCTAACACTTTTGTTAATTGCTCACCAATAAATACAGAAATAATGGCTGGTGGCGCTTCATTTGCTCCAAGACGATGGTCATTACTAGCCGATGCTATTGCTGCTCTTAGAAGTTCTTCGTTTTCCCTTACAGCTTTAATAGTATTTATAAAAAAGGTCAAAAACTGAAGATTACTCATAGGTGTTCTACCGGGTGAAAGTAAATTAACACCTGTATCTGTACTTAAACTCCAGTTATTATGTTTGCCAGAACCATTGACTCCTGCAAAAGGTTTTTCATGTAAAAGCACTTTGAAATTGTGACGTTCCGCAATTTTTTGCATAATGTCCATCAATAAAGAATTATGATCTACCGCAAGGTTAGCTTCTTCATAAATTGGGGCTAATTCAAACTGATTAGGAGCCACCTCATTATGGCGTGTTTTAACAGGAATACCGAGTAACATACATTCAGTCTCCAAGTCGCGCATATATGCCATCGCTCTATTTGGGATTGTTCCGAAATAATGATCATCGAGTTGCTGGCCTTTTGCCGGGGCATGGCCTAACAACGTTCTACCAGTCGCCTGGATATCGGGCCTTGATGCTGACAAGGCTTTGTCAATTAAAAAATACTCTTGCTCCCAGCCTAAAGATGCATTCACCTTCCGTACATTTTTATCAAAATACTTACATACTGCAACCGCAGCGTTATCAACAGCTTGTAAGGCTCTCAGCAAAGGGGTCTTATAATCTAATGCCGCTCCTGTATAAGCCACAAATACCGTTGGAATACACAAGGTTGTACCATAAATAAAAGCTGGTGAAGTTGGGTCCCAAGCTGTATATCCACGAGCTTCAAACGTGTTTCTGATTCCACCGTGAGGGAAGCTTGAAGCATCTGGTTCTTGCTGCACCAATTGACCACCATCAAACTTTTCAATGGCCATACCATCTCCAGAAGGTTCAAAAAAGGCATCGTGTTTCTCAGCTGTTGCACCCGTTAATGGCTGAAACCAATGTGTATAATGCGTAGCTCCTTTTGAAATGGCCCACTCCTTCATTGCTGTAGAAATATGGTCTGCAGTCATCCTATCTATTTTAGAGCCTTTGTTAATTGCATTCTGAACAGATTTAAGAGCATCTTTTGTAAGATACTGCCGCATGGCAGTTTCGTTAAATACATTTGAACCAAAAAGACTTGAGCGACGTTCTGTTTCTTTGACCTTTAGCGGCACTCTATTGAGAGATTCTTTCACGGCATAAAACCTAAGCATAGACATGGTTGAAAAGTTTATAATTTACGAGGGCAAAAATAAAGAATATTACAATAACAAGCATATCTACCCCTACTTTTTTAGGGCATCTTGAATTGTTAATAATATTTCACCGAAATACCCCCCTATTTTTTGAGTATTTGAGAAAATTGCTAATATTTGCACTTTCAAAATTAAAACACAATGCAATGAGTAAATCTAAACTAGAGTACATTTGGTTAGACGGTTACAAACCAACCCAAAACATGAGAAGTAAAACTAAAGTTGAAGAGGATTTTAGTGGTAAATTAGAGGATTGTCCTATTTGGTCTTTTGACGGAAGTTCTACAAGACAAGCCGAAGGAGGTTCTTCAGATTGTTTATTAAAGCCTGTGGCTATATTTCCAGATCCTGCTCGTAAAGACGGGTATTTGGTAATGACAGAAGTTTTAAATGCTGATGGAACACCTCATGAATCGAATGGACGTTCAACTATTGATGATGACGACAATGACTTTTGGTTTGGATTTGAGCAAGAGTACTTTATCATGGATAGAAAGACACAATTACCTTTAGGTTTCCCTGTAGGTGGTTATCCAGCTCCTCAAGGCCTATACTATTGCTCTGTTGGAGGAAGAAATACTCACGGTAGAGATTTAGTTGAAGAGCATGCTGATCAGTGTATTGCTGCTGGATTAAATTTTGAAGGCATCAACCAGGAGGTAGCTTCAGGACAATGGGAATTTCAATTATTCGCAAAAGGAGCCAAAAAAGCAGGTGATGAGATTTGGGTAGCACGCTACCTATTAGATCGTTTGACCGAAAAGTACGGATACTATATTGACTACCACCCAAAGCCATTAGGTAAGGAAATGGACTGGAACGGCTCTGGTATGCATGCCAATTTTTCTAATACGACTTTAAGAACTTGTGGAAGCAGAGAAACTTATGAAAAGATTTGTGAAGCATTCAGACCTGTGGTAAAACAACATATCGACGTTTATGGTGAGTTTAATGACCAACGTTTAACTGGTGAACACGAAACTGCAGCTATCACTGATTTTTCTTATGGTATTTCAGATAGGGGTGCTTCAATTCGTATTCCAATCATAACAGTAGAAAAAGGCTGGAAAGGCTGGCTAGAAGACAGAAGACCAGCATCCAACGCTGACCCATATAAGGTTGCAGGGCGTATTGTAAACACCGTTAAAAGTGCAGATGTCTAAATAAATAGATTAATTATTAGGTAAAAGGAGCTCTCAATTTTTGAGGGCTTTTTTTTATTTTAATGCCAAGTAAATAAACACCAAATAAGCACCAGTGAGCACAAATCCTTTATAACGACTAATAACAAAACGTTTAGGAATAAACACAAGTGGAATTAAAATAGCCGCAAAAGCTATCATCCAAAACATATTGGTAGCCAAGATTTTCGGAGATTCTACCACAATTGGTTTAATTATAGCTGTTAAACCTAGCACTGATGCAATATTAAAAATATTAGACCCTATAAGGTTTCCTAATGAAATGGCTTTTTCCTTTTTTATGGCCGCAATGACTGAGGCTGCTAACTCTGGCACACTAGTACCAACAGCGATTACCGTCACAGAAATGGCATAATCACTAATACCAACGTCTTCAGCTAAATTTTTGGCTCCTTCAACCAGCCATTCTGATCCAAAATACAGGCCTGCCCCTCCAATAAACAACCATAATGTAATTTTGAAGCCTGAAACAACAGCCAAATTATCGTCAATATCAGCAGCTACCTTTTTATTTTGTTTTCTTGAGCGACCTATGAGAATGATTAAAAAAATGATAAGTGCTATAAATAATATTGCTCCTTCCACAGCATCTAACTTCCCGTCATTCTTTAATAAAAAATAAAGCCCTATTGATACTAACATCATCATAGGCCAGTTCAATTTATAAAACTCCTTATCAATTGTTAGGGGGGAGATAATCGCTGTTAAACCCAACACTAGGCCAATATTTGCGATGTTAGATCCAATGACATTCCCCAAAGCAATATCCGACACCCCATCTAATGCCGCTTGTAAACTCACCAACAATTCGGGTGCAGATGTAGCGAACGACACTACCGTCATCCCAATCACTAATTTTGAAATATGAAATTTAAAGGATAAAGCCACCGAAGAACGTACCAAAAACTCACCTCCTACAACCAAACAGACTAAGCCTAATAAAATTAGAAAAACACTCATGCGTTAAATTCCTTTCAAAAATTAAAATGCGAAGATACCACCCTTAATTCACAACCCAAAAACTAAAATTAACGTTTATTAACTATTGAAATAGTTGTATAACTATAAAAATAGTTATATGTTTGAGGTATCAATTAAAAATCTAAAATCACATGCAAAAGCTCACAAACAAGGAAGAAGAAATAATGCACATTTTATGGAAGCTCGAAAAAGCCTTTGTAAAAGACGTATTGGCTGAGATAAAAGATGAAAAGCCACACTATAATACATTGTCCACCATCATCCGAAACCTTGAGGAAAAAGGCTATGTGAGCTACAATGCTTATGGCAAAACACACCAATATTATCCAATCGTCAGCAAAGAGAGTTACAAAACCAAATTTATGAACACCGCTATTGAAAATTACTTTAACAGTTCCTATAAAAATGTTGTTTCTTTTTTTGCAAAGGAGGAAAAAATCAGTGTGGATGAGCTTAAAGAAATCATCGCTCTAATAGAACAAAAGAAATAATTATGGAATATTTACTAAAAGCAAGCGCTGTAGTCTTTCTATTTTATTTGTGCTACAGTCTATTTTTAAAGAAAGAGACTTTTTTTCAGCATAACCGTTGGTTTCTATTGATAGGTATTACCACTGCTTTGGTTTTTCCTTTGGTTGTGATCCCTGTTGAAATCATGGTAGAACCTACTGTAATACCTGAAACTGCTTTTTATATAGAAAACACAAACCCTACGACAATAACACAAACAGAGCAAAGCTTCCAATGGCAGAATGTATTACCAATTGTATATTTAGCTGGCCTTGTTCTGTTTTTAATACAGTTTATGCTTCAGTTTGGGTCCTTGATTCTTTTGCTCTTTAAGAACCCTAAAACTAAAGATGGTATTTATACTTATATCATTGTAAAAAGTAAAGTGTCCCCTTTTTCATTCTTCAAATGGATTGTCTATAATCCTGAATTATTTGAGGAAGAAGAATTACAGCTCATATTAAAGCATGAAAAAGTGCATGTGCGCCAATTGCACTCCATAGATATTGTTTTAACTCGGCTAGCTTGCGTCATCTTTTGGTTTAATCCTATTATGTGGATGTACAAAAACCAGGTTCACCAAAATCTAGAATACATCGCAGATGATGAAACTCAAAATGCTACTGAAAATGACAAAGACTACCAACATTTACTGGTCAAAACAAGTGTTGCTAACCAACACATGCCAATAACCACAAATTTTTATAATTCATTAATCAAAAAACGAATCATCATGTTAAACAAATCGAGATCTAAACAAGCAAAACTATGGAAGTCATTATTGGTGTTACCGCTTTTAACCGCCTTACTATTAAGTGTAAACACTAAGGACATTTACGTAGAAACTGACCCTGCTAATACTTCAGTTAGCCATTTTCAGCCAAACACTAATGAGAATTCTGTTGGTGACCCATCAACACTAGAAAAGAATGCCGACGAAGCCATTAAAGAGATAGAAGTTATTTTTAAAAACACGATGAGCAATTCTGATCTTGAAAAAATTACATCAATGCTCAAAGAGAATGGAGTTACAATGACCATTGAGGACTTGGACCGCAACGATAATGGGAAAATATCGAGCATAAGAGTCTCATTTACCACTGAGCTAAGTACTGCTAATTACGGTGTCACCGACCCAAGTGGTATTCAACCTTTTGTGTTTAAGATGAATAACACCGGAGGCATTAAAGTTGGATCCACAGACCAAAAAAATGTTTGGGTTGCTAAAGAAAAAGGCAAAGGAAAAAATACATTTACCATTACTACTGAGGAAGATGAAGAGCATCACAATGATGATGGAGAATTACATTTTATTGATAAAGATGATGATGAAAATGTTTTTTATTTAAAAAATGGTGATGCTAAAGTAAAAACCTCTGCAAATGGTAATTATGCATACGTTATAGCAGATACAATTAAGATGAAAGACGAGATAAAAAAATCTTATTGGATTGATAGAAATGATGGCAAAAAAGACCTCAATGCTATACAAAGAGATAATGTAAAAATCATTACGCAGTCATCGACTTCTGAACCTTTGTACATCATCAACGGAAAGCGAGTTGACAAAAGCCAGCTGAGGATTTTAGACCCTAAGCGAATTGATAGTATGAGCGTATTAAAGGGAGACAATGCAACTAAAATTTACGGAAAAGCAGGAGAAAATGGTGTAGTAATAATAAATGCAGATAGCATAAGTAATTACAGTTTTAAAACAAAAAATAGTCCATGGAAAGTGAGAACTGCTGTTTCGAGTGTTGAATTTATTGATGATGAAAACCCGTCCGAAAATGGCTTTAGTTATTACGTATCAAAAAATACAACTGACAAGCAATTTGGGGTTTATAAAAGCAAGCTTGAATCAAGAGGCATAAAAGTGAAATTCTCCAAAATAAAACGCAATTCCGCCGGTGAAATCACGAGCATCAAAATTTCTCTTACAGACGAAAGTGGTTCTAAAGCTAGTGCTACATGGAGAGATGACGAAGAAACAATACCAAAAATATTAGTGGGTAAAAAAGGGGGTAAGCTAAGGGTTTCTTCCTCTACATTCTAAATGCTCAATGTCATTCAGAGCATTCCGAATATATTCGGAGTCGGAGAATCTTCCTCGTTGTAGTTTTGAGAGATTCTTCGCTATGCTCTGAATGACACTACTATTTATTTTAGTATTATTTTTTTAGTTGAAGCACCCGATTCATTAGCAATCTTTACTAGATACATTCCTGGAGTTAAGTTTAAGCTTATTTTATTTTTTACTGCTTTTTCAGAATACACCAACTTTCCGTCAGTAGAAAATATGTCCACATCAAAATCAGATTCCAAACCAGAAACAAATAAGGTGCCATTTGCCGGATTAGGGTATAATTGAAATGACAATTCAGTTTCAGAATCAGTGCTCAAAGATTGAGACCACACATTCCCTGCTTGGTTTCCCCATATATATTCTACCAAAAGCGGTTGGTCAATCAATGGGTTTCTGTTTTTCTGCCAATTAGCAATAACATTGTTTTTATTCATCTCAAAATCATCCACAGGGTCATCTCGGTGCCATTGTAGCAATGTTGCTAGGTCACCTAATTCCCCAGTTGTCGGATTTTCCAATGCAGGAAATCCATCGACTATAGACAGACCATTGTAACGAAGAGCAATAAAAAATACACTTCTGGCTACATCTCCCTTAAAACTTCCTTCATTGCCTGTAGGCCCATTATAAATGCCGTAATGGTCATTTCCACGGATACTGTTTTCCGCAGCATCTGCAGCTCTTAAACCATAAGCATCAGAGTTGCCGTGGCGCAAAGAATCCGCATTTGTTTGCCAAAATACATCAATACCATCAGCAATATCATCTTCCTCGATGCTAAAATAACCCGCTCTAGACCTAGGAAACGTATGCTCTCTGTTCCACTTTCCTGTATTGTCAGAAGATGTTTGAAAATCTAATTTAGGTCGTCCCTCTTCAGAATACACTAACCAAACTTCATTACTATTTTCAGGATTTTGATCAGCTTCTTTTAAGATATCAATCACGTCAGAATAGGTCTGTGCTCTTACTATTGTTGGGTCTGAGATAATATCTTGAATTGCCTGTTTTAAATCCTCACCTGCCAATCCATCTAAACTATCGTAATATCCATCGGCTTGAGTGCTCGTAACTTTATCATAAGTAGGGTTGACTGGCGTTCCCCATTCTGCAACCGTAAAATCATTATCTACAACCCTAACTTCAAGAAAATTATTGCCTGCAATTATAGGTTCTTCTAAATCCAAGAATTGGATCTTAAGCACCTCATCTCCTTCGTCATCTAAATCATCAGTAAGCGAAATAACAGTAGAGGTTTCATTCTGGCCAATTAATATCGTAAGGCTTGTTGCCCCTGTATAATCCGAATTACCAAATCCAAAGTTATTCAGACTTATGTTGAAATTAAGATCTGAAGTCATAGTATCTTCAGCAGTAAACGTTATGGTAAGGTCTTCACCTTCATTTAACTGTGTTTGGGATACCGAAATTGTAATAGCATTAAAATCAATACCATTACCATCATTATCAGCTCTAGGCGTAGGAGTTGCTGCCGCATACGTTACATTATCCATAGCATCCACAAATCGTTGAATAGATTTTGGTGTGCTATTAGTACCATTATCATTGTACTGTGTCGTTTGTCCTAAAAGCCCCAACAAAATAGTATCTGTTGTATCATTAGTACCATAAACCATGGCATCAATTAAGTTAAAATCAGTAGTTGCTTTTGTACCTTCTGGGAAGTTTTCAATTGAAGTTTGATAAATCGCAACGGCATCCGCACCATTTTGAATAAGGTTATCCGAAGTTATGACTTGAGGAAAAGGTGATACATTAACATTGCCTAAAACCAATAAGCCGTTACTATCTGTTTCATAACCTGCCAAATCATAAGCCAAGTAACTAGAGTCATCTCCGCTGGTTGAACCATTAAAAAACACTAGAATATAACCGTTTGTTGAAAAATTAGAGGCTGCTGATCTTAATTCTACAAACTCCATATCGTCAATACTTGGTGTATCACCATCTAACTCATTAATCAATAAATCTTGGGCGTAGAGAAATCCAGAGCCGAACAAAAAAGACAACATTATTAGTCTAAGCATATACTTTTTTTTGCAAAGATAGGTGTAAAAAACAATTCGCAATGTTAAAAAATAATATCCCAATAAGTAGATGCTACAATTTTTAATAGTATTGGCTACAAAAGATGAAAAGCTAATTTTATGGTGTTTTGAAGGCAAAACTTCCCTACGTTTTTAAAATTAGCCTGAAAACACCCCTATAAATATTTCAATATGAAATATAAAATATACTTTATAATTAATAATTAAAACATTATTGTAGATAATATCTAAAATTCTATAACAAAACTCATCTTTAAACTTATAATTTAGTATTCAAATTCATTAATTTATTACAAAATCTTTGGTAATAGGCTACAGCTATATATATATTGAAAACTCAATCAAAAACGTAGTAAAATATTAACCTTATTAACCAAAGAAATTATGATCACACTAGCAAAAGTTCTCATCGAAATACTCATTTCGAACTTCTAGAAAAACCAACCAATCTAAAACTTAGTCGAAAGGCTAAGTTTTTTTATTTTTACATCTTAAAGTACTGAAACCATCGACTATGAAAAGAAAGTTGTTTAAAATACTTGCTAAGATCAATAAGGTCGTTTTACCTTCATACACTAAAAGAGAGTTGGATTTGGCAAAGGCATCAAAATTTCAATTGGCCATCATCGGTTGGCGGGCTTATGTCACAAAGAATGCTTTGGGAGATTAATTTCGGCAAAAGGACATCTAATAATTACAAATCGAGCTTAACAGAAAAATAAAAAATCCTAACCCACTTATAATAAGTAAATTAGGATTTATTCTGTGACCTCGACAGGATTCAAACCTGTAACCTTCTGAGCCGTAATCAGATGCGCTATTCAGTTGCGCCACGAGGCCGATTTTTAGTGGGTGCAAATATAATACATTTATTAAAAACCAACCAAACTATTTAATTCATAAATTCAATTTCCTATTTTTGAATATGGTTTCAACAGAATCTCTTTCCCAATTTCAAAATATATTTAATTCTGGTTTACTACAAAAAATCCAAGAAGCAGCTTTCTTAAAAGAATTCGAGAAAGGCAGCATCATTATTGATATCAATCAAGATTTAAAATATGTCCCTCTACTTATTAGCGGCAATATAAAAGTGCTTAGGGAAGACAATAATGACCATGAAATAATACTGTATATTCTTGAAAAAGGGGATACATGTGCCATGTCACTGACATGCTGTATAGATAAGTCCAAAAGCAAAATTAGAGCCATTGCAGATACCGATACTGAAGTCGTTATGGTTCCTTTAGAAAATATGCTACTTTGGTTTAATTCAGAGCCTGATTGGAGGCAGTTTATCCTACAAAGTTATCAAATAAGGTTTGACGAAATGCTTCAGACCATTGACACCTTAGCTTTTATGAATATGGACGAAAGACTTTTTAAGTATCTCACCAATCGTGTAAAACTATCTGGAGACCCTGAGCTCAATATCACCCACCAACAAATTGCAGAAGATTTAAACACTTCTAGAGTTGTGGTTTCTAGATTACTCAAGCAACTAGAGAACAACAATAAAATCACCCTTAGCAGAAATAAAGTAGAAGTTTTAACTTAAAGTAACATAGGTCACATAAGGCCAAGTCTTAAAAACTTATTTTTGTGTAAAATATCAATTATGGAATCTATTTTAGAGCCTTGGCCATGGTACATTTCGGGCCCCTTGATTGCTTTAGTAATGTTTTTGCTATTATATTTTGGACGCACATTTGGTATGTCCTCAAACCTAAGAACCCTTTGCAGTATTGGAGGCGCGGGAAAGTATTCAGGATTTTTTAGATTCGATTGGAAGGCTCAACGATGGAATCTTATAGTCGTCGTAGGAGCTATTTTAGGAGGATACATTGCACATTTTCACCTGTCAAATCCAATAGACATTAATTTAAGTACAGAAACAATCAGCGATTTACAGGCATTAGATTTTAGTAATGCAGGCAATACGCTTTTACCACCAGAACTTTTTAGTTGGGATGCTGTATTTTCAATTAAAGGAATTCTGATCTTGGTGATTGGTGGGTTTTTGGTCGGTTTCGGCACACGTTACGCTGGTGGCTGTACCTCTGGCCATGCAATTACTGGTTTGAGCAGTTTACAACTGCCATCTTTAATTGCCGTTATTGGCTTTTTTATTGGAGGCCTTATTATGATTCACTTTATATTCCCAATATTATTTTAGTTATGGGCAAATACATTAAATTTTTTCTCGTTGGAATTTTCTTCGGAATTGTATTGGTTAAGTCCGAAGCAGTTTCTTGGTACCGAATTTTCGAAATGTTTAAATTTCAATCCTTTCACATGTACGGTATTATTGGCACAGCTGTAGCTACAGGTGTCATTATACTATTAATTGCTAAAACATTTAAAATAAAAAATCTTGAAGGGCATCAGATAAATGTCCCACTAAAAGACAAAAGTTGGACTCGGTATCTCATTGGTGGTAGTATTTTTGGATTAGGCTGGGCACTTTCTGGTGCTTGCCCTGGACCAATGTATATTCTGGTTGGTACTGGAGTCTTTTCGGTCCTTATCTTAATTGCCGCTACACTCTTAGGCACATTTGTTTACGGTGTTTTAAAAGACAAACTACCTCACTAAATGGATATCACAGAGATTCTTGGTTATATAAGTGCTCTATTTGTTGGATTAATACTTGGTCTTATTGGCGGTGGTGGCTCAATACTCACGGTACCAATTTTAGTTTATCTCTTAGCATACAATCCTATTATCGCTACTGCATATTCTCTATTTGTCGTGGGGTCTTCGGCTTTAGTTGGCACTATTCAAAAGCACAGAAAAGGTCTTGTGGATATTAAAACCGGGCTAGCCTTTTCATTCCCTTCTTTTGCAGCAGTTTACATGTCCAGAAGATATCTTGTCCCCAACCTCCCAGATACTCTTTTTTCTATAGGTGAATATAACCTCACCAAAGAAATGGGAATAATGATTTTCTTCGCAATTGTAATGTTTTTGGCAGCATTCTCTATGATAAAAAAGAAGAATAGCACAAGCCCCAATACCTCAAAAATTGCCTATTACAAAACCTTTATACAAGGTATAGTAATCGGTACTATAACTGGTATCATTGGTGCAGGTGGTGGCTTTTTATATGTACCCGCGCTAGTGTTATGGACTAATCTTCCGATGAAAAAAGCTGTAGGCACGTCTCTGATAATAATCACAATAAACTCTTTGATAGGGTTTATGGGAGACCTTCAAACTATTGATATTGAATGGCCTTTCTTATTGTCTTTTTCGGGGTTAACAATTGTAGGTATACTCATCGGTGGTAAACTTTCAAAATACATTTCAAACCAAAACTTAAAAAAAGGGTTTGGAATTTTTACTATAATAATGGGCCTTTATATTATATATAGAGAACTCTTTAACTTTTGAATGTGATTTTGGTTACACTAAAAACGAATCAACTTTCGTAAATTTGACTATTAAATTTTATGATTATGAAGATTGAACAATTATACACCGGATGTTTAGCACAAGGAGCATATTATATAGAGTCTGAAGGAGAAGTTGCTATTATAGATCCTCTTAGAGAGGTGCAGCAATATATTGATGAAGCAAAATCGAATAATGCAAAAATCAAATACATTTTTGAAACCCATTTTCATGCTGATTTTGTTTCAGGACATGTAGATTTAGCTAAAAAAACTGGTGCCACTATAGTTTATGGCCCTGGTGCAGATACAGCTTACGACATTTATTCTGCTAAGGATAATGAAGAATTTAAATTAGGAAAGCTCACCATAAAAGCACTTCACACACCAGGACACACCTTAGAATCTACCACATATTTATTGAAAGACGAAAACGGCAAAGACCATGCTATCTTTACTGGTGATACTTTATTTTTAGGTGATGTAGGAAGACCTGATTTAGCTATTAAATCTGATTTAACTAGTGAAGATTTAGCAGGCATGTTGTATAATTCCCTCAGAAATAAAATAATGCCATTGGCAGATGATGTTATTGTATATCCTGCTCATGGTGCTGGTTCTGCTTGTGGTAAAAACCTGAGTAAAGAAACTGTTGGAGTTTTAGGTGAACAGAAAAAAACAAATTATGCGCTAAGGGCAGATATGACAAAGGACGAGTTCATAAAAGAAGTATTAACCGGTATAGCGCCACCACCTCAATATTTCGCTAAAAATGCAATGCTCAACAAACAAGGATATAGTGATTTTGATGTTGTTCTTAAAAAAGGAAACGTGCCCTTGCAACCAGATGCTTTTGAGGCTATGGCTAATTATGAGTCGGCTTTAGTCTTGGATGTAAGAACTCAATTCGATTTTGTCAAAGACCATATTCCAAATTCTATTTTTATTGGTCTTAATGGTCAATTTGCACCGTGGGTTGGGGCTTTAATTACAGATTTGGAGCAACCTATAATTTTAGTTGTTCCTGAAGGAAAATCCCAAGAAGCTGTGACTCGTCTATCTCGTGTTGGCTACGACAATACATTAGGGTATTTAGAAGGTGGCATCGAAGCTTGGAAAGCTTCAGGCAGAGAAACAGAATCACTAGAATCTATATCTGCAGAAACGTTTGCAGAAGCAGTTAAAAAAAGTGATGTAAATATTTTAGATGTCAGAAAAGATGGTGAATATAAATCCATGCACTTAGAAAATGCCCAGCATTTTGCTCTAGACTTTATAAACGATAATATGAATGAGATAAATAAAGATAAAACCTATCACATTCATTGTGCAGGTGGATATCGATCTGTTATCGCAGCATCAATTCTAAAGGCTAGAGGTTTTGAGAATCTGATCGATGTTGCTGGTGGTTTTGGCGCTATAAAGAAAACGGATTTACCAACATCTGAATTTGTGTGCCCATCAACTTTATAAAGAATGGATTATGACTAAAAATATAGGAAGTACGGATAAATTTATAAGACTGCTATTAGCTGGGATAATTGTTATTCTATCTTATTTAGAAATTATCGAGGGCACATTGGCAATTATTTTGTTAGCCATTGCTGGGATATTGGTGGTGACAAGTTTCTTTAACCTTTGTCCACTTTATTTAGCTTTAGGTAAAAGTACCTGCAAGGTAAAAGATAATTAAACTATTTCTGCACTAAGACCTGCTTGTAACAGTTTAGAACATCTTGGCTCTAAATCTTCATAAGCTCCTGTTTTAACAGTACACTTGCCTTTGTAATGCACAAGAATAGAACACTGCTCGGCTTGTTCTGGCGTATGATCACAAGCATAAATAAGAGTATCAATGACATGATCAAAGGTATTAACATCATCATTGAACAGCACAATTTCATTCTGTTTAATTACGTCTTCTTCGAGAAGTAATTCTTCGGATTGTTTTTCTCTGGTACTCATAACAGCACTAATTTATAAATTTTAATGAAACCCACTGCCCTCTTTTAAGGGTTTCCTTCAATTTTAACATATTTCTATTACACTCATTTTCAATCATCGGGATGTCTTCTTCATAGAAACCGCTTAGATATAATTCCCCTTTTGAGTTCAAACAATCAGTATAGGTAGCAATATCCTTTAAGAGAATATTTCTATTAATATTGGCAATAATTGTATCGTATTTTTTTCCTTTCAGTAATGCAACGTCACCTTCATAAACTGAAATGTCTTTACAATTATTACGTTCAGCATTTTCAATACTATTTAAATAGCACCAGTTGTCTATATCAATGGCTTCAACACTTTTTGCACCTATTTTTTTTGCTAAAATTGCTAGTACGCCAGTTCCACAGCCCATATCTAAAACGGATTTACCCTTAAAATCATTGTTTAAGATATGTTGAATCATCATGTGGGTGGTTTCGTGATGACCAGTACCAAAGCTCATTTTGGGCTCAATAACCAAATCGTATTTTGTATTAGGAGCCTCATGGAATGGAGCTCTCACTGTACAGAGGTCATCAACGACAATAGGGTTAAAGTTCTTCTCCCACTCCGCATTCCAGTTTGTTTGGGCTATTTCTTCATAAGAATATGAAATGTTAAACTCATCAGAGTTTAAAATGTGTATGTCATCCAATACACTTGAAGTCCATTCACTTTTTTGAATATAAGCCACTACTCCATCATCGGTTTCAACAAAACTCTCAAAACCTGCATATCCTAATTCGGCTATTAATATTTCAACGGCCGGTTGTAATGGTTGAACATTAAATGTGTAACCTATATAAATGTTGTCGGACATATTGAATATTTGATTTTGCTTTTAATTAAAAATGATGGAATCGTTAGGATTAGCAAATCGCATCTCAATGTACAAGATTCCTCTTCATTCCTCATTCGGAATGACAAATCAATAATTAAAACGCATTAACGATAGCATAGAAATCTTCGGCCTTTAATGACGCGCCACCTATTAGTCCTCCATCAACATCTGGCTTTGAAAATATTTCTTCGGCGTTATTTGGTTTTACACTACCACCATATAAAATAGACACATTCTCAGCTGTTTCAGAACCATATTTGTCCTCAAGCGTCTTTCTAATAAACGCGTGCATTTCCTGTGCTTGTTCTGGACTTGCAGTTTCGCCTGTGCCAATAGCCCATACGGGCTCATAAGCCAAAACGATATTTTTGAAAGCATCTGCTTCTAAATGAAATAATGCGTTTTTAATTTGGCTTTCAACAACTGCTTCTTGATTATTCGCTTTTCGGTCACTTAATTCCTCCCCAAAACAGAAAATCACTCTCATATCGTGCTTTAATGCTGCATCCACCTTTCTGGCAAGTGATTCGTCAGTTTCATTGTAATAGGCACGACGCTCACTATGACCTAAAATAACAGTAGTAATCCCTAGGCTTTTTAGCATCTCTGGACTTACTTCTCCTGTATAAGCTCCACTTTCAGAAAAATGCATGTTTTGGGCAACAACTTCAATTTCGGTAGTTCGCAAAGACTCATTGGCATGCCATAAATTGGTAAAGGACGGAGCAATCATTACTTCCGCATCAGAGGTTTTATTCTGATTTTTAAGATCTGTTATTAAAGATTGTGTTTCCGAAAGATTATTATTCATCTTCCAATTTCCTGCTACGATATGTTTTCTCATGATAATTTTTAGATATGATTTTGTGCACTAATTTAAAATACAAAGATACTATTATAAAGAGGAAGTTCTAAACGATAAACACAACGGCTCTTTAACTTAACTTCACTCTTGGGTCTAGCCACGCATAAATAACATCTACCAAAATATTGATAGTAATGAAAATGACGGCTATTAACAAAACAGAGCCCATAATTACTGGCAGATCGAGTGTGTTTAAGGCATTAACAATTTCTTTTCCGAGGCCATTCCAGCCAAAGATATATTCCACAAAAACGGCACCAGCCAACATGGAAGCAAACCAGCCAGAAATTGCTGTCACCACAGGGTTTAAAGCGTTTTTTACGGCATGCCTTTTTATAACATTGAATTCGCTTAATCCTTTAGCTCTTGCGGTTCTAATATAATCTTGACTCATAACTTCTAGCAAAGAATTACGCATGAGTTGAATAACAACAGCTAGAGGTCTTATGCCTAGGACTATGGCTGGCAATATTAGGTTTTTCCATTGTATGGTCATCCGTTCACCAAAGTCATCGAGTTCATAGAGGCTTCCTGTCATTTCTAAATTAGTGTATCTATGTAGAACATATCCGAAAACCCATGCAAAAAGGATGGCGCTAAAAAAAGATGGTACACTCATCCCCAAAGTACTCAATACTTGAATACTCTTATCGAGCCAGGTGTCTTGTTTCAATGCCGAAATCACACCAAGAATTAAACCTAAAATAATGGCAATAATTATCGCCGCAATAGCTAACACAAAAGTGTTAGGTAGAGTCTCGCCGATGACTTGACTTACTTTTTTACCTTGCTTTGCAAAGGATTCGCGTAAATATGGCCATTTAAGGGCTAGATTAGTTTCACCTATTGAAAATAGTTTTAAAGCGTCATACTTATTTTCATCCAAATAGGTATAATCTTCTGACTGTGTTGAGTGGAAAGAAACGAACGAAAGATCGTTTAAATAGTAAAAATATTGTGTGCTCAAAGGTTTATCAAAACCATACTTCTTTTTAACGGCTTCAACTTGTTCGGCAGTTTGATTTTGCCCTAACATCATTTTTGCGGGGTCACCCGGCAACACCGTAAATAAAAAGAAAATGACCGTTACTACTCCCAGAAGCGTTAAGCCTGCATAGAAAATTTTATTTAGGAGATAACGGAACACTAGCTATAGTTCAATGTCTTCAATATCATTCCAATGTGCCTTATCCACAACAGTACCACTATTAAGAATAACAATTCCAGGGTTGGCTCGCACTATAGTCTTTACGACCTTTTCATCACACAAATAAATATCAAAATTGAGCTTAAACTGCTCTTTTAGTTGTTGTTTGGCAGTTTCTCCTGATGCTGATAAACCTATCACTGTATAACCTTTATTAATCGCTTTATCCGTAAAAGACTTTAATTTTGCCAAGCCATCAGGCTCAGAACTTGCTATATTATACATCGCTACAATGACCAAATTATCTTTTTCTAAAAAGTACGAGGTTAAATCCTCATCAGCAGACTCTATAGTAAAATCTTGAATAGGAGGAATATAGCCTTCATCTATTTGTTTTGTTTCAACATTAATGATTTCATCATATTCTGAAGGGCCACGACCATTATCTATGAATGTCTTCTCTTCGCCATTCAATTTATAATTCCAAGTATATTCTACAACAGGACGTGCGGCATCTGGTGGAGTTGCCATTTGTTCTTGAATGTTATTTCCAACTTTATATGCCCTAAAGTCCACATGTGGCAAATGCATTAGCACATCATATCCTATATAAAGTGATACTAAAAAGGCCATGAGAGCAATAATAGTATTAGGCAACTTTGAGAATATAGGGTTGATGTATTTTTTACCTACAAAAAGAATTAATATCAATACTAATAAAACAACATCCTTAGTAAAGCTTTCCCAAGGAGTCAACTTTAAAGCATCGCCAAAACACCCGCAGTCTTTTACTTTATCGAAATAAGCTGAGTAAAAGGTTAAGAACGTAAAGAAAACAATCATTAAGAGCAAGCTCCAGATTGTAAACTTTCTTTTATAGCCAATCAATAAAAACACTCCAAGCACAACCTCAAATACTACCACTAAAATTGATATCCCTAATGCGTAAGGTTCTAAAAAAGGAAGATTCAACACATCCGCACCAAAATACTCTTGCAATTTATAAGAAAACCCTAGCGGATCATTAAGTTTTATCCATCCTGAAATGATGAATAGCACTCCTACAAGAATTCTACTGATACTAACTAAATATTTCATAATGCGCTGGTGGCTGAGGCTCTCGAAGCCACGTTTTATTTTTAATTATAAAGTCACTTCGAGAGCCTCAGTAACCCTTATATTTATCCATTAGTCACTTCGAGAACCTCAGTGACCATTTCTTCTATACTTTAAAATTATTCTACTTCACTTAAATGAATCATTGCAAAAATCGCATAATTGATCATGTCTTGGTAATTGGCATCTATACCTTCACTCACAATGGTTTTACCGGCATTATCTTCAATTTGCTTCACCCTTAACAATTTCTGTAAAATTAGATCAGTCAAAGAGCTTACTCGCATATCTCTCCATGCTTCTCCGTAATCGTGATTTTTATTTAGCATTAATTGCTTGGTTAATGCTACTTTTTCATCATACAAATGAGTTGCTTCATCTGTAGTAAGATCTGGTTGCTCAACGACTCCCCTATCAATTTGAACGAGTGCCATAACACAATAATTCACTATTCCAATAAATTCACTCTCCTGACCTTCGTCAATTTTTTGCTCAGTGTTTTGCTGTAAGCCTCTTATTCGCTGTGCTTTAATAAAAATTTGATCCGTCAATGACGGCAGTCTTAAAATACGCCACGCACTGCCATAATCTGACATTTTTTTTATAAAAAGTGATCTGCATTTATCAACAACAGCATCGTATTGTTTAGAGGTATTTTGCATAATTAAAAATAAACTTCTCTTTGGTTACCATTAAGGCGCCTGGCCCAGAATTTGATAACATTTAAAGTATTCCCTGATATATCTAAATTGCGATTATCGCGTAAAATTTGTGTAAATTTCGCATAAATATATTAATACTTCAAGGTTTAAAACACTTATTGCCTTATAAAATTCGAAATAAATAGATGACTATAAATTGCAAAGGGGAATTAATTGATTTATCGTCTCCAAAAGTGATGGGTATAGTAAATATAACCCCTGACTCGTTTTATAAAAACAGTCGATTTAATGAAAACTCTTCAATCCTTAATAACGTTGAAGAAATGTTAAAAGAAGGCGCCTCATTTATTGATGTTGGTGGTTATAGCTCTAGGCCTGGCGGGAATGAAGTTTCTGAACAAGAAGAATTGCAAAGGGTTGTTCCTGCAATTGAAGCGATTCTAAAAGAGTTTCCCAAAACCATTATTTCAATAGATACCTTTAGAAGTAAAGTTGCCACAGAAAGTATAAAGGCAGGAGCTGCTATTATAAACGATATTTCGGGAGGGCAAATAGATGAGTTTATGCTAAAAACTGTAGGCAGCTTAAAAGTGCCTTATGTAATGATGCACATGCGAGGGAATCCTAAGACCATGCAAACCCTAACGGATTATGACGATATTGTTAAGGATATTATTTCCTATTTTTCAGAACGTATTCAATTAGCAAAACAACATCATATTCTAGATATTATTATTGATCCTGGGTTTGGCTTTGCAAAAACGACAGCTCAAAACTACGAACTACTTAAAAAATTGAACGTATTAAAAATAGTGGACAAGCCGATTTTAGCAGGCATATCTAGAAAATCCATGATTTATAAAGTTCTCGGTTCTGATTCTTCTGAAGCACTAAATGGCACAACTGCTTTACATATGTTGGCGCTAAACAATGGAGCATCACTACTTAGAGTGCATGATGTTAAGGAAGCAATGGAATGTGTTAAGCTCTATAATCAAATGAATATATAGTCTTGTGTTTCTATATTACTTCTAATTTGTTAAATTAGCAAAAACCATAAGGCTTGGAAAACTTTCAATTTTGGGATTTTAGATTTATTGACTTTGTCGATGTGTTCTTGGTCGCCATTCTTCTCTATTACATTTACAAGCTGGTTAAAGGCACAGTTGCTATCAATATTTTTATCGGCATCCTCGTTATTTATTTCGTTTGGCGACTCACCGATTACCTCAATATGCAGATGCTACATCGTATTTTTGATGGTTTTATGAAAGTTGGGATTATCGCCTTAATTGTTGTCTTTCAACCTGAAATTCGAAAATTTCTCCTTATGGTAGGCTCTACTAATCTTGGGGGCAAACGTCGAATTTTTAAAAGTTTTAATTTTCTTAAAAGTGATATTGAAACCACAACTGATATCGATGCTATTTTATCCGCATGTGTTTCAATGGGTGCTTCTAAAACTGGCGCATTAATCGTTATTGAACGAAATAACAATCTCGATTTTTTGATGAATACTGGTGACGAAACTGATATTGCGGTGTCACAACCTATTATTGAAAGCATCTTTTTTAAGAACAGTCCCTTGCACGATGGTGCCATCATCATTGAAAATAACGTTGTAAAGGCCACTCGAGTTATTCTTCCTGTAAGTAACGAAAAAACCATTCCAGAACGCTTTGGGCTTAGACATAGGGCAGGTATAGGGATAACAGAAAAAACGGACGCCATAGTTCTTGCTGTAAGCGAGGAAACTGGTCAATTATCTTATATAAAAAATGGAGAGTTTATGATGTTTAAGGATATGGAAGAACTGTCTGAAAAAATAAAGAAAGATTTAGTTTAATCATGAACTGCAAAAACTGTAAGAAGGATATAGGTCACGAAAGCAATTATTGCAGCTACTGCGGAGCCAGAGTGATAAGAAACAGACTTACCTTTGGCAACTTATTAAGTCACTTTTCTGAGGAATTCCTTAATTATGACAATCGCTTTGTGCAGACCATAATTGCAATGGTCACTAAACCTGAAGCAGTAATAAGATCTTACATTAGTGGAACCAGAAAAAAATACGTCAATGTTATCAGCTTTTTTGCAATAGCCATTACATTATCCGGACTCCAAATGTTTTTATTGCAGAAATTCTTTCCTGAAGCACTAGACTTTTCTTCCATTTCTCAACCAGGAACAGAAGATATTAATAAAGGGATCTTTGATTTTATACAAGAATACCAATCCATAGCCATGATGCTAAACGTTCCTTTTTATGCCCTAATTTCTCGTATAGTATTTATTAGGGAAAAGAAGTTTCGATACAATTATACTGAGCACCTTGTGGTCTTTATGTACATCTTGGCGCAACTCTCAATATTTGGTGTTATAATTATGATAGCAGGTGCGGCCTGTGGTTTGGACGTTGGACTAATTTCAATGATATTAGGTGTGTTCCAAATCATTTATTCTGGCTATTGCCTTAAGCGTATATTTAATTTAGATTGGCCGAATTTTATCCTCAGATCCCTAATATTCTTTGGCGTCTTATTGGTGCTAGGTGTACTATTTACAGTACTTTTTATTGTAATTGCTAAATATACAGGAGTTTTAGATAGTATGATTGAAGCTCAAAAACAAGCTATAGAGGCAGCAAAACAAGTTAAATAAGTTAGACAGCTTCAGCCTTAAGAAACTGAACTTCGTATAAGTTTTTATAATAACCACCTTGGTGTTGAAGTAGACTTTGGTGTGTTCCCGTTTCTACAATCTTACCAGCATCCATAACAATAATTTTATCAGCCTGCTGAATCGTTGCTAAACGGTGCGCAATGACAATAGAGGTTCGTCCTTTAGTTATTTTATCAGTCGCATCTTGTATCAACTGCTCTGAATATGAATCAACTGAAGATGTCGCTTCATCCAAAACCAAAATACTTGGGTTAGTGACATAAGCTCTTAAAAATGAAATTAGTTGTCGTTGCCCTGAGGATAGCATAACACCACGCTCCTTAACATTATATTGGTACCCATTTGGCAAGCTCATAATAAAATCGTGAATCCCAATAGCTTTTGCAGCTTCAATAACATCAGCTTCGGAAATCCCTTTATTATCTAAGGTGATATTTTTGAGTATGGTATCAGCAAATAAGAAGACATCTTGTAGCACAATAGCAATCTGGCTTCGCAAAGAACTCAGGGTTAAATCCTTAATATTTGTGCCATCAATTTTTATAGTACCAGAATTGATGTCATAAAAACGATTAAGTAAATTAATTATGGTCGATTTCCCCGCACCTGTTGCTCCAACTATTGCTACTGTTTCACCAGATTTTATATCTAGCGAAATACCTTTGAGCACCTCTTCGTCTGCGACATAAGAAAATCGAACATCCTCAAACTGAATATTCCCTTTAAAAGTATCGGCTTCCTTAGTTCCCAAATCGTCAATATGAGATTGTGTATCTAAAACTTTAAACACACGGTCCGCAGCAACCATACCCATTTGAAGCGTATTAAACTTATTGGCTATTTGATTTAACGGCCTAAACAACATCGGTATAAACATTATAAACGCCATTAGATCACCCACAGTTGTATCTGGTGTTGGACCTACAACGTTTATGGCACCAATCCAAATAATGGCTCCCATGGTTAAAGAAGACAAAAATTCTGCAATCGGAAAGAAAATAGAATTATACCAAACCGTCTTGAGCCATCCTTTTTTATGGCGCTCATTGATAACCTTGAATTTTTTGTATTCCGTAGATTCACGCGTAAATAGCTGCAATATTTTCATACCCGTTATCCGCTCCTGAACAAAAGAGTTTAGATTCGACACTTCGTTACGCACTTCTTCAAAAGCACGCTTCATATATTTCTGAAAAATCTTTGTGGCGTATAAGACCAATGGTAAAACTGTAAATACAATTAAGCTGAGTTTCCAGTTCATCGCTAACATAAAACCACCGACTACAGCCATTTTCATCACATCACTAAAAATCATGAAAAGACCTTGGCCAAAAATATCAGCGATACGCTCCATATCAGTTACAGCCCTTGTTATCAATACTCCAACCGAAGATTTATCGTAATAGGTCATCTTGAATTTAAGCATGTGCTTAAATAATTTTACTCTAATGTCCTTTACCACAGATTGCCCCAACCAACTGGCATAATAAATGAATAATAAGTTGCTAATAACCTCAGCGACCAGCAGCCCTAACATTATGTAGATGTAAAACAAAAAGCCTTCAAAATCCTTGGGGGCAATTTGGGTATCTATGGCTTGTTGCAACACTTTAGGACGCAATGCACCGAACAACGCCAGACCAATGACACATAACAAAGAACCATAAAACACGACTTTATAGGGTTGTATGTAATGCAATAACCTTTTAAATAAGGTCACATCAAATATCTTTTTAGTGTTGTTTGCCATTTCTTATTTCAGATAAATAGTATCTGGATATTTTATTTTAGTTAAATAAAGTCCTTGAGCGGGTACAGAATACCCTGCCTGTCCTCTATCTTTAGACTTTATAATATGATGTAAATCCTCAACTGCTAATTTATGCAAACCAATATTAATCATTGTCCCAACTATTGCTCTTACCATATTTCTTAAAAAACGATCAGCGGAAATAGTAAATAGCAATTCGTCACCAGAAACCTCCCAATTAGCACTTTTTATGATACAATTATACGTCTTAACATCAGTATTACTTTTTGAAAAGCATTGAAAATCTCTATAATCGAATAAAATCTTACAAGCTTCATTCATTTTAGCCATATCCAAAGACAAATGGTGTTTATAGGTGAAATCTTGGTTAAAGACGTTCTTTTCGGTTGATATCCTGTATTCATAAGTCCTTTCAAGTGCATCAAAACGAGCATGAGCTTGTGGATTTACCTCAAAAATTTTCCTAACAGCTATATCAACTGGCAACAGCGAATTTAGTTTATAACATAACTGTTCTGTTTGTAACATGCTAGCACTATCAAAATGAGCATACATTTCTTTAGCGTGCACACCTGTGTCCGTACGGCCTGCTCCAACAATAGAAATTGTTTCTCCCAATAAGGTCGTTAACGCTTTTTCTAAAGTTTCTTGTACAGTAATCGCATTAGGTTGAATCTGCCAACCATGATATGCTTTCCCATTGTAAGATAATTGAATAAAATATCTCAAGTTAATCCTTTACTTTTGCCTTCAAAGTCACAAAGATAATTTTATTCCTGCGAAGGCATTAATCTTAACAAAAAATTGAGGTTTTCACTCTATTATCTCTTTAAGCTTTTCTGCATTTAATATGAAAAAAATCCTACTTCTTTCCGATACTCATAGTTACATTGACGCTGATATTTTAAAATATGTAAAGCAAGCGGATGAAGTTTGGCATGCCGGTGATATTGGTGATTTAAAAGTAACAGATGCCATAAAAGTACTAAAACCCTTACGAGCTGTATACGGGAATATTGATAATGCTACAATCAGAAACGAATATCCAGAACATAATCGCTTTACTTGTGAAGGTGTTGATGTTTGGATCACTCATATTGGCGGTTATCCTCCCAAATACAACAATAGAACTCGTGATGAGCTAAAACAAAATCCACCACGCCTTTTTATCTGCGGACATTCTCATATATTAAAGGTAATGCCAGATAAAAAACTGAACCTTCTACACATGAATCCTGGCGCAGTTGGCAAACATGGGTTTCATAAAGTACGTACCATGTTACGATTTACCGTTGATGGTGGTAAAATCGAAAACCTTGAAGTGATTGAGTTTAAGAAATAAAAAACCCAAAGTTTTCACTCTGGGTTTTTCGCACTAATACTACTAAGATGTTAGGTGTTTATCGTAATCGATCTACAGATTTTACAAGATCTTCATCCTTTTTTATGGCCTTATTGGCTAAGACCAAACACACGATAGAAAAAATAGGAAGAACCATCCCAATACCTTTCTCAGAGACGTTAATCTCTCCAGATAAATTTAGAGATTGATAGACGAACACTCCTAGTAAAACAAAGTTTAATATGATGTTGAGTCGTCCCAAAATAAACTGGGACTTTCTGTTTTTAAACCTAAAAATCGAAATTAGAGCCAACAATGCTGAGCCCAAAAACAAGCCCAAAATATAGTAAATTGACTGCGCAAAAACCTCATTTCCATTAGTATCTGTCCATAAGTAAAAAACAAATGGAAGCACACCTGAAATCACTACTGCAAGTAATAAATATAAGGTTTGTATACGTTGAATCATTAGGTTCTTAAATTTCGAAGCACAAAATTAAGAGTTTCTTATAAATAATGCCCTTATTTTTAAAATAAAAATCGTATTATTGCAGTAGTGAAGTATTCATCAACGAATTACAACACTACATCTTCCGATTTCAATTCACACATTTCTTTTTTTGGTCAATTCATTTTTAGAAATTTTTGAAAGAATCAATATCGTAAACAATATAATTCATATTACACATACATAATGTTTGAAATTTCTCAGTTAAAAGCTAAAAAACTGCCTGAATTACAGGAAATAGCAAAACAACTAAAAGTACCTAAATACAGGACTCAAAAAAAATTAGATTTAGTTTATCAAATTCTAGATTACCAAGCAGCTAACCCAGAAGCGGTTAAATCTGCTGTAAAAAATGACGATAACTCAACAAAGTCAGAGTCATCTAACACAAGTAATCGTCAGCAAAAACCTCGCCCTCAAAGAAAGGATTCAAGTCATCAAAAATCCAACTCTAACCAAAAGAGTCATCAGGATAAAAAGGATTCTAAAAGTGATAATAGAGGTTCTAAATCATCTAATGATTCAAAGAACGATTCAAAGAACGAATCAAAGAACGAATCAAAATCTAATGATTCGGGTAATAACAACCAAGGTAACGATAATAAGAGTTCTAATAAAAATCAGAGCAACGACAATAAGAGTTCTAACAGAGGGCGTAGTAATTCTAAAAGCGATAATCGCTCAAATCGTTCTAATAACCCAAAAAATAACGGCAATAAGGATAACAGAAACCGTTACCGTGAGCCAGATTATGAGTTCGATGCCATTATAGAAAGTGAAGGCGTTTTAGATATTATGCAAGATGGTTATGGGTTTTTAAGATCTTCGGATTACAATTACCTGTCTTCACCTGATGATATTTATGTATCGCAATCTCAAATTCGTTTATTCGGATTAAAGACTGGTGATACAGTTTTAGGTCATGTACGACCTCCTAAGGAAGGTGAGAAATATTTTCCTTTAATTAAAGTGAGTAAAATTAACGGTCAAAGCCCGCAAGTGGTGAGGGACCGTGTAGCCTTTGAGCATTTAACTCCGCTTTTCCCTAAAGAAAAATTTAATATTGCAGAACGACAAAGTACCATTTCTACACGTATTATGGACTTGTTTTCACCGATAGGAAAAGGGCAACGTGGCATGATTGTTTCCCAACCAAAAACAGGTAAAACCATGTTATTGAAGGACGTTGCAAATGCTATTGCAGCCAATCATCCAGAGGTGTATCAAATGATTTTATTGATTGATGAACGTCCAGAGGAGGTAACCGACATGCAGCGTAATGTACGTGGCGAAGTTATTGCTTCTACCTTCGATAAGGAAGCTCACGAGCACGTAAGAATTGCTAATATCGTTTTAGAAAAAGCAAAGCGTTTGGTTGAATGTGGTCATGATGTAGTGATATTACTAGATTCCATTACGCGTTTAGCAAGAGCGTATAACACTGTACAACCAGCATCTGGAAAGATATTATCTGGTGGTGTTGATGCTAATGCTCTACACAAACCAAAACGTTTCTTTGGTGCAGCACGTAATATTGAAAATGGTGGTTCTTTAACCATTATTGCAACAGCGTTGACTGAAACAGGTTCAAAAATGGATGAAGTTATTTTTGAAGAATTTAAAGGAACAGGTAACATGGAGCTGCAATTAGATCGTAAAATATCTAATCGTAGAATTTTCCCTGCCATTGACCTTACCTCTTCAAGTACAAGACGTGATGATCTGTTATTAGATGAAAATACGATTCAGCGTATGTGGATTATGCGAAAGTATTTAGCCGACATGAATCCTGTAGAAGCTATGGAATTTATCAACGATAGATTTAAGCAAACAAAAAATAATGAAGAGTTTTTAATTTCTATGAATAATTAAAATTGAACTTGTTATAATATATAAAAGCCTCGCAATGCGGGGCTTTTTTTGTGTTTAGTCTTTTTTTATGAATGATGGGCATTAGTCATGACCAGGCACATTTTTACCAAGGATAAAATCTCTACGCCCCACCATAATCCCATTTTCTTTTTTTAATGAAAGAATACCATTGCTTCCCCCTCTGGGTCTTGTTGCATTTCTGTCCTCATCAGTAAGCTCTGGGTCGTCATCAAAAAGAAAGCTGCCAAGCCAATAATACTTGCCATTAGGCTCAAGTATAATCGGGTGAATATGAGCTGGTAGGCCACCATAACGAGCGGGCTTAAATGTGTAGAACGTATACGTTCCGTCCTTTCCAGTCTTTATCCAGCCATGTAAATAGCCATACTCTTTTGCCCAGTCTTTTTCATCTCCTCGCTTTGGGTACACTCCATCCCTATTGGTATGATGAACAAAAAGAACCACGCCCTCTGCAGGTGTCTTGCCATCGGCTTCATAAATGGTACCAGTGATCTTAATCTTAGGCTCAGTTTCTTTAAATTCGGGCAAGGTATCGGTTGCTGTTAGTTTACGTTCCCCATAGCCAAGCACGGCTTCACATCCTTCACAAGGCCCACCGACTAGCCTTATCTTTTTACTATCTGTTTTCTGATTTTGCGCACAACTGAAATGACCAAACAAAAGGAATGAAAGAAAAAAAACTTTAAATAAACGCATAATATAAATTTTTAAACGGTAAATGACTCTAGTTCAATTTCAAATGTACTAAATCTAGTGCCCGTTGGCGTAGCGAAATACACAAGCTGAGTTATACATAGTATAATATGAGTAAAGGACTAGAGCAGATTTCCTTTGAGGCCTTTTGTATAATTTCTACTGAGCCTTAACTCCTGGTTATCATCCAAAATAATATCATAATCACCATTGCCTCTGGATTTTAATTTTTTGATTCTGTCACTATTTACAATCGTCGATCTATGAATGCGTTTAAAATTTTTAGGGAGTTTCGTTATAATGCTTTTTAAGCTATCCTTTAGAACATACTTTTTATTATTGGTATGGATATCGAGGTATGCTCCATCAGAAGTAATCCATTTAATGTCGGTAACATCCACAACACTATAGTCTTTACGATTTTTTATAGTAATCGTTTTTATAGGTGTTTTGGAGTGAATTCCATCTTGGGATTTTCTTCTCCAGTAAAATAAGAATAAAACAACCAGAGCAAGGTAGATTGAAAAGGCTATGTAAAGGCGTGTGGATAATTTTTCGGTTATCAGATTCATGAGCGTCACAGGGTTTTCATGGACAACCCTCGAAATGATGGCAAGAATGCATGAAAAAGCAATCAAATGGGTAATAGTGATAATAATTACCAGAAATACAATACTGATCGTATATATTATTCCTTTAAAATATGTATTCGCTTTCTTTATACAGTAATCAAGCATCAAGGCAAAAGGAATAAATAATGGCCAAAATAATTTATAAGCTAGAGATTCAATAAAGACTATTGAAGTCTTATTGATTACAGCACTTATATAATCCTGACCCAACTCAAATAGAGCTATAAAAACAAATAGTATAGAAAATACGATAAAACGTCTTCCGTCACCCGAAAAGAAACCACTGGCTGGTAAGCCTTTTATAATTTTGTTCTTAAACATCGTCTGCATGGATAGCCTTGTCTTTAAATTTATGACAAAAAAATTATTCATCACAACACGTGCACACAATACAATGTCTCATATTGAAATATTGAGTCATCTTTACCGTTAATTTTAATTCTGAAAAAATTGGAATCTCCGAAATGCAGGGCTTTTTTATTAGGTGTCATTCTGAGTGTAACGAAGAATCTCAATAACCTCTTAGTGGATTATTATTTTATATACTTTGCCCAAACGTTAAGAGATTAGTATCTGGGTCGAGAATTGAAAATTCCTTTTGTCCCCAATGCTTTGTTTCTAACTTTCCATTAGGGTGAATCTTAATGTTATTATCTAGCAATGAGTGATAGAAATCATCAATATTGTCAGTTCTAATATAAACTTGACCATAATTTTTTTTAGGCTTAAGTGCCTTAAATGCAAAGAAGTGAATTTCTATGCTCTCCTTTTTAATCATTAAATAATCTTCATAGTCTCCTATTTCTTCAAAACCTAATTGATTGACATAATAATCTCTTGTGACAGACTTATTACGCATTGGTAATTTTGGAATAATATCGGTTAGCATAGGTTTAAATTTTAATAGCTCAAGTAATAGTTCTTTTAATTCTCAGCTCATCTAAAGCCTTTTTCCTTCAATTAACTATAACGGTATTATATATAAGCCGTTTTAATGGTTTTTACCACAGTACTTTGTTGTGCCTGCCTGCGGTAGGCAGGCTTTCGTTATTTTTTTAATTCTATTTCTATTAACTTTTTTATTTCTTCTATTTCGTTTTTCAAGTTGGTATGAAACTCCAATTGAGAATTTGATTGAAAATAATGGTTGCCGATGAGATTTTCGAATTCTTCGTTATCTAATAGAGCTTTATGACGATTGTTTTTAAATTTCGATTCACCAGTAGAATATTTTGAAAAGGCATTATCCATATTTCTAAAATTAAAATTCTTGTACAAGAATGGCATTAAAATATTAGAAAGGTAGCCGGAATAAGTTTTGTCCCACTCTCTGACATAATCAATATTTGAAGTCAATCCGTAAATTTTGTTTTTTAATAATTCAGACTCAATTAATGCAACTTTTCCTGTGTTAAGTCCTTCGTTTAAAGTTCCAGTCCTAAATTCAACCTTTACGCCTTCCATAGCTATAGCTAGTAAACTATCCAATGTTCTTGAGTTGCTATCAGTGGGTGTTTTATTAAACAATTCTAGGATACCCTTTGAACTATTTATCATACTTTCTATTTTGTCAATTTTTGTATTTGCTAAATCAAGATTTCCGACAAATTCATTTAATAGTCTTTGGTTAAATTCATTTGATTCGCTTTGGTTAATCTTATCAGTATTCCAATTATTTATTTGCAGAGCAATTAAAATTCCAATAACGACCAAAATTATTTCTCCAATTGCATAAATCAGATACTTGCTGAATTTATTTTCAGAGAGTAGTCTTTGTCTAATTTTTCTAAAGAATTTTATCATTGGTTGGTGGTTGGTTTTACAATGTTGTGCTTTCGTTATTTTAATTCCTATTTTGCTTTAATAAGTGATTGAAACAGCTTAGCATTTAGTTTATTGTATGAGGAAAAGAACTCTCAATATCAGCTATAACTGCATCAATTTTAACCAAAAGGGAGTCTGCTCTAGGCAACATACTTGTATATCCTGCTTTTTTCGTAAACACAACACCTTGAAAAGCAAGCATTAATTTATTCTTGTCGAAACTCTCCCATAATAATTCATTTTCTTTATTTGAATACAAGGAAATGTCTATAGGCATAGGATATTGAAATGAGTATTCACTCAGATTGTGTCTGTAAAACTCACCAACACTTTCCTGTGTTTTTGTTAAATCGTTCATTCTGAAATTTATATTGATCATCTGGGTAGAAAGATTGTCTGGTATTAATCTCAATTGATTGTTCGAAACTAGTGAGATGTACGTATCATTCTTTAATTCCGTGAATGCATAGTAAATTGGTGAAAAGTCGTTTAATGCTATTTTTTTAAGTGTATCAGATAATAAGACCGAAGATTGCAATCGTTCCGTTATTTGATTTATAAATTTTAAATCTTTTTCCATTGTCAGTTTTCTACGCTCTAAATAGGCAGCATTGTTTCTTAGATCTTTTATATAATTAAGGATTATGTCATCCGTGAGATTCTTTTCAATTCTTGCTTCATTCCAATTATTCACTTGAAGAGCTAATAAAATACCAATCATAACCAGTACAATCTCTCCAATTGCATAAATCAGATACTTGCTGAATTTATTTTCAGAGAGTAGTCTTTGTCTAATTTTTCTAAAGAATTTTATCATTGGTTAATGGTTGGTTATAATAAAGCACAACGATTCTGGCTATGGTTTCGTTATTTAATTTACAGTTTTTAATTCTTTGTCTATTAAAGCAATCATATCAGTCATTTTATTTTTAACATCATTCAATCTAATTTCCTGAACAGTTCCGTAGAAATAATAATTACTAAGCATATTCTCAACTTCTAGAGTATAAAAAAATGATTCTATGTCTGTTTGAAAATTTGATTCGCCAAATCCACTTTTAAAAACGTCATTGGTATTTGGATTAATAACATAATTTAAAGAATTGCGATAGGGTAAATACTTAGAATACAAAGGTGTTTTAATGTTATCATCTAGAAATATCAATCGATTATCTATTTCATCTAGTTCATCCATATACTTGTTCCAAGAAGAGATATGATTTCTAAGTGGTTCGCTCCTTATAATTTCCATTTTGCCAGTATTCAAAATTTCTGTTAGCGTTCCTAATTCTGGATCAAAAGTTGGCGTGAAAATATGTGAAAGTAAAAGTTTAAAAATACTATCCGTTGAGACAACAGTTTTACTATGGATAATCGCCAAGGCTATAGAATCTGAAGTCCTATTTAAATAATTTTGTTCAATTTTGATATCTAGCTGAGTCAAAGCTGAACCTAAGTCTTGTCTTAAATTGTCTAAAGTTTCTATTTCAATAATTTTATTAATTCGAGTTTGATTCCAGTTATTAATCTGCAATGCAATAAGAATTCCAAATACGACGAGCACAATTTCTCCAATGGCATAAATCAAATACTTACTAAATTTATTTTCAGAGAGTAGTCTTTGTCTAATTTTTCTAAAGAATTTTATCATTGGTTAGCGGTTAGTGGTAATGAAGCACAACGGGCTGGTATATGGCATCGTTACCAAGCGCAGCGAGTTATTTATAATTTAGAAAGGTAATAAAAAAGGAGCAAGCGCCAGCAATGGACTATATACGGTGTTGTGCTTTCGTTATTTTTTACGTTCTGCTAATTCAGTGTTAACCATATTTAGAACTTCTTCAGTTTTTTCTTTGAAACCTTTTAAGACTCGTTCGTAGTGTAAATTCAAAAGCTCAAATTGATAGAATGGTCCTAAAATTTTTGGGTCATTAATTAGCTGTTCATAATCATATGCTTTCATTACACCACTGCCTTCTGAATTATTATAAACTTTGAAGTTGTTATATACATCTTCCGCTCGAATCAAACTTATTTGTTCAAGTCTGATAAGAATACCATTTATATCTGATAAATCCGTCGTATAATGTTTTGTAATTCGTTTTCTTAATTCGGTATTTAGAATGATATCAAAACCTCTTTCTTTTAAAAGTTCAAAACCCGAGTTGTTAAAAGTTCTGTACCCTCTGTTATAATAGACATTCATGAATAAACGATCTAGTTTTTTAGCATAGGGTAACTTGTTTTCAATATGTAATATCAGCTCTCTGCTTTGTAGTATTTTAGTTTCTAAACTATTTAAGTTTGTTGATAAAACAGTTACATCTTGCTTAAGCGCTACTTGTATTTCAGATAGAGTTTCTAATTCCGACAATCTTAATTGTCTATTCTGATTCCAAGTATTTATTTGAAGTGCAATTAAAATTCCAATTACAACAAGAACAATCTCTCCAATGGCATATTTAAAATACTTTCCAGTTTTATTTTCCATAAGCAAGTTTTGGCGAATTTTTCTAAAGAATTTTATCATTGGTTAGCGGTTCCTGATAATGAAGCACAACGGGTTAGTATAACTGTCAGTTATGGCTTAAAATTAAACAATATTTCGGTAGGGACCGACGGTAGCAATTCCGAGTGAATTCGGACTTAGTCGAATATGCTATAATTGTTTTTATACAACATAGCATAGGTAGTTTTTTATTCATATTTTACTTATCAACCGTATTATTCCGATTCCAGAAAATAACAAGCCTCCGATTACAAAAATCATTGGAAAGTATGTTTTCCAAAATTCACTATTTACTATTATTTCGTATTCGTTATCTTTTTTCAAGTAAATTATTTGAATCGGTTGATTAATCCGTTTTGGGTCTGCACTTGTATTCAATTTTTGAATCCTTTCAATTCCGTTATTGTCCGTAAATTTTACAATCGAAAAGTGGTAAACTTGTGAATATCCATCAGCATCCTTGCTCCGCTCTTCTTTGAAGCCAATTATTTTAGCTATTGTTCTAATTCCGCCTGCTTGTATTCTACGGTTTGAATTCCAAATATAAAATCCTGAGTATAAAAATCCTCCACCAACTATCAAAAATATAATTGCTCCAATTACGTTTTCCATTCAGTTTCTTTGGTTAGCAAATTACATACAACACTTGTTATAAGAACTGTTGTGTGGTTTAGCACTTAACTTTACAAGTACATGCCAAGTTGGAAATTCCTGCAGGAATTTCAAGAGTAGACGAAAACAAGCAATTACTTATAGCCATTGTTGCATACTTTTTTTTAATTGTTTTTCAGCCATTCATCAAATTTATTCAAAGCATCAGTATTTTCCGCAATCCAATTTTTAGAATTCTCATTGCCAATTTGTGTAATGTACTTACAGTATGTTTCTAAATGTTCGCTTTTAGCCAAGTCATAGAAAAATGTAGTATAAAAAGTCCACCAAATTTCTTTATTCTTCTTCTTTTTCAACTCTCCAAGGACTTTAAAAAACTTCTCAGTATTTTCGACAAACATCTCATCATCACTTTTACCTTCATTTTCTTCTAAAGATTTTGAAGCCTCAAGCATTGAAACCATTAATTCTGCTGCTCCAAATTGGCTATCGTTGTTTGGTGAAAGTAAAATGTTTATTGTATTAGGCTTTTCTTTGTCTTTTGAAACATTTCCACCAAAGTTTTTCTGTAGTATTGAATAAGCATCTAATGACCTTTGCGAGTTTGGTTCTAAGAAGAGAAAATAATGCGAAGAAAGTAAAGTTTGGACTGAATTTCCTTTTTGATTATGAATGCTTGCTAAGATTAAATGACTACTTGAATGATTTGGGTTTAGTTCAATTGCCTTTATGATATTGTCTTCTGCGTTTTCCAAATCGCTTATTTTGTAATAGTTCAGTCCCAAGTTGTAGTAGAGTAAATAATGCCCTTCTGTTTTTTTAATTGCTTTATTAAACAGCTTTATTGATTCTTTGGTTTTACCAAGCATATCTAGAGCCGAACCTTTTGTCATATAAGCTTGAAGCAATAAATCCTTATCCTGCTTTAAAACAACATCTGAATACTTAACAGCCTCTTTATAGTCCCCCTTTGAAAAATAGCTCAGAGCAATCTCATAATTTACTAATGTAGAATTAGGGGCTATTTTCAAAGCTCTTTTGTAAGTTTCGATTGCTTTATCATACTCTCTATTGTCGTGATATTGAATTCCTTCTTTTACGAGATTTTCAATGTCAGATTGAGCAAAACTATTAATTGATAATAATAGCAATATTATAAATCCAAATAATCTTTTTTTCATTGTCTTCTGTTTAAATGGCATGCAACGTGTTCGTGTATGGTTTCGTGGCGTTGGAGAACTAAGTTACCAAAAAAGGACGAACGCAATAGAAATTCGGCAGAATTTCCCGAACAATCTTTAAACGACATGAACTATACACGTTGTTGTGCTTTCGTTATTTTATTTTGGTTTAGTGAGTGCAATAATTGTTTTTATAGTTTTTTGAACTTTTTGTAACTCTCCAGATTTAATAAGTATGTCTTCCATAAGTAAATGATTATTTTTTACTAGATACTCAAACTGTAACGTTTGCAGCGCTTTAAAATCATTCCGTTTATCTTTAAAATTAAATTTAAAATCAAAATGTTTTGCCATGTAAGGATCGTATTGATCAATCATATAATGTCTTGCTCGTAATTCCTCCTCTTGATAATCTTCAATTAAATCATTCCAAGAAATTAGTAAATCTTTTAAGGTGTCATTCTTAATGATATCAAAAGTTGAAGTACTAGAAAGTGCATTAATACTTGTTTGAGAGGGATTAAAAGTAACTCCTCCATAAGACCAAAACAATTGGTAACTTAATGAATCTAAGGTCGACGAAGGTGGTTTAGCAGTTATAGGAAACAAACTCATTATTTTAGCACAATTACTATAAACATGCTGATGTTGTTTAACAACAGAATCTAACTGTTTTTTATTCTGCTTAAATTCTTTATGAATATTTGACAAAATTGCAGTCTCTTTATTGCTATTCTTTCTGTTTTCATTCCAATTATTGATTTGAAGCGCAATTAAAATTCCAATTACAACAAGAAGGATTTCTCCAACAGCATATTTAAAATACTTTCCAGTTTTGTTTTCCATAAGCAAGTTTTGTCTAATGTGTCTGAAGAATTTTATCATTGGTTAGCGGTTTCTGATGATGAAGCACAACAATTGGATATACATACCCACCCAATAACTAAGTCGGGCGAGTTACGAATATCTACACTATAACAACTAAAGTAGTCATTTAAGATTTAGTTATCGCTTTAAACTAAAATGCGCTGTAAATTCTTTACGCTCACCAGTTCTCGGTTCGTCGTATTCTACCTTAAACCAATAATCGCTAGTCGGCATCAAATTGCCTCTGTAAGTACCATCCCATCCAGGACCTTGAGGATCTAACTGCTTTAATAGCTTCCCGTAGCGGTCAAAAATATAAACCTTCGCTAAAGGTTGAGTATCAATACCTACAATGTTCCAACTTTCGTGATTACCATCGCCATTAGGAGTAAAGTATTTTGGGTAATCAATAACCAAAACGGTTGTTGTACCAATACCGCAACCATTAATATCTCTTGCCAACACTACATGCTCTCCTGCTGACACATCCTCAAAGGAACCATTATCTTGCCAAGGCCCATTATCTAAACTAAACTCATAAGTACTACTGCCAGTCGCTGTCGCTTCAATCCTATTGTTTCCAGAAAATGCATTGGAGGTCACTTCAGCAGTTACTATTGGAGGCTCACTTTCTATCACCTCTGTACTATCTGTACTAGAACACATCGTCACTGTAGATGTACTTGTATCTGTAACAACGACACTATAGGTTCCTCCTTGTGTCGGAATTAAACTCGAACTTGTTTCCGTTGGAATTACTGTTCCGTTGAGACTCCATTCAAACGAATAATCAGCATCCGACAATTGGGTGTCAATCACTGGGGGCACATCAACGACTTCCGAGCCGTTTACATTTCGACAAAGGACGTATCTATCATCTATATCAAATATCGGTTGTAAATTAACCTGAAGCGTAACTTCTGCTATTTCAAAACAAGCATCTGGATCTAAGTTATTACTAACACGGGCATAAATCACCTGTGGATTTGCTGGGTTTCCGTTTACGGAAGTATTCTCGTATAGCGTTGGGAGTGGCTCTACATTATTTAAAGCGTCATCCATACTATCGTGATAGGTCAATGTAAACGCCATTGGGTCTTGTCCATCCAAGACTTCAGCATCTTGAGTCGTAAGATCGAACTGCCCAAAACCGTCATTATCCCCAACATTATCACAAATTTCATAAATCAAAGGTTCACCATCACTATTAGCTTCCGCACCTTCAATGACTTCAATATTAAAATTCAATGTACTTACAGAACACCCTGTGGTAATATTGGTAATGGCTACAAAAATTTGTTGTGGGTTAGAGGTATTATTATATGGACTTGCCAAAGCATCCACTACATCATCCGCATCTTGTTGACTGTCGTGATACGTCACCGTAAATTGATTTGGGTCTTGACCATTTAGAATTTCCGTAGTTTTTGACTCCAGATCAAAAGGAAAGACAAAATCTGTATTGTTTTCGCATACCGGGAAATCTGTTACCGTAACACTATCATCTGGCAATGGGTAGACGGTAATATCGAATTCTACCCTCGCATAACAACCAGAATTTGAATTTTCTACTCTAACATAAATCGTTTCTGTAGGATTGGTATTTGTATATGCAGTAGGGTTCGGAATCATATTCGCTCCCATTTCAGCATCATTAGCTGTAAGGTAGTAGGTCGCAAAAACGTCCGGATCACCATTAAAAATATAAGTTTCATTAACGGTGAGGTCAAAAACCTCTTGTAAGTCTCCAATGGTTATATCATCACATAACATTAAATCATCGGGGTCTAAGTTTGGAGTTGGGTTTATGGTTGTCAACGTGATATGATGGCCTAAACCAGTACAGGAGTTATCCGTATTATTATCGACACGCACATAAATATTTTGAGTAAATGGTGAAGCGTCATTCCTATGATTAGAAATGTCTGGTATGGCATTTTGCTCCGCTAAGGCATCTGCCTCATTTTCGTAATACGTGACTGTAATATCCTGTCCCGCTCCAAATAATGCAACAATCTGAGGTGTGGCATCACTAAAATCGAATGTGGTTATCCCATTTGTATTGTCTCCGTCCACGGCATCGTCATCACATGCTTCATACAACAAATTATAACCATTCGGAATTTGTGATGCTGAGACAAATAATTCTAATTGGGCGACCCGATAACAACCATCGGCATTTTCAACTCTAACAAAAAGGACATCAGGGTTTGCTGAAGGATCTGTATTTGTATACGCCGTAGGGTTTGTAATTTCATTCATCGCCATATTAGCGTCAGCGCTATTTGTATAATAGGTAAACGTTTCATTTGCTGCGTTAGCCGAAATTAAATCATTCGCCTCAGTTAAATTAAAGTCCGAAATACCATCAGAATCATTATCACATTGTCGTAATTCTACAGAACTGGTAATCGTTGGCAAGGCATTAACCTGAAGCGTCACAATAGCGGTTGAGTAGCATGATGCGTCCATAGCATTCTCCACCCTAACTACAATCTGTTCAGAAGGTGCAGTTCCATTAGTGTAGTTATTTGGTAATGGACTGGTATTGTTGTCAGCATCGGTTTGATTGTCGTGATAACTGACATTATATTCCATGGGGTCTTGCGTACCTAGAACCTGCCCGTTTATTGAACTTAAAACGAATTCTACAAACCCATTGGTGTCATCACCGTCATTAGCATCATCACATAACTCGTATGTTACGGGATTCGCTGTAGGCTGATAAATACATCTATAAGAAAACTACCTGTTGAATAGCAATCCGTATTCGCAACATTTTCAATTCTAACAAATATGGTTTCTTCTTGGTAAGCTGTTTGGTTTGTATATGGGTTAGACAACGGAGCCATATTCATCTCAGCATCATTGAGATTAGCATGAAACGTAATATCAAAGTCTGAAGCTGGTTGTCCTCCTAAAATGATAGACTCTAAAGCTAAAAAATCGAAAGCCCAAAACCCGTCGTTGTTGTCATCACAAATGATTTGATTATTTACTGGATTAGCTGTTGGAATATCATCGATAATAAATTCCATAACATCAGTATCTGAGTCACTATTGATATCGGTAACCGTAACTCTATAAACCCCTTCATCACTAACCGTTATGGAAGACATGCCAACCGTACCTGGTATAGACACAAAGCCTGTACCATCGTCATACTCCCAATCGTAGCCAATAAAATCTGGTTCGTTATTTGGGTTGGCATCTAAGGTAATGGATTGTGGACCACATACACGTTGATCTGGGCCTAAAATACCATCAACATTTATAATACTGCAGTCGGTAGATCCTCCAGCTGGAGTACCAAAATTTGTTTGATTAATTTCTATAACGCCTTCACCACCGCCCCAATTAGAAACCAATAACAAATAATACTCTCCTGCGATTGCATTGGGTAAGGTCATTGATTCTATTGAAGCTGGTGACCAGCTACAATCTACAATATTCGAATTATCCAAGTCATTTGGATAGTAGTTAGGGTTTTGGACATTGTCAGGGCAAGTAGGGCAATTGGTGTTTATGTTATTACAATTTCCATCTGGTGAAGCAAATGGTCCCCAAACAACAAAGTCAACATCGATACCACCACCACCATTACTAGTTTGTACTATTTCAAATTCTAAATTACCTGTTTGACCAACTCTTAAAAAGAACCATGAAGGTCTTGGTGGAGTACCCAAGCAAGCAATATCAGTATTGATATTTGTTGAAGAATCATTGTTGTTTTCAAATACAAAATTTCCTGTATTATCAGAACAAATTGGTCCGGCTTCATCACAAGTAACCCCTCCTGGCGAATTAACTTGTGAAAAACAAATAGCAGAAACTAATAAGAATAAAAAACTGAATATTTTTATTTTGGGCATAGTAATAAAAATTACGGACGTGAAAATTACTAAAATTTACAAGAAATTCACCATCGTTTGTCGAGGAGTCCTACCTATTAACGAACTTTATCTTAAAACAAGTATAAATCTAAAACGCCTATCTCCACTATACTATTTTTATTATGTATCTTTGCGCTCTTGTTTTAAGTCGGTTAAAAGATAAGACATAAATGAAATTAGATAACGATTTTAATGATATTGATGCTATAGGAGATGACCACGTAGGATCTTCTAGTGAAACACCAATGCGCAAAGATGCATTTCGATTAAATGCTTCAGAAAAGATTGAGATTATCAGGGACGATGTACGCCATATTATGGAGACCTTAGGCCTTGATCTTAGTGATGATAGCCTTAAAGGGACACCCAACCGTGTGGCCAAAATGTTTGTCAATGAGATTTTTGGCGGATTGGATCCTAAGAAAAAACCGAGCGCATCAACCTTTGAGAACAAATACAAATACGGAGAAATGTTGGTAGAAAAGAATATCTCGGTTTATTCTACCTGCGAACACCATCTCTTGCCAATAGTCGGAAAAGCCCATGTAGCCTATATATCGAGTGGTAAGGTTGTTGGCTTATCCAAAATGAACCGTATTGTCGATTATTTTGCAAAACGCCCACAAGTACAAGAGCGATTAACGATACAAATTGTTAAGGAGTTACAAAATGTCCTTGATACTGAAGACGTGGCTTGTGTAATCGATGCAAAGCACTTATGCGTTAACTCTAGAGGTATTAGAGATATTGAGAGTAGCACGGTAACTTCAGAATTTGGCGGGAAATTCAAGGAAAAAGAGACACGTCGAGAATTCTTGGATTATATAAAATTAGACACACAATTTTAACGTTTACTTTGTTTTTAGTTATTTAGCTTTGTTAACGACACACTGAAATTGAATAGAATGCCACTTTACCAGCAACAAAACTTAAAGATTTACAATACACTTTCTGGGGAAAAAGAAACGTTTAACCCCATCGAAGACGGTTATGTTGGTATGTATGTTTGTGGTCCAACCGTTTATAGCAATGTGCATTTAGGGAATGTGAGGACATTTATGTCTTTTGATGTGGTCTTTCGCTATTTAAAGCATTTGGACTATAAAGTACGTTATGTGCGTAATATCACTGATGCTGGTCATCTTGAAAATGATGCGGATGTCGGTGAAGACCGTATTGCTAAAAAAGCGCGTTTAGAAGCTATTGAACCTATGGAAGTGGTGCAACGTTATACTGTTGATTTTCACAACATCCTTAACACGTTCAATTTTTTACCTCCAAGTATTGAACCTACGGCAACTGGCCATATTATTGAACAGATTGAAATCATAAAAACCATTTTAGATAATGGATTTGCTTATGAAGTGAATGGATCTGTTTATTTTGATGTCCTTAAATACAACGAATCAAAGCCCTATGGCATTCTGAGTAAGCGTAAAGTTGAAGACCTTATTCATAATACGCGACAGCTTGATGGGCAATCCGATAAGAAGAACCCACAGGATTTTGCACTTTGGAAAAAAGCAGAGCCACAACATATTATGCGTTGGCCTTCACCATGGAGTGACGGTTTTCCTGGTTGGCATTTAGAATGTACAGCCATGAGTACAAAATACCTAGGTGAAAATTTTGATATCCATGGTGGTGGAATGGATCTTAAATTTCCGCATCACGAATGTGAAATTGCACAGTCAGAAGCTAGTAACGATTCTGCTCCTGTAAACTTTTGGATGCATGCCAACATGCTCATTATGAATGGCAAAAAAATGGCAAAATCCACTGGAAATTTTATTCTGCCAAATGAAATATTTTCAGGGGACAATCCACATATTACCAAAGCTTTTACTCCTGGTGTAGCACGTTTCTTTATGTTACAAGCCCATTACAGAAGCATCTTAGATTTCACTAATGATGGTTTACTAGCTAGTGAAAAAGGGTTTAATCGACTCATGGAAGCCATAAAAAATGCAGAAGGCCTTAAAACAAGTTCGTCTTCGACCTTTGATGTGTCCGAATGGAAACAGAAGTGCTATGACGCCATGAACGATGATTTTAATACTCCCATTTTAATCGCAACATTGTTTGAGGCTGTTAAAACCATCAATAATATTAAGGATGGTAGTGAAACCATTACTTCTGAAGATTTAGAGATTTTGAAGAAGACACTTAATGTGTTTACTTTCGATATTTTGGGACTTACAGATAGTAAAGATGAAAGTTCAAATTCTGATCAATTGGCTGGCGCTGTTGAAATTTTAATCAATCTAAGAAAGGAAGCCCGTATCAATAAAGATTTTGCGTTATCTGATAAAATTAGGGATGAATTGGCAGAAGTAGGTATTACTTTAAATGACGGACGAGAAGGCACGACCTTTACCACCAATTAGAATACTTTTTAAATGCTTTCTAATTGATTGACATTGACTATTATTATGAAAAAAGTCTTGATTGCTCCTTTTCTGTTTTTAATCAAACTCTATCAGACTTTTATTTCTCCTATTACTCCTGCAACCTGCAGATATCAACCAACCTGTTCTCACTATACTAAAGAAGCGCTAGAAAAGCATGGGTTATGGCGAGGTGGCTGGTTGGGAGTTAAGAGGATTTTTAGTTGTCATCCCTGGGGAGGTAGTGGTTATGACCCTGTTCCTGAAAAGGAAAAGTAATTCCACATAAAACCAATTTTGGTTCACAGCTAAAATCTTATCTTTACCGAATAAACTATACACCTATGCATGCACTTCAAATCGTTTGGGATCCGACAAAAGGAATCGATTTAGGCTTTTTTACACTTCATTTTTATAGTATGATGTGGATCGTGGCTTTTGTTCTTGGTTTTTTTATCACTAAGCGGATCTACAGAAACGAAGGACAATCTGATGAGTCATTAGATTCTTTGTTCATCTATTCCGTGTTAGGGATTATGATTGGAGCGCGATTAGGTCATGTGATATTTTATCAGCCAGAATTGATAAGTGAAGACTTCTTTAGCATCTTCTTACCATTTAGTTTTAAGGATGGCATTCGCTTTACCGGGTTTCAAGGATTAGCAAGTCACGGAGCCGCTATTGCAATGATTTTTTCGATGTATTTATATAATAAAAAAGTACTTAAAAAAACGGTGCTTTGGATATTAGATCGTGTGGTAATTCCTGTAGCATTAGGTGCTGTGTTTGTAAGAATAGGCAACTTTATCAATTCTGAAATTATTGGTGAATATACTGGTACAGATTACGGTGTTGTCTTTAAGCAACTGGGTGAAACGGCTCCTCGCCATCCAGCACAATTATATGAAGCGTTTTGTTATGTTTTCGTGTTTTTGGCACTCTTCTATTTCTATTGGAAAACCAAAAAATCAGAGCAGCAAGGCTTTTTGTTTGGTCTGTTTTTAGTGTTGCTATGGACAGTTCGATTCTTCGTGGAATTTGTAAAAGAACCTCAAAATATTGAACGTGCTGATTGGGTTTTAAATACTGGTCAGTTATTGAGTATTCCTTTTATACTTATCGGGCTCTACTTTATGTTTATGTATAAACCTAAGCCTACTACCAAATGATATTTAACAGTCGAATAAAATCACTTTGCATTCTTGGTTTAGGGTTAACGCTTTCCAGTGTTTCCTGTAAGGATAACTCTAAAGCAACTACACCAAAAGCCACTGATATTCCTTTTACTAAAGAAGGGACACTTCAATTGGTAAAAGCAGAGACCGATTCTATTATTGTCAATTTAGATATTGAAGTTGCGGATGATGATTATCAAATCCAGACGGGGTTAATGTACCGTAATAGTTTAAAGTCCAATCACGGGATGCTGTTTATATTTCCTACGGAAGCTTACAAGAGTTTTTATATGAAGAACACAAGAATTCCTTTAGATATCATTTATATCGACAAGGATAGTGCTATTGTAAACATTCAGAAGAACGCTGTTCCTTTTGATGAGACCTCTCTACCCTCTTCTGCTCCTATTCAATATGTATTGGAGGTCAACGCAGGCTTATCTGAACAATGGGGATTGGAATCTGGGGATAAGATACGATTTGAAATTACAAACTAACACATAGAGAATTCAAAGTTTTCGTCAATTAGAGTGTCAAATCTGTGATTTGATTTATCGAAAACAAGAAAATTTTGAAATTAAATACACTTCAAATTAAATACACTTCTCGATACTCCACGCTTTTTGCGTGCCGCTCGAAGAGACGACTTCTTTTTTAAACAATATTCTATAACAAAAAAAATCCGCTCAATGAGCGGATTTTTCAATTTATAAATTGAATTGGCTTAAGCCTTTTCGTCTTCGTCTTCCTTCTCTTTCTTCTTTAAAGACTCTGCTGCATCACCGGTTTTAGCTGTATCGTACATTACAGGCGTTGCAATAAACAACGATGAATATGTACCAACCAATACACCTACGATTAAGGCGAACAAGAATCCTTTAAGGGAATCTGCCCCTAAGAAGAACATTGCCGCTAGTACTACTAACGTCGTTAAAGACGTGTTTAATGTTCTACTCAAGGTACTGTTCAATGATCTATTGATGGTCTCACCGAAGCTCCACTTAGAATGCTCATTTAAGAATTCTCGAATTCTATCGAACACAACAACGGTATCATTTAAGGAATAACCAATCACCGTTAAGATAGCTGCGATAAAGGCTTGGTCGATTTCCATACTAAACGGCATAAACTTCCATGTTAGTGAGAAAATACCTAAAACTATCAATACATCGTGGAATACAGCTGCAACTGCACCTAATGAGAATTGCCATCTTTTGAATCGGATTAAGATATACAAGAATACAACCACTAATGATCCTAATATTGCCCAAATGGAAGATGTTTTAATATCATCCGCAATGGTTGGACTCACTTTACTAGACATCATTTTTCCGACTTTAGCATCACCCGAACCATCCAAAAATTCTTGATACGTCATACCATCTGGCAAGTATGGCTTAAGTGACTCAAATAACGTAGACTGCACCATCTCATCAGCTTCAGTTGAATTATCTTCAACCATCCACTTGGTAGAAATTTTCAATTGGTTATCATTACCAATAGTCTTCACTTCTACACTTCCAAAGGCATCAGTCAAAGTACCCATGACTTCCTCTGTGCTGACATCTTGAGCAAAGCGTACTTGATAGGTTCTACCTCCAACAAAGTCAATACCAGCATCTAACTTATTTGTAAATAAGGATGTTAATCCTGCAGCAATTAAAATACCTGAAATGACATAGGCGATTTTACGTTTCTGTAAAAATTTAATATTCACGTTATTGAAAAGACCTTTCGTCAACGACGTAGAGAAATCTAATTTGCCACCTCTGTTTACGTACCAATCAACCAATAATCGTGTAATGAAAATTGCAGTGAATAAAGAGGTTAAAATACCAATGATTAATGTTGTTGCGAAACCTTTGATAGGACCTGTTCCAAAAACAAATAATATCAAGGCTGTTAATCCTGTCGTGATATTTGCATCTAAAATAGATGATAACGCATTTGCAAAACCATCCTTTATGGCATCTTTCTGTGCTTTACCTTTTACCAGTTCTTCACGTATGCGTTCAAAAATAAGCACGTTTGCATCCACCGAAATACCAATTGTTAAAACAATACCAGCAATACCAGGCAAGGTCAATACTGCTTTTAATCCTGCAAGAACTCCAAATATCAATAAGATGTTTAATAGTAATGCAATATCAGCGAATATTCCACCTTTTCCGTAATAGAAAATCATCCATAATAAAACAAATACCAATGCTAATCCGAAAGATATCGTACCTGAGTCAATGGCTTCTTGACCCAATGAAGGTCCAACCTCATCTGCTTGAATGATATCCGCAGACGCTGGTAATTTACCTGCTCGTAATACATTTGCTAAATCGATAGCTTCTGTTAATTTAAAGGATCCAGAAATCTGTGAGTTACCGCCTGAAATTGGCCCTGTACTAACACCTGGTGCAGAATACACAATATTATCTAATACAATAGCAATAAAGCCTTGAGTTTCATAAGCAGTTCTGGTCATATCTTCCCAAACCTTTGCTCCTTTGGCATTCATCTGCATACTGACAGCAGGCTTGTTGTACTGGTCATAATCCTGACGTGCATCCGTAATAACTGCACCACTTAATGGTGGTTGATCTTCTCTATTACTTTTAACAGCATACAATTCTACAAACTCAGAATCTTCTACTTGGATACCCCAAGCAAAACGTGCATAGCGCTGTTCTGCAGGCAATAAGTCTCTATTGGCATTTAATTTTGCCATAATATCTTCCTTGTCCTTTGCCAAGAACATTCCGATTACTGGTCCACCATTACCTAGGCTTTGAATTCCTAATGGATTGACATCCGTAGTTACAGCTGTAGAATCTTGTTCGATCTGTCCTGTAAGTTCATCAATAGCACTGGTTGTAGAATCTACTTCTTCAGCAGCTTCTTCCTGTTCTGTTGTTTCCTCTTCTGCTGCTTCGTTGGCTTCAACCAATCTTTGATTGACTTGCAATAAATACCCTGCTAAATCTTGAGTAGTATATGTTTCCCAAAACTGTAATTGAGCAGTTTTCGTAATGATATCAATGACACGTTGTTTATCCTTAGCACCCGGCAATTCAATAAGAATTCGCCCTGTATTTCCTAAACGTTGTATGTTTGGAGACACAACACCAAATCCGTCAATACGATTTCTTAAGACTTCAAATGCCGACACAATGGATTCATCAACCTTTGTTTCGATAATGCCTTTTACCTCATCATCAGTCATATTGAATTTTACGTCATCACTCAACGAGCGATTACCAAAAATGTCTGGAGATGCCAATTTTGTATCACCTTTAATCGCATCAAACGCTGTATAAAACGATTGTAAGTACGAATCTTGAGAATCCGTTTGAAGTTCATCAGCATCCTCTAAAGCCTGATTAAAAACAGGATCTTTACTTCCATTAGCTAAACCTTTCAAAATATCTTTTACAGAAATCTGAATAATGGCATTGATACCACCTTTAAGGTCAAGACCTAAATTCATGGCATTTTCCTTCACCTCATTATAAGTGAAGCTTGCAATACCCAAATTATAAACTTCTTGAGTGTTTAAGGAATCTAAATAGCGTGCCTCTTCTTGGTTAATAAGATCTGGATTGTCAAATTTACTCTGTGCAATTTGCTCCGCTTCTTTTTCAATTTGGTTTGCCTTAAAGGTAAAAGACAACTGGTAAATACTTACCAAACCAAATAAAAGGGCAAATAATTTTACTAAACCTTTATTTTGCATTGTATGTTGTTTTAGTTAATCGAATTTTTACGAATCCGGCAAATATAACCGTTCGCCTTAAATCCGACAATTAATAATTATGATTAAAATGAATTTTGATAACCTGAATTTTATTTGATTTAAATGGTTATCCGTTTTTTGATTGTAAGATTATTAGCAAATTGGGCCAGCCCGAACCTCTGGAATTTGATAAGATGCATAATTAATGACTACGAGGTTGTAATCATTTAACTCATGTTGAGAATCGTTTAATGATTTTAAACCATCGTCACCTATATTGCTAAGTGCAAAAAAGGTATTCGATGTTATTGGCCTGTCTAAATGCTCTTTAAATTGAGAAACCAGTGTACCTTCAAAATCCCAAGCGTTATTGGAGCTGTTTTGGATTTCTGAAATATTGACTGTTAAGACGTTTGAATCTTTCTTTTCAGGATCTGAATTTTTTGAACTTTCAGGTATAGCTGTAGTGATAAGTCCATCCTGAGTCAATATATCCTGAACACTTGTTACATTTGAGGTACTGTAATAGGTAATAATATATCCCGCCGTACCTTTTTCTTCTATAGAAATTCTAGAGACACCAACATTGGTAAGCTTTTGGGTTATCTGAGTAAGTGTACTCTCAACACTTATGTCGTTGTCTTGAAACTGAACAACTATCTGTTGGTTTGGGGCTTGGCTATTATTATAATGAATGCCTGTTACAGCAAACACTACCAATAAAATTCCATATACCCACCTTGTTTTCATGCGCCAAATATAAAAAAATAAAGACTGTATCGCTACAGTCTTTATTTGAATTCCTTTATATAAAATTACATACCACCCATCTTGGTATAGCCTTCTGGAGGTGTAAGGCTAAATAAGCTATCCTTAACAGGCTCTCTTTTAAGCTCAGTGACTTCAGATGTAATCACCATTTCGCTTCCCATTTGGTTCATTTTCATGGTCATCAACATTACAAGACCATCAATTTTATCACCTAACATCATGGTCTGTTGTGTAACTACTGGTTGTATTTTATCAGTAACAAACAATTCCATTTCCACAACCACACCTTCATTATCAACACTTATAATATACTGCTTACACTCATAGCCAAGAATTTCCTTGGTTTCATCCCCTTCTTTAAGATCTATTTTTTCCAACATCTCTTCGGAAACCTCTAAAGACTGAGTTATATACATTTTTTGCATGCCCATAACCATTAGCATCTCTTTTGCTTCCAAATCAGAAACCGTAATTATATCTCCCGTCATTGGGCTCGACATTTCAGCACGTGTCTTTTTACCCTTTATATATAAAGTACTCATCATATCTCCAATCGCTGCCAATTGAGAACCGATTTGTTCATTATCACTACTCATTGTTGTTTTTGAGATTATGACACCTTCGGTAAATTTTTCCTGTGCAACAGCTGTAATTGCTAAACAGACAGCCATTGTAAATACTAATAGTTTTTTCATATCTTTTTTATTATTAAAAAACGTCTTATAAGATGAACTTATAAGACGTTAGGTTATAGTTCTTATGTGTTTCAAATACTTAAAGCTCTAATAAGCCATTAGTTTTCTTAACTCCTTCTGCACTTTCGGACATGTGTGCTTTTTCGGCATCACTCAATTCTATTTCTACTATAGACTCAATTCCGTTACGTCCCAAGATAACCGGAACACCGATACATAAATCATTCAATCCATATTCTCCTTCTAATAATGTAGAACAAGGAAACATTTTCTTTTGGTCACAAGCGATGGCTTGCACCAAACCTGATACTGCAGCACCAGGGGCATACCAAGCTGAAGTTCCCAATAATTTAGTCAGTGTTGCTCCACCAACTTTAGTATCTTCCTTAACCTGATTTAATCGTTCTTCGGATAAGAATTCTGAAACCTTAACGCTGTTTCTGGTTGCATGAGCTGTTAATGGTACCATCCCAGTATCACTATGTCCGCCGATAACCATACCATCAACATCACTGATTGGTGCTTCTAATGCTTCAGCTAATCGGTACTTAAAACGTGCAGAATCCAATGCGCCTCCCATACCGATAATTCTATTCTTTGGAAGATCGGTGGTCTTATGTACTAAATACGTCATGGTATCCATTGGGTTACTCACTACAATAATAATAGTATTTGGAGAATGTTCAATTAAACTTGAAGATACAGACTTTACAATCCCAGCGTTGATACCAATCAACTCTTCACGAGTCATCCCTGGTTTACGAGGAATACCAGAAGTTATGACGCAAATATCACTGTCTGCAGTTTTTGTATAATCGTTTGTGCTTCCTGTGATTTTTGTATCAAATCCGTTTAAAGATGCACATTGCATTAAATCCATGGCTTTACCTTCGGCAAACCCTTCTTTAATATCTAAAATAACGACTTCGGATGCAAAGTTTTTAATGGCAATATATTCAGCACAACTTGCGCCAACTGCACCTGCTCCAACTACTGTAACTTTCATGTATAATTAATGTTAGGTTAATACTATTTACGAGTTGCAAAAGTACAAAATCCTAAAAGCTTTTAACTTAAAAAAAGTATAAGATTTGAATGTAAAATCTATCTAAAGATTATAGTTAACACCTAACATTATATTAAGAAAATCCCCAAATGTTGCCATGGTATTAATTGAGAAGTCCGAAAACTGATAATCCAGCCCTAAATCAGCCTTAAATTGTGTGTTAGAGTTGCTGGTGTCATTTAGAACTCTATTGAGAATGGACAAAATAAGATCGCCATCACCCCCAACTTCATAATCAAACGAACTTGAAATTAAACCAATCCCCCCAGTAATTGCAAAAGCATTCAATCGTTGAGATGCTGTTAACTGATATGTAAATGAATCTCCTTGAACAGCTACTGAATTTAAATTGCCGATAACAAGATTAATATTTGTAAAGGTATCTTCTACATTAAAGTTTGAATACGCCACCATGGCTCCTAAACTAAAATTAGAATCTGGTTGTCCAAACCATTGCGATAAGTTATGATGCAAGCCTACCCCAAAAGTATTGTAACTCGTTTCTTTCACTTTAATTTTTGGAGAAAGACGAGCCATCAACGTTGTGCCTTTCCAAAACGTCAGTGCCGCCTGAATATTTACCTGGCTCACATAATCTTCATCAATACCTTCTGGGGCATCAAATCTAAAAACCTCATCATTGATTGAGCCTTCTAATTCTAAAATGTCTGTTCCACCAATGGACGTTGGCAGTTCAACAACCTGGTCTGGTGTTAAAATACTTAGGTTGATTAACTCTGATTGGTTAACTGTAAATGTTTTAAATTTTTCTGGAAGGACTAACAACCCTCCTTGCACAGAAACTTCCAAGTTCCACTGGTGCTTTTGTTCTGCTGTAGAATACCATCCTGAAGAGGCTTGGTAAGAGACACCTTTTGCCGCCGGGTTTATATACCGTTGTGATAATAAAATAAGATCGGAAACAACATCATCTATATCTTGATTAGATTGAGCAAATGTTGAAATCGAAAAAAGTAAGCCTATAGGAATAAGCGTTAAACGGGCAATCACCTTCATGTGGTTGGTTTTTAGTTAATAGCGCTTAAAAATACAATTATTTGGAAACTTAAAATGAAAAGTTTATCCCAACAGTTGCACTATTAAATTCAGCTAAGGTATAGTCTGCATTTAACCCAAAGAATCCTAGTTTAAGGTTAGCTCCAACAGTTGCTCTAACGCCCGAGACATCCTGTTCTATAGAAAATGGATCTACGATTTCCTCAGAGAAGAGCGCACCATCAGAGACTCTGTAGGTTCCTAAAAGATCTGTGGTCGATGTACCTGTTAGATACCCAACTGCACCATAAAAATTAATAATCTTGAGTTTTGTACCTACTATAAGTTCAGCCAATAGTGTAGATACCTTAGTATCGATTTGTTGATTTTCTCCTTCAACAGTACTCGTATTAGCTAAATCATAATTTCCATCTAGTCTTGTGTAGGCTACCAATCCAGATACTGCCACAGGCCATAAATTATCAGCAGGCAACCATTTTGTAAACTCTTGTTGAATACCAACTCCATATAAACCTATCTCGGCATCTTCAGCTTCTGTCTTTGGAAAAAAGCGAACTTTTAATTGCGTTCCTACAAATGGAGAAAATCCTGCCTGTAAAAATCCTGTTGGTATTAGGTTAATATTTTCGGCACCTAAACCTGTTGGAAGTGTTATTTCTGCTTCACTATTTCCAAAAATAGGGTCATCGTATGTAACAATTACAGTAATATCTGGATCATTGTGACCAAGTGCAGTTGCCACTGATTTTGAAGGACTGTCATCCGGAAAGCGTATGTTTTCATAGTCCGCAACATTAAGTTGGAAGGATTTTTTATCGTTTTCAATAAAACCGATGTTTCCAATTATCGATAAATCAACCTTAAATCGACCTGTTGCCTTGGCCGAATTGAACCAGCCATTATTAATACCATAAGCCAGTCCATCAGAAGCTGGTGCTAAATAATCTGTAGTAAAGCGTTTGGCATCAGCAACACCAGCGGCTAAAAGGTCATTAACATTTTCTTGAGCCTGATTTGTAAATGGGAGTAGTCCTAAAAAGGAATAGATGATTAACTTTTTCATAGGTTATGTTTATTTGAGGGCTTAAAAATAATAAAATTTATTAAATATTTGCGTTTTATCGAGTTTTTACTGCATTTAATCGTGGTTTGTGCTTAACAAAAAAAGCAGCTACGTTATTAACGTAACTGCTTCTCTATTGGTTTTATTGTTTTGCTATATGACGAGAATAATATTTAAGCTCTAAATCGTCTCTTTGAGTGCCTCGGAAAAAGCGTGGTGTATCTAGAAGTGGTTTAACTTCAAAATTTTCTTGTTTTCGATACAACAAATCGCAGATTTGCCACTCTAACTGACGAAAATTTCATCACATTATTCACATAAAACTCTACACGTCTATGTTGGCATAGATGGCATTCTTTTCAATAAACTCTCTACGAGGTGGTACTTCATCACCCATAAGCATTGAGAATATACGATCTGCTTCAACACCATTGTCAATTTGAACCAAACGCATTGTTCTGAACTCAGGATTCATAGTCGTATCCCAGAGCTGCTCAGCATTCATTTCACCAAGACCTTTGTAACGTTGAATTTTTGAACTTTCACCAAATTCTGCAACAATAGCATCACGTTCCTTATCACTCCATGCATATTGCTTTTTAGCGCCTTTCTTTATTAAATATAAAGGTGGTGTGGCAATATAAATATGACCGTTTTCTACCAGTTCTTTCATATATCTAAAGAAAAACGTTAAAATCAAAGTGGCAATATGGCTACCATCAATATCGGCATCACACATAATAACAACTTTATGGTAACGTAATTTTGAGAGGTTTAAAGCCTTACTATCTTCTTCTGTACCGATAGTGACACCAAGTGCTGTAAAGATATTCTTGATCTCTTCGTTCTCAAAAACCTTGTGGGTCATCGCTTTTTCCACATTAAGAATTTTACCTCTAAGCGGTAAAATTGCCTGGAAATTACGATCTCTACCTTGCTTTGCTGTTCCACCTGCAGAGTCTCCCTCAACTAAAAATACTTCGCATTTAGTCGGGTCTTGTTCTGAGCAATCCGATAGTTTTCCTGGTAAGCCACCTATACTCATTACCGTCTTGCGCTGCACCATTTCTCGTGCTTTTTGTGCTGCATGACGAGCTTGAGCCGCTAATATCACCTTTTGTACAATAATCTTAGCATCATCTGGATGTTCCTCCAAATAATTGGTCAACATTTCAGAAACAGCCTGTGATACAGATGCTGAAACTTCACGGTTACCAAGTTTCGTCTTAGTCTGTCCTTCAAATTGAGGTTCTTGTACCTTTACTGAGATGATTGCAGTCAGTCCTTCTCTAAAATCATCACCTGCGATATCGAACTTTAACTTATCTAACATCCCAGATTCATCAGCATACTTTTTTAAGGTATGTGTCAATCCTCTTCGGAAACCTGTTAAGTGCGTTCCCCCTTCATGCGTATTAATATTGTTAACGTAGGAGTGTAAATTTTCGGCATAAGACGTATTGTAAACCATAGCAACCTCTACTGGTACGCCATTCTTTTCACCTTCAAATGCTATAACATCTTTCATTAAAGGCTCACGATTACCATCTAAGAATTTTACGAATTCAGGCAAGCCATTTTCAGAATGGAAAGTTTCACCTTCAAACTCACCGTCTTCTTTTTTATGACGACGATCAATCAAATGAATGGTAATACCTTTATTAAGATATGCCAACTCACGCATACGACTTGCTAAAGTGTCATAGCTATATTCTCGCGTTTGTGTAAAAATTGTAGAGTCTGGTCTAAAGGTAACAATGGTACCACGCTTATCTGTTTCACCTACTTGCTTAACAGGATACATTACTTTACCACGCTCGTACTCCTGTTCCCAAATAACACCGTTTCTATAAACAGTTGCCTTAAGATGCTCAGAAAGTGCGTTAACACAACTTACACCAACACCATGTAAACCACCAGAAACTTTATAGGAATCCTTATCGAACTTACCACCGGCACCAATCTTGGTCATTACTACTTCTAAGGCAGAAACCCCTTCTTTTTTGTGTAAATCTACTGGGATACCTCTACCGTCATCTTCTGTTGTAATAGAGTTGTCCTCATTAATGATGACTGTGATATTGTCACAATGACCAGCTAATGCCTCGTCAATAGAGTTATCGACAACTTCATACACTAAATGGTGTAGTCCTCTTGTACCGACATCACCAATATACATGGATGGGCGCATACGCACGTGCTCCATCCCTTCTAAGGCCTGAATACTATCCGCCGAATAGTTATGCTTGTTAAATTCTTCTTTCTTTTCGCTCATTATATTTTGAGTTTTTATGAGTTTGTCTTTGAGCACACTTCGACAAGTTCAGTGTAACACCTCAGACAATACTACTTAAAATTAATTCTTAATTATACCATAAAAAAAGACGCCTTGGCGTCTCATTTTGAGTACTATCAAAGATACGAAATATCAAAGCTTTTTAGAAGCATTTTATCGGATTTAGCTAATATTTATCAACATTTGTTAATTACAAGAAAGTTGCTTAAAACGGCTAAAAAGTAGCTTAAATTAGATTTTGATTAATTTTTACTCAAATTAAAATCATGATTTTTTACGAAACGCTTACAGGCTCTCTTTTAAATTAAAAACAGCACCAAATTGGTGCTGTTTAATGATTTTTTAAGCGTATAATTATTAATCTTCTGAAGGCCTATAACTGATGGTTTCATCTAGCTGATACATAAACTCCGTGACATTTTTTATTGAAGCCGTAAGTTTAGAACGCATTTTTTTTAGTTTTTCCTCGCCATGTTTTTTAGCATATATTGCCCATGGGTTAAATCTATCTTCACCCATTTCAGCAAAACTGTCGTAAAAGAAAACTACAGAGAAATCGTGAGTATCTCCACCCTTTGAACCAAGCCAATGTGCGTTATAGCCTTCTGCATCTTTTACCGTACCAACGATTTCTTGAATGATTTCGCCAAATGTAAAAGGATCATGGACATCAAAATTCATAACGTTAACGACCTTACCAACTGGAGGCGTTGAAGCAGACCAGTCTGTTAGAGGTACCATGTAAGAACTTCTGTATGCCCTCGAATGCGATGTCAGATCAGGCATGTGGTCATTTTGGCATTTTTCTGATGCCTCTGAACTGTCATTGTCTAAATCTCCATAGGTCATAATATCTCGTACAAAGACAACTTGTGTGCCTTCTCCTTGTCTTCGCCACCATGCTTCATAACTGCCATCCCAGTTATTCTCTTTTAGGCATGCGTTATACTCTGTCATTGCTTTGTAAAATGATGGCTCGTGACCAAATTTTACATCGACTTCTACCATTTCCACCATCGCTGGTGGCTCTTGTGCAAAGCATAGTAATGGCAGGATAAATAGTAATACTGCTAATTTTTTCATGTTAATGATTTAATTAATTGGTTAATAAAATAACCATACAATAAGACAGGGAAATTATAGCAGTTGGGATAATCTTAAAAAATCAATGTGCTATTAAAGGAATTTCTAAGATAGAAAATAAACTTGGATTCTCCTATTTATTACTAAAATAAACCAAACACTATCAGAGGTTTATATATATTGAGCTTTTATAAAAAAGGTTATTTATCGTTACGGATCATCTTCTTGAGAGTCTTTAGCATTTTTGCGTTAATTACTAATATTTCTTTTGTACGGGTCTTACAAATGTCACTTCTCTCCATTATTAGATCAATTGATGATAGTAGCTGATGGTCTTGATAAATTACCTTTAAGGCGTCCTCAGATTTGTTTGCCTTATTAGATCTCAATTCTTTATAATATTTTTTCGCCATCTCTAGCCAATTTGATTCTATGATAGCATTTAAAAGGCTGTAAGACGACACGATATATTCATACTTTGCGCGATACTCTCTAAGAGTAGATTTGATTTCAAAATCCAATAGCTCTTTATACACTTCTTCATTATTAGCCAATAGATTAGAGTTGTGCCTAAACGACGACATTGGAAACAGATTGCCAGTTCCATTGGTGTTTATAGTAGAAATATCAAAGTCTGGATTGTCTTCAAATTGCCGAATTGCAGTTAGTGTGCTATCCAATATGGACAGTCCCCTTAAGCGATCCTGAAAAAAAATAGAATCTGCTTTAGCATCGGACAGTAATTGGTTAAATAGTAAATCTTGCTGCCGAAGTTGTTTACGGTGTTCATTCCAATTATTTATCTGTAAAGCAATTAAAATTCCGATGACTACAAGTATAATTTCACCTATGGCGTATTTGAAGTAACGTGAAGTTTTCTTCTGTTCCATTAGTTTAAAGCGTATTTGACGGAAAAATTTAATCATATCCCTTCTGTTTCTTCAATCATCTTAACAATTAAAGCTTTCGCTTCTTTTAAAATTGTTTTTGTGTTGCCATACATATAGAGTTTATCATCAATATGATTTTCAAACTGAGGGTCTGATAAAAGTTCTAAATTACTTACCCCAAGTGTCGATTTCCTATAATTAAATTGTTCATTGGTGACATCGGCATTTCTTAATGATCCATATTTTTTTAAATAGGCTATAATCTCTTCGCCCGTTTTCTCTGTTCTAACATCAACCTCTAGCATTTGATTACGCAACCTTGACCACTTGTAGAGTAAAAGTTTTAATTTTTCATTTTTTAAATCTGCAATGCTTCCAGAACCAGCCAAATTATTAAGTAAATATTCGCTTGGCCTCCAATTGGGTGAGCTTAATGAACTTGAAAGCATGTAATCTAAAGAGTCTAAGGATACTATCTTGGGTGATGGTCCAAATAACTCAAAAACATTTTCAAGTGAAACAATTACCTTATCTACTTCTCCATTAATAGAATCTAAATCCTTAAGATTATCCTCAAATTCAACTCTTAAGTTATTAAGCAACAGTTGTTCTTGTATTTGAGCTTTTCTACTTTCATTCCAATTATTAATCTGTAGTGCGATTAAAATACCTATGACCACTAGTAGGATTTCGCCGATGGCGTATTTTAGATATTTACCAGTCTTGTTTTGTTCCATAAGGTTGTAACGTATATGTCTAAAAAACTTTATCATAAATTGATGATTAAGGTACTATTTGTATCCTCACCAAAGCTCTTCAAGAGCTTCGATTTTGCAAAGGCAAAATTATGTTCGAATAGTCTAAAGAATTTAATCATATTTAATTTCTGCTTCTATCTGTTTTACCAAACTTTCCATTTTGTTCTTTAGAGCTTTATAATTAACAATTTGTCCTTCTGTTAGATATAACCTTTGGCGTAAGAGATTAATAATAAAAATATCTTTTTTATAGTCTTCTATGGTTTTTGCATTGACTTCAAATTTGGATAAATCTACTTGGGTGAAATTTTTATCATCAAAGTTACTACCTAATATCTCTTCATCCATAGTTGGCAAATAATCAAACTTCATTAAATAGGGTGCAATTATATTTCGTGTATAGTCTCTGCTTGCCGTATCCCAACTCACATAATCAGAATTATAAAATGCATTAAGAGAATCTACCAACTGATTATTCTTAATAAAATCTATTGTTCTAGACTCCGTAATACTATTAAATGTTGTTCTATTGATATCAAACCCTAGGAAAACTACTGTAGAAAAAAATCGTTTTCTAAACGTATTTCGATCAGTTTTGACTTGATTAGACAAAACATTTAAACAAAATTTATAGTGAGCTACATTAAGTCTGCCTCCCTCAATCACTTCCTTTATAACTTGGACATCATTGTTAAGCTCTATAACCAACTTTTTTAAAACAATCTGTTCTTTAACAGCTTCTTTTCTAGATTCATTCCAGTTATTGATTTGTAGTGCGATTAGAATTCCTATGACTACCAGTAGGATTTCGCCAATGGCGTATTTGAAGTAACGACCTGTTTTATTTTCACTCATGAGTTTATATCTTATTTGGCGAAAGAATTTAATCATATTTAGTTTTTATCTGCAAGTGCATTTTCTATGGCATTAATGATAGTTTTTATTGTTTCTTTTAAATCGTAATCATTACCAAGAATAAAATCAATGTTATGTTTATGATGCCAAATAACACTTTCAAACTTCATGGTATTTAATTCTGAAAAATTGGTGCTAAAACTAGATGGGTTAGAATACATTTTAATGTTATCATTTTCCCACTTCTTAGTAATCTCAGCATTTGCCAAAGGAAAATTATCTATTAAAAATGGCATTAAATTATTATTGTAATTCATTACTGTAAACCCTATGTCCTCTCTGGCTTCCTCCAACTCAGCAGGCCATCTTGTAATTAAAACTCTTAGCGCATCATTTTTTAGAATATCTAATTTTCCAGAATTAATGATTTCATCAGTAACTGCGCGTCTGGCATCAAAACTAGAAATAACTCCTAGGCGACCCAAAAGACTATCTAACTTTACAGTTTGCTTTTCTAATGTATTGTCTCGTATCATTTCTGTTATTCTAAAACATGCATCAATATTCGTTTGGTTTAGTTCTACAGAACCATCAATCTTTTCTAAGTTTAATTTGAATTCATTTTGTAAACCAATTAAGAGATTCTTCTCAGCTTGGCTAGCCTTGCGTTGCTCATTCCAATTATTGAGTTGTAAGGCTATTAAAATACCAATAACGACGAGTATAATTTCGCCAATGGCGTATTTAAAGTATTTAGATGTTTTGTTTTCCATAAGTAAGTTTTTGCGTATATGTCTAAAGAATTTAATCATTAGCCAATTCGCTATTGATAATCGTTAAGATTTGCTGTGCTTTTTTTATGATTTTTATATACTCGATGTTTTGGTTTTGAGTGCCAACTGATTTTAATGTTAGTGCATTTAAATAATCATTATCTTTTATCAACAGAGACATGTCTAATGGAGATACTTCTGCATCTATATTCATGCTCTTTTTTGCTATCGCAGGATGTATTAATGTGGGAGTAATAATATGATGTTGATAAATTTGAATACTTTGTTCCATGTTTTTTTCAATTCTTTCATTGTTGGAATAATATCTAAAAATAAGATCTCGTAAGGTTTTATTTTTTATATAGCTACCTGAACTACTTGATTGTATTTGATTAATGGTTCCTTTTTCGGGAATAAAATAAGATTCACCGAATAATTTCAATGTCATATTAGCAAGTAACAGTTCATCTTGTTCTGTAAATACATTTTTTGAGGAAATGAGTGTTAAGATGGTATCAATATTATGTACTCTTTCATTATTATCTGCAACTTTTGCATTAAGCGTCTCAATATCAAAAGTGAAATCATTTTTCAGGTCTTGTAAATAAACAACCTCCTGACTATTTATCTTTCTACTTTCATTCCAATTATTAATCTGTAATGCAATGAGAATCCCAATAACGACAAGGACAATTTCGCCGATGGCGTATTTAAAGTACTTTCCTGTTTTGTTTTGTTCCATAAGGTTATATCTTATTTGGCGGAAGAATTTAATCATAGAGAATCATATATTACTTTAGTTGTAATTCTTTTCTAAGCTCTTTTAAAATTTCAAGTATATATCTTTCCATAGTTTGAGTATATAATCTGTTTAGTTCCAAGTTAAGTGCAGCCATATTCCTTATATGATAGGCAGAATTAGAGTCTTTTATAAAACCTTCTATATCTATCCCAAGATCATTTAAAACCTTAAGCTCGACATACTCCCCAAAATCCTCTTTCCATATTTCGTTCATGATTAAAGCAGAAAAGTAGTGGTGTAAATGATCATTATACTTAGTTCTTCTTGTTTCACCATCTCGGTATATAAAAGACTCAAAGCCTTCTACTCTTTTTATGTACCTGGCTATTTGTTCGGTAATGTTTTCATTCTGAATAATGCCGACATCACCTGTCGCTAACAACTCTTGATATGCATGGATATTCGGGTAAAAGCTTCCGCCACGGCCAGCTAAAAAAGCATCATTTACAAATACTGAACTATCTTGTATTGCAATTGTAGTATTAAAATGTTTAAGTAAGTTTTCAGCTTGTTTAGTTTTTTGGGAAGTGAGTCTAATACTCCAGTCTAAATTAGAACTATCGCGTTCTATTTCATTTAGTAAACGATTAAGGTATTTATGTTCTCTTACTCTTTCTTTTCTTTTTTCATTCCAATTGTTAATCTGCAATGCAATTAAAATCCCAATAACCACAAGCACAATTTCGCCAATAGCGTAGAGTAGATATTTTTTTGTTCTATTCTGGTTTATCATAGATTGGCGGATATGACGGAAGAATTTTATCATTAAATATTACATTTTTGTTGCAGCAATTTCTGCATAATGATTACTTCACTTTCAATTAAGTTCAATAACTCTAGGCGTCGTCTGTTATTTAGACCTATACTAAGAGCTACAGAATATAACCTTGGTTTAATATCCCCAGAGACAAATTGAGGAAGATCTTCACTAAGTTTCTGTCTAATTTCTTTTGTAAATATTTGATCCTTGTAAAATTCATCATTCGAATTGAATATGCCAATATCCATCCAATTTTTAAAACTAGTAATTTGTATAAAGTCAAGTTCTACATTCCTAAGAATGGTTTTACTATAACCGTCAGTTGTTTTAAAATAGGTGTTTAATGCTTCAATGATAGCCTTGTCTCTAATAAGACTAAGATTTCCACTAGACTTTATGTCTAGATAAGTGGCATCATTAGGTTGAAAAGTTTTTGAAGCTAAACGTATAGCATATCTTAAATTTTTTCCAAATTTAGTGGCATCACTTTGGTCTTGTTGAATGACTGAAATCATTTTGTTTGAATAGTCAATGCGTTCTTGTACTAGAGTTTTAAGTACATTTACTTGTTGTTGATCTTGGTTAAGGTTATCTAACAATAAACAATAGTAGTTTTTCTCTAAAGCGTTCGCTTTTCTCATTTCATTCCAGTTGTTGATCTGTAATGCAATCAAAATACCAATCACTACTAGGATGATTTCACCGATAGCGTATTTAAAATAGCGACCAGTTTTTCCTTTTTCCATGAGGTTATATCTTATTTGACGGAAGAATTTAATCATTGGTTTTCTTTTAGATATTGTTCAAGTAATTGAATAAGCTCATAATTTACTTTTAAAAATACTTGGCATTGAATTAAATAGACTAAACCATAAGATTTGAAAACATTAAATTTTGCAATAGTTTCTTTGTCTTTAATGACAAACAAATAGTCATTATAAATAGGTGCGGCAGGTAATTTGCGAATCAGCTCGTCATATTTTATTTGAAGCGGAACGCCATATTGTTCGCAAATACGATTATTCAATTCTATTGAATTGACCACATAATCATGTCTTTTTATATAGTCCCTTAATTTATTTTTAATGGGCTCATTAGAAATTAAATCGTAAGCAGTAGGATTATTATTGATAAGGTTTGACTGGAAAGCGAGCCTAAAGAAAAACGGGTCATCATTAACTTTTAAAACAGAAATAGAGTCTACCGATTCATTGTTGCTTAAACTTATAAAGTTATTGAAAAGAGTGTCCCTAATTTTCTGAAATGAAATTCTGGATTCAAAAAAAACTGAATCTGCTATGGCGTCAGTAAGTAATTGCTCTGCAAGTTTTATTTCTTGAAGTTTTACTTTTCTAGCTTCATTCCAATTGTTAATCTGTAATGCAATTAAAATACCTATGACCACGAGGATAATTTCACCGATGGCGTATTTAAAGTAGCGACCTGTCTTATTTTCACTCATAAGTTTATATCTTATTTTTCTAAAGAATTTAATCATTGGTTTTTAAATAAGTCTCAATAGCATTAATACTATTCTTTATCTCTAATTGCGCCTCTTTTAATCCCATTATTTGAATAACTCTATTGTACTCTACATTTCTAAGAATACCTTGAAACTTTCTGTCCGTAATAATCTCTTCAAGGATTTCTATATTCTTAGGTGTCTCAGTAGTGGGTCTGGTTATTGGAAAACCATAGTCAATTAAATAATCGCGTAATTTGTTTAGACTATATATAGATAGGTTTTCATAACTAGTATTATTACCAACTGAGGTAAAAATATTGTAATAGCTCGAAAGTGTTTTGGTTAATTTTTTGGGTAATATGTCGGTCTGGGTGTGTTGGGTTAGTTTACTATAACCAAATATTTTAGGCTTAAAGGCTAAAACACGGTGTGCTGCAGAAATTCTTTTTAGCAACGTATCAGCACTCATAGTGTTTCCTTTTAACTGGAGTTGACGTAAGTTTTCGTTAAATTTATAACTACTCAAAGTACTTTCCTCTACTTTTTTTAAATCATCTTCTAAGTCATATTTAATATCAACAAGAATTTTATCAAGTTCTATTTTTGTTACCCTTCTTTCATTCCAATTATTAACTTGTAACGCAATTAATATACCTATAACGACAAGTATAATTTCACCTATGGCATATTTAAAATATTTCTCTGTTTGGTTTTTCATAATTAGTGATTGGCGTATTTGGCGAAAGAATTTAATCATTGGTAACTATTTTTATTTCTTTAATTAATTCATCTCCAACCTTTATTAATTCTTCATAATAACCTAACATACCTGTCTGAATTGCACATCTTGTTACCGCAGATCTAAATGTTGCATCGTCAAAAGTTGCTTTGAGGTTGTTTTTTAGATTACCATCTAGTTCTTCATAGTTTAATCTATTTTGGGTCATATATAAACTAATAAACTCCGACATATCAAATTTTGCTGTCCACATCACTTCCATGTTTTCTACAAAGGTGAAGTAACTGATTTCTTCTTTTATTGTTTTATTGACTATTGTATTGTATGTGTCAATTAAGCCATCAACTCTAGTACCGTTAATTTTACCTAAATATGAGGAGTTTTTTAAAGCCTCATAACCACTTTGGTTTGGTGAAAAATAAAAATCTATAAAAACACTTGCTGCGTTCATATTTACAAATAAGTTATACTCATCATTTTGAAAATTGATCAATGCTTGTTGACAGGCTTTATTGGTTTCTTGTCTTCTTGCCTTTATATCTTTTAAATTCTTAATGTCTAATGCTACATTGTTGCTGATTTTAGCCAAATATTGGTTGAGTTCATTTTTTTCTCTCTTGGCGTCGTTCCAATTATTTATTTGCAATGCAATTAAAATCCCAATGACAACTAGGATAATCTCGCCAATAGCGTATTTAAAGTAGCGACCTGTCTTATTTTCACTCATAAGTTTATATCTTATTTTTCTAAAGAATTTAATCATTGGTCTAGGTATTTTTGTATGCGGTTAGACAAGACCGTATTTGAATCTTTATATGTTTTAAGGTTATAATAAACTAACTCGCTCTGATGTAGCAGGTCTACCAAGAAGTTTAATACTTGAGGCTCTTTGAGGAAAACTTTAAAATTAGTTTCATAAGGCTTATTGATATCTAAGCGAAAATTAGGAATAGATTTATAAGGGGTAAGCGTTTGAAGTTTATCTAAAGAATAAAATTGCGTTGCATTATTGAAGTTAAACGTGCTGGCTTTTTGTTGATAGATTTCTAAAGACCATTCTAAGAATTGTTTGGAATAGTAGGTTACAATTTCTTCTGTTAGGGTTTTGTCTTCAATCTTTTGCAGAAGTCCGCTGCCGTAAAGTGTTTGATAATTTATGTTGAATTTAGAAAATTTTCGAAACTCAAATGTATTTAGGAAATATTGACCTAATTCTTGATTATTATATAATTCTATTTCTTGATAATTTAGAAGAATTTTTTGTATACCGTCCGTAATGTCAGAGTAGTAATCCTGCAGAAATTCAATACGCTCAACTTCTAATTTTAAATCGGCCTTAAGGCCTATTAAAAGTTCTTCTGTTACTTTTTTATCACTCGCTATTTCTTTTTGAATATTTAATTGAAGTGCAATCAATATTCCGATTACCACGAGGATAATTTCGCCAATGGCGTACAGCGTATATTTTGAGAACTTACTGTCAGTAAGAAGACCTTTACGGATTTTACGAAAAAACGTGAGCATGGCTTACAATCACTTTGCAAGCAGGAAGAGGTATGTAGAGTTGGTTGGTGTTACATATTGGTGCTTAAATGTAAGAAAATGTTACAAATAACAGCACAAAAAAGCCAGCTTAAAAACTGACTTTCAAGTATATATTAATTTTCTATCCCTATTATTACACCCATTCACGAAAAATCCCGCTCTGGAGCGGGATTAATTCGATTAACCAGATGTTCTACAACTGCGTCTTGAAAACTATATATCATCGGAAAAGATCCCGCACTGAAAGCGTGATTAATTCGATTAGCCAGATGTTCTACGACTGCGTCTTGAACATCTGGAATCTCATTAATACGCATCATCATGCACTTTCGCCACTGCTCTACCTGAAGGATCATTCATGTTTTTAAATGCTTCATCCCACTCTAGTGCAATTTTGGTACTGCAAGCCACACTTGGTTCTTGAGGGACGCTTAATGCCGCTGCATCACTCGGAAAATGTCCTTCAAAAATAGTCCTGTAATAATATTCCTCCTTGTTTTGAGGGGTTTGTATCGGGAAACGAAAATGGGCATTTGCCATTTGCTCATCACTGACTTCTTCATTTACAATGTCCTTTAGCGTGTCAATCCAACTATAACCAACTCCATCGCTAAACTGCTCCTTTTGTCTCCAGGCCACTGATTCTGGCAACATATCTTCAAAAGCCTTACGCACCACCCATTTTTCCATACGCTCTCCATTAATCATTTTATCTTGTGGGTTAATTCGCATCGCCACATCCATAAATTCTTTATCTAAAAATGGCACACGCCCTTCAATACCCCAAGCCGCTAAACTCTTGTTTGCACGTAGGCAATCGTACATGTGTAACTTACTTAGTTTTCTAACAGTTTCTTCATGAAATTCTTTGGCATTAGGTGCTTTATGAAAATACAAATACCCGCCAAATAATTCGTCAGCACCTTCGCCAGAAAGCACCATTTTTATACCCATAGACTTAATAACTCTTGCCATTAAGTACATTGGTGTACTTGCTCTAATGGTTGTTATATCATAAGTTTCCAACTGGTAAATAACATCCTTTATCGCGTCTAGGCCTTCTTGTATGGTAAACTTTATTTCGTGATGTACCGTACCGATATGATCTGCTACTTTTTGAGCTGCAGCTAAATCTGGTGACCCTTCCAATCCTACTGAAAATGAATGTAATTGAGGCCACCATGCTTCTGCTTTGTCATCCGACTCAATTCGTCTTTGTGCGTATTTTTTTGCGATTGCTGAAGTTACAGAAGAGTCTAATCCACCAGATAACAAAACTCCATAAGGCACATCACTCATCAACTGTCTATGAACAGCATCCTCTAAAGCTTGGCGCACTTCGGCAATGCTTGTTTCATTTTCCTTTACAGCATCATATTCGGTCCAGTCGCGCTTGTACCATTGTACAAACTGTCCATCTTTACTAGACATGTAATGCCCTGGAGGGAACAACTCTATTTTGGTACAAACGCCTTCTAAAGCTTTCAATTCTGAAGCCACATAAAAGGTACCATGCTTATCCCAACCAATATACAATGGGATAATACCCATGTGATCTCTAGCAATAAAATACTCGTCTTTTTCAACATCATAGATGGCAAAACCAAAAATCCCGTTCATATCATCTACAAAATCATGACCTTTTTCTTGATACAAAGCCAAGATAACCTCGCAATCACTTTGTGTTTGAAATTTATAATCAGGGAATTGAGCACGCAGTTCTCTATGGTTATAGATTTCACCGTTTGCTGCTAAAATGAGCTTTTTGTCTTCACTAAATAACGGTTGCTTACCTGATGCTGGATCTACAATTGCCAAACGCTCATGAGCCATAATGACTTTACTATCAGAATAAATGCCACTCCAATCTGGCCCACGATGTCTTATTTTTTTTGACATTTCTAAAACCAGAGGTCTCAATTCATCAGATTTTTGCTTTATATCAAATGCACATACAATTCCGCACATAACTTTTATATTTTATTTTGAATTTAGGCTTCGACTTTGCTCTGCCTAACATTCAGTTATTATTAATTACGAAGCAAAAATGAGATTAAACTTTAAATTATAAAACATAACTAATATAATTAGTTTCATATTGAAATAATATTTATAAATTTTTATAATAAATGAAACTTTAAAATGCAAAATCATCTTAAAAAACTATCAATCTGTAAACTTTAGTATTTCTTTACCACTTTCAGGACAGCTTATGTATTAATTTTAGATTTCTAAAAACACTATTAGATATTATGAAAACTACACGATTATTTACAACTATTGCTTTTGCATTTATGATGCTATTATCGTTTAATGTAGAGGCGCAAGAATTTAGAGGCTTAGACAAAAGCCCTATGGATGCTGCGTCCTTAGGTAGAGGAAATGACCAAGTGATTAAAGTCTATTACAGCAGACCTCAACTTAACGGAAGAGACGTAAAGTCTTTGACACCGAACGGAAAAGTTTGGAGAACAGGCGCTAATGAAGCGACTGAGCTTATTTTGTACACAGATATGAAACTTGGTGGCAAAACGGTTAAAGCTGGCACCTACTCATTATTTACAATCCCTGGTGAAAAAACTTGGGAGGTTATTGTAAGCTCAGATAGAAACAACTGGGGTGCTTCCGGATACAAAAAAGACAACGTAGTTGCAAGTGCAACAGTACCCGTAAAAATGGCTGAAGATTCTTTAGAAGCTTTCTCTATGGCTTTCGAAAAAGTTGATGAGGGTGTACACATGCATATGGGTTGGGGCAAAATGAGAGTTGCCGTTCCTTTTACAAAATAGCTTAAATCAATCAATTAAACTGAAAAGTTCCGATAGTTTTAATAACTGTCGGAACTTTTTTATTTGTATCGATTTAGAAGCCTAACAGCTCTAAGATAAACTTTCTAAGGTTATGGAATATTCAAATATTTATGTGTTTGTAAGGACACTTTCCATTTGGGGTTAGCCATAACATAATCCACAATTTGCGGCATCATTTTATCACGTTTGCTCCACTCTGGTTGTAAGTATAAAATACAATTGTCATTAACTTTTGATGCTTGCTCTTCTGCGAATCTAAAATCGTCTTTATTATAGATGATACATTTAAGCTCATGAGCTTTGTCATATACTTCTTCTGTAGGGAGTTTATTCTTTTTGGGCGATAAACAAATCCAGTCCCATTGCCCTGTCAGTTTATAAGCGCCAGAAGTTTCAATGTGTGTGTTAACATCCTTTGCTTTTAATTGGTCTGTTAATGGGTTCATGTCCCACATTAACGGTTCGCCACCAGTGACTACAATAGTATCACTATACTTTACGGCATTTTCAACAATCTTTTCGGTCTCTGTTGGTGGATGCAATTCAGCTAGCCAGCTTTCTTTAACGTCACACCAATGACAACCTACATCGCAACCACCTATCCTAATAAAATAAGCTGCTGTTCCTTTATGATAGCCTTCACCTTGGATGGTATAAAACTCCTCCATCAATGGCAGTAAAAGTCCTTTATCAATTAATTCTTGTCGCTCTCTTCGTGTCATGGTCGGCAAAGATACACATATAGATTAAAAAGCATCTTATTTGCTTTAAATTCAATTATGTAGTATTTTCGCTACGGATTAATTAATTTATTGGCTATTACCCTATGAAAATTTTTATTGCCTTGGCAATATTGATTGCGTACCCTTTATGCGCAGTTAATGCCCAAGTTGGCATCGGCACAACTACTCCAGACAATTCTTCAGCCCTTCATATTGAATCAAATAACTCTGGCTTATTAATTCCAAAACTTACATCCGAGCAAAGAGACAATATCATAGATCCTGCAAATGGTTTGCTAATTTTTAATACGGACTCTGATGAATTTCAGTTTAATGCTGGAAATACAATTACACCAAATTGGCTAGCGTTTAGCTTAACACCAACGGCTACATCTTCACCTGGACAGTCAGTTAAATACAGTAATTCGGATATTACCACTAACATAAATCAGAATACTCCAATAAACCTTCCTGTGTGTGGTAATGAATTATGGAATGACAATACTTCATTGTACAGTGTTAATGCAGTTACAAATGAAATAACAATTAATGAGACTGGTAGATATAGAATTGTTGTAAATGCAGCATTTTCTGTTGCTTCTAATGGTCCTCAACGCGCCAATCCTGAAATGTATGTTGCTTTGGATGATATGCAAATTGGTGGTTTTGCCTCTACGGGGTATATGAGACGTAACTCTGGCCATAATGAATCCTCAGTGAATTTTACTGAGGTTATTGAAGTTACTGGAAATCAAGTATTAACTATAAAAGTGCAACGTGCTGGAAATAATGGTACTGTAAACTTGCGCAGTGCTGGTACTACCAATGTTTATATAGAAAAAATCCTGTAGCTACTTAGCTGCAATCACATCAATCTCAATACTCGCGCCACCTGCTAAACCTGCCGCTGCATAAGTCGTCCGTGCTGGTTTCTTAGTAAAATATTGCGTATAAACAGAATTGAATTTTGAAAAGTCTTCAATGTCCTTCAAAATTACGGTACATTTTACCACATTATCCAAGGACAATTGATGATGTTCTAAAACGGCCTTAATATTTTCTATCACCTGCTTTGTTTCAGCCTCAATACCACTAGAAACTAATTCTCCCGCTTTGTGATTCTTACCAATTTGACCTGTTAAGAATAACAAATCCCCAGTTTCAACAGCGTCACTAAATGGAACATTGGCGCGACTCGGCTCGTGGGATTTATGGAATGTTATTTCTGAGGGTCTTTCTTGACAAGATTGAGAAATTATTCCCACTAAAACCAAAGTAATTAAACAAAAATTCTTCATGACTATAGATTTTAAACTTGATTAAAATTACGCTATTTTTATGCAAATTTTGAAAGGCATGCAAAACCGAGAGACATTTTTCAAACATATTACCGAAGGCAACGCCTGCAAAGGAGATTATATCACTTTAGGATCGGCCATGTTAGATGGTGAAACCATCAAAGATGCCTACGTTAACATACCTCTTAAGACCATGAATCGCCATGGCCTAATTGCAGGTGCCACGGGAACAGGGAAAACAAAGTCTCTACAAGTAATTGCCGAAAATTTATCAGAAAAAGGAGTACCCGTTTTATTAATGGACATTAAAGGTGACCTTAGCGGTTTGGCTCAACCAAGCCCTGGACATCCCAAAATTGATGAACGTCATGAAAAAATCGGACTTCCATTTGACGCTAAAGCCTTTCCTGTTGAAATCATGTCACTTTCTGAACGAGATGGTGTACGACTAAGAGCTACAATCAGTGAATTTGGTCCTGTATTAATTTCGAGGATTTTAGACGTTACCGAAACACAAGCAGGTATAATTTCTGTAATTTTCAAATATTGTGATGACAACAAACTACCTCTTTTAGACCTTAAAGATTTCAAGAAAATTCTTCAATATGCCACTGATGAAGGTAAAGAAGAATTTCAAGAGGCTTATGGTAGAATTTCTACCGCTTCAACTGGAGCTATTCTCAGAAAGTTAGTAGAGCTTGAACAACAAGGAGGAGATGTGTTTTTTGGGGAAAAATCATTCGACACCCAAGATTTATTACGTGTTGATGACAATGGTCGTGGTTATATCAATATTATTCGCTTAACAGATATTCAAGATAAGCCAAAGCTGTTTTCAACTTTTATGCTGAGTTTATTGGCTGAAATCTATTCTACGTTTCCGGAGCAAGGCGATTCTGGTAGACCAGAATTAATCATGTTTATAGACGAAGCTCATTTAATTTTTGATGAAGCCTCAAAAGCATTATTGAGTCAGATTGAAAGTATCGTAAAACTCATCCGAAGTAAAGGTGTTGGTTTGTATTTTGTAACTCAAAATCCAACCGATGTCCCAGAAGCGGTGTTAAGTCAACTTGGTTTAAAAGTACAACATGCACTTAGAGCTTTTACAGCTAAAGATAGAAAGGCCATTAAGTTGACCGCTCAAAATTATCCAGATACTGAGTATTATGACACTACCGAAGTACTCACGTCTTTGGGGATTGGAGAAGCCTTGGTTTCTGCGTTAAACGAAAAAGGAAAGCCTACTCCTTTGGCAGCTACTATGATGCGTGCACCAATGAGTCGTATGGATATATTGACTGATAGTGAACTAGGCAATTTATTTTCAGAATCTAAATTAGTACGGAAGTACAATGAAGATATTGATCGTGAGAGTGCTTACGAACTATTGAATGAAAAAATTGAAAAGGCAGAAGCTGAAGAAGCCAAAGAGAAAGCCAGACAAGAAAAAGAAGCCTTAGAAAAAGCGGCTTCAAAACGAAAAACAACAACACGTCGCAGCACAAGTACGCGACAAAACCCATTGATTAAAGTATTGACAAGCCCTACTGTTATTCGCAGCGTGCTGGGCATATTAACAAAAATGATTAAATAAAACCCAAACCATTATAATGAAACTTAGATTAATAGCTGCCATCGGGATTCTTGCCCTAATATTTTCATGCAATTCTGACAAAAATCCAGATCCGTTCAAAATCCACAAACAAAATGTTGGACTACTTACCGATTCTACCAAAGTCAGAGAATTAAAAACGATTTTTGAAGGGGATTCTATTTATCGCTTTGAGGAGAGTGAAGGCTTTTCGAGCAATATCAATACCATTGAGGTTTTTGAGAAAAACGGTAATCCGTTGTTGGCACTAACACCAGCCACGGCAAAGGACTCTACCTCCACTATCACTTCGGTTCGGTTTATTGACCCAAGGTATATTACCGAAAAAGGCATTTCAAATATCAGCACTTTTAAGGATATTAAAGATGCCTATGATATTAAGAGCATTTCTAACTTAATCAATACTGTGCTTGTTAGTGTCAAGAAATCTAATATCACCTTTACAATCGATAAAAAAGAATTACCAGCAAGTGCACGGTTTGTGGATATGGAAATTGATCCGATTCAAATTCCTGATGATGCTAAAATCAAATATTTTTTCCTGCACTGGGATTAATACTCATACTAAAATAAATGAATCCATTTTTATCTAAATTACTAGTTGAAATTGCCCGCAAACGCATAGCAGCAAAGCAAAAGACCAAACAGGTGAGCAAAAAACAAATTGTTCCCTTGGTAAGGACACTGCACGTAGAATTGGTGCATGCTGTAAAGGAGTATGTTTTTATTATTATTGGTGTGTTCTCAGCAGGTTTTGGGTTAAAAGGTTTTTTACTTCCCAATAGATTTATTGATGGTGGTGCTACTGGGATTTCACTATTATTAGAAAATATAACCAACTTAAACTTGAGTTATTTTTTAATCCTGGTGAACTTACCATTTATCATTTTAGCATCAAGAATGTTCAGTTTAAAATTTGCCATTAAGAGTATCGTGGCAATTTCATTATTGGCCATTATTGTTCACTCTGTTGATTACCCAACAATTACGGACGACAAATTACTTATTGCAGTATTTGGAGGATTCTTTTTAGGGCTAGGAATTGGCCTGTCTATGAGAGGAGGCAGTGTTATTGATGGTACAGAAGTTTTGGCCATATATTTAAGTCGGAAATTAGCCATAACCGTGGGTGATGTATTGTTACTGATTAATATTTTAATATTCTCTTTTGGCGCTTATATTTTATCTGTTGAAATCGCTCTTTATGCAATTCTCACCTATTTGGCAGCGGCCAAAACTGTAGATTTTGTTGTGGATGGTGTTGAAGAATACGTTGGCGTTACCATTATTTCTGAACATCATGAAGCTATCAGGGTTATGATTATTGAAAAATTACAGCGAGCCTGTACGATTTATTCTGGTAAAGGTGGATATGGCACAAGTGGCAAAAGCTATGATAAAGACATTATTTATACGGTGGTAACTCGACTTGAATTGACAAAATTACAGACCGAAATTGACAAAATAGACAAACGTGCCTTCATTATTATGGGTATTGTTAAAGACTTAAAAGGAGGTATGATAAAAAAGAAACCCTTGAAATAAAAAGATATGGCAAAATACACCATACAAAACTCACCATTTCTAATCCCTACTGATGATGGCAAAATCATTAAAGAGCATTTTGGAAGAGCTACCGATGGAAATGGTAAAATAAGCATTGCACATATGATTGCTCCTGCTGGTTGGTCAGAACCATTTCAAACTCCAGAATTTGAAGAATACACATTCATTATTAAAGGAAAAAAGCAATTTATTATTGAAGACGAAACTATTGTACTCGAGGCTGGGCAATCTATAAAAATTGAAAAGGATACAAGGGTTCAGTATTCTAACCCGTTTACAGAACCTTGTGAATATTTAGCAATTTGCCTCCCTGCGTTTTCAATAGACACCGTAAACCGAGAAGAAGAATGACTAAAACTGTTGTAAAGACTATTGGTGGTGTTATTAACGCAACGAGTATATTGGCCCCAAAATATGCTGCAAAAAAAGCTGTTGACCTCTTTAGTTCGCCACGTAAAGGCCGTTATAATTCTGAACAAAACAAAGTCATTGCTTCTGCTTTTTTTGAAGAGGTTGAAGCTAATGGTCATTCCATTGCCACCTATCGTTGGCCTGGGAAAAACAAGACCGTACTTTTAGCTCACGGCTGGGAAAGCAATGCCTCTAGATGGCAGTATATTCTTGAAAAATTAAAAACAGAAGAGTATAATATTATTGCCTTGGATGCTCCTGCTCATGGCAAGTCCAACGGTAAACAATTTAATGCCATAAAGTATGCCGAATTTTTAAGCATTGTAATTAATAAATTTCAACCAGAAGCTGTTCTCGGACATTCCGTTGGTGGCATGGCCACAGTATTTTGCTTGCATCACAATGACCTGCCTTCAGTTAAAAAAGTGGTTCTCTTAGGCTCGCCAGCTCATTTTACTGGTGTTTTTAAACGCTACAAAATAATGATGGGCTATAATAAAAAAGTGGCCAATGGGCTAGACCGTTATGTATTAAACAAGTTAGGGAAACCTGTAGACTATTTTTCGGCAGCAAATTTTACTTCTGAATTTGATATAGAAGGGTTAATCATTCATGATAAGAACGATAAAATCATTCCTTACGAGGACGGGCAATTATTTGCCTCAAAGTTTAAAAATTCTGAATTCATAAGTACTACTGGGTTTGGTCACGGACTAAAAGATGAGTCGTTGACCCCAAAAATTATTGAGTTTATCAATAACTAAAGATTAGCTTACCTTTGCAGCATGTCTGAAAACCTTACCCGTTTAAACAAATACCTCAGTGAAGTTGGCTATTGCTCGCGTCGCGAAGCCGATCGGCTTATTGATGCAGGTCGTGTAACCGTCAATGGTACCATCCCTGAGTTGGGTTTAAAAGTAACCCCAGAAGATGACATTGCGGTTGATGGAAAAGCCATTAAGGATCGTAAGCAAGACTTTGTGTACTTGGCATTTAATAAGCCTGTAGGCATTGTTTGCACAACAGATACACGGGTGGAGAAAGACAATATCATTGACTATATCAATTACCCAAAACGCATTTTCCCCATTGGCCGCTTAGACAAACCCAGTGAAGGTCTTATTTTTTTAACCGACGATGGAGATATCGTTAATAAAATACTCAGAGCTAGTAACCATCACGAGAAGGAATATATTGTTACTGTTGACAAGCCGATTTCACAAACGTTTATATCCCGGATGTCGGGCGGTATTCCTTTAGAAGAATTAGGAAAAACAACACGTCCTTGCGTCGTTGAGAAACTAGATTCTAAAACCTTCAAAATTATTCTTACCCAAGGTTTAAATAGGCAAATACGCCGTATGTGCGAATATTTAAATTACGAAGTACTGACACTACAACGTGTTCGGATTATGAATATTTCTCTTGATGTGCCTGTTGGCGAATACAGGGAATTTACAGATGAAGAGCTAAAAACACTCAATACTATGCTAAAGGATTCTACGAAAACATTTCAGTCCAGGTCAAATTCTAGAAGACCTCGTAAAAGTTAAAGTTTTGGGCTTTCACATTGCCTTAACAGTGATGGGTTGAATTTATAAATATCTTGAAGCAACTAATTCAATCATTATGAAATCTTCATTACTCCTCCTTTCATGTCTTCTCTGTTTTTCATTTGGGTATTCCCAATATGAAAATGAACCTTCAAAAGAATTTCCATTCGGCAAAGTCCACCCAGATGCTCCACAGCAACTCAAAGATTTTCAGTCTCTTATCGGAAAAAGCAAATGCAAATCGAGCTCAAGAAAACAAGACGGCTCCTGGGCTGAAGCTATCGATATGCAATGGACATTTAAGTACATTATGAATGGAAAAGCTGTGCAGGATGAAACTTTAAAGGCCGACGGAGCACATTCGGGTAGCATAAGACAATTTAATGCAGACAGTAGTAAGTGGTATGTACACTATTACTCTTCTAGCGGTATTCCTAAAACTCTACCCTCATGGGAAGGCGCAAAAACTGAAGACGGAAAAATAATTTTATATCGTGACCAAAAAGCACCAAACGGGACTGAAGGCTTTTATAGGTTGACGTTTTATGACATCTCCAAAACTGGGTACAAATGGATTGGAGAATGGGTAGATAAGACCGAAAAAGTTGTGTATCCCACATGGAAAATTGACTGTGAAAAATAACTGATACGCTGTTTTTCTTAACTATTTTGACACTCACTTCTTCTTTGTAAATGATTAATAACTAATTTTAGCTGTATTAAACAGTACTTATTATGATAAAGATTTTAGCCATAATCATGACAATTGGAGGAGCCATTGCACTTATTCTAGGTGTTTTAGGGATATTTGGAAATAATATGGTAAGCCTTAGTCCATGGGCATTAACCATTTTAGGAGGTGTGTTTTTTATTTCTGGTGTTTCCATGTTAAAATACAGAAAAGATAAGCCCGTCCAATCTAATGGAGATAATACATCAGATTAAATGAGTAATACATTAAGACCTTTTCATTTAGCAATACCCGTTCATAATCTTGCTGATTGTAGAGCATTTTACACAGACACCTTAGAGTTAGCGGAAGGTCGAAGTAGTGACCATTGGGTAGATTATAACTTTTTTGGGCATCAATTGGTCATACATTACAAGGCTAAATCTGAAGATGAAGCTCATACAAACGCTGTTGATGGAAAAGACGTTCCAGTACCACACTTTGGGGTTGTATTAGATTGGAGCGATTTTCATGAATTTGCCGGAGTATTAAAACAAAAAAAGGTGGCGTTTATTATCGAGCCTTATATACGATTTGAAGGTGAAGTTGGTGAACAAGCCACTATGTTTTTTAAAGACCCATCTGGTAATGCGTTAGAATTTAAAGCTTTTAAGGATATTGATCAGCTTTTTGCTAAATAGATAGGTTTATTTATATCTCCAACTGGTTAAATCAGCATCTTTAGGTGCAGATTCCAGAATTCGTTTCATAACCTTTGGCACGTACATACTGTTGTATCGTAATCTTGAAATATGGTTTGGATTGTCTTGGTCGCCATTCCAACAATGTTCTGCCCTATCACCATAATCCACTTCGCCATCGTAATATGGGTCGGTTGTACTTTCTAGGAAGTCCTCCATCTTATAAACCGCATTATTGAGATAATAGTTATCCATATCACCACAATAAATATGAATCTTTCCTTTGAGTTTTTTACCAAGTTTATGCCAATCGCGTTCAAGAATATGTTTTAAATCGTAATTTTCTTTCCAATACTCAGCAACGGAGTGGTCTATATCACCAGAATATTTGTCCCAAAGTCTTACAGGGTAACCATCATCGGCTTGTGGAGAATACGTGGCTTCCCAAATATCATATTGTCCACCAGAACGCGATTTGGCTCCTAAAACCAACTCTAGATGATTGCCTTCTCTTACCGTTGAACTTATGTTTCCTAAGTAATCTCTATGACCTGGTATCTCAATCGTTTTATGCTCACTTTTAGCATAGTAAGCATTGTCATCATTATAAATATCTGTTAACATATACGAGCTAAAATCAATAGGGTCTGGGCACGCTGCAAAACACCCATTATACTCATCAGGATATTTAACTTGTACTGCCAATGCTTCCCAGCCACCTGTAGAGCCCCCATACAAAAACCGAGACCAGCCTTCTCCTTGTCCTCTAAATAGTTTTTCGATATGCGGAATTAATTCATACGTCAGTGCATCACCATAAGGCCCTTGACTTGCAGAATTTACAGCATAGGAATCATCGTAATAAGGTGTTGGATGCTGAATTTCTATGATTAAAAACCTTGGAAAGTCAGGCTCGTTCCAACGTTTATAAAAATCATACGCTTCTTGTTGTTGTATGATATTATAGCCTTCAACATCAAAACGATCAGAATATACTGGTTCTATATTTGGGTCTGGTGGTGTGGTTCTAAATCCGCCAAAATCTGATGGAAAATGTCCGTGAAAAATCATCAACGGATATTTTGCTTCAGGATGTTCATCAAAGCCTTTGGGCAGCAAAACATGAGCCCCTAAATACATATCTCTGCCCCAAAACTCAGACAACAATTCAGATTTCATTTTAATGTGTTTAATCCACTTAGTGTCCTCTGGCTCTACGATTGGAGGTATAATATTATTTAATGTCACTGTAAAGTTTTCAACCCCATTTTCATTTATGGTTACTTTAAATGGTTTACTGTAAAGATTACCTGGTGAGGTCTTCCATTGTTGTCCTTCTCCATTATCCATAGGTAATTTTACAGTTTGACCTGTAGATAAATTAAACGTTTCATAAGTATGCAATAAAGCCTGCACATAGTAGTCACCAGGCTTTATTTGAGATAAACTCTCATAAGGAAATCCAAAAACACTATCATTAAATACAGCTATTTCACCAACTTTAAAATCTTCAACATCAATACCGAAAATTGGTTGGGCATTTAAGCCTTCAGATACTTGAAAGCGGGGTTCTTTTTCATCATTATCAGCAAAAATCAATAATAATCGTCCGTCTAAAGGTTCTGTTTGCAAAGAATCTGAAATAGTAACACTGACTTTGGTTGTTGAAGTTTTTAATGAGTCGCTGGAATTGCAATTGACAAATAGCAACATCGAAAAAACTGAAATAAAGATAATTGGCTTCATGATTGGATTGATTATTTCCAAAAAGATAGTCATATTCCTGAAATCAAAAAACTAAAGGTTTTAATTTTTAGCTCTAAATACATAAAACACCCCATAAATCAGAAGAAAATAGGGCAAAACAATAAGCTCTAACTCTAATATATAATAGGGCCAATCGTGAAAAAAATCAAGAGCCGAAGCTGACTCTGGTTTTTTTGATAAATATGAGTAATTGGCATTCAGCAACCAATTTAAGAGCAAAACGACGATAGCATAAATTTGAAGCGCCAAAAACGCTTTAAAAACACTCTTGAATGTTGGCCGCATTCTAAAAACAAATGTGGCATAAAAAATAACCAAGAGCAATCCCAAATGTACAGTCCAGTAGCGGAAATAGTCAAAAGAAGGAAACCCTTCTGGTATATCTGGTGTGATAACTCCCTGAGTTGTACCGGCAATAATTATAAATAAGAGTACTTCGTACATCCAAAATTTTCTATAAAATGAGAAAACAGGAATAATCAATGCTAAAAAACTACACAAGAATAAGGGGAGGTCCGTGCTAAAGTTATAATTACCTGAAAGAATTTTCCAGATATGATAGCTAATCACCATTAAAGAAACCAAGCAGCCAATACCTTTAAATACTAGATATTGCTGTTGCTTATCTAAATATTTTTTTGAATATGGGATTAATAGGAACGCTAAAACAGCTACCAAAACTATTGGTGCTAAATGTTGAATACTGCCTATTGTAACTCGTTCACTAATTACAATAGACTTAAACAGAAACATCTAGTTTTCTTAATTATTTCTGTGTTGCTCACGTGCCAACAAGGTGTTCTTAAGAAGCATTGCAATAGTCATTGGACCAACACCTCCTGGAACTGGTGTGATATAACTGGCTTTTTCACTAACCTTTTCATAATCAACATCTCCAGTGATATAATAACCTTTATCTGAGTCATCAGGTACTCTGGTAATACCAACGTCGATAATCACGGCATCATCCTTAACCATTTCTGCTTTCAAAAACTTTGGAATACCCAGTGCGGAAATGATAATATCTGCTTGCGACGTAATTTGTGTGATATTCTTAGTATGGCTATGCGTTAAGGTCACAGTAGAATTTCCTGGGAATCCTTTTCGCCCCATTAAAATACTCATTGGGCGACCTACAATATGAGACCTTCCTATAACCACAGTGTGTTTCCCTTTTGTTTCTACACCATACCGATCAAGTAACTCTAATATACCAAACGGTGTTGCAGGAATAAATGTTGACATATCTAATGCCATTTTTCCAAAATTTGTAGGATGAAATCCATCTACATCCTTATCTGGATGAACAGCCATTAATACTTTACGTGTATTGATTTGAGGAGGAAGGGGCAATTGAATGATAAATCCATCGATATCATCATTAGTGTTCAATTCCTCAATTTTATCTAGTAATTCTATTTCACTAGTCGTATTTGATAAACGCACCATAGTGGACTCAAAACCGACACGTTCGCAAGCTCTTACTTTGCTACCAACATAGGTTAAACTAGCCCCATCATTACCTACAATTACTGCAGCCAAATGCGGTACTTTTTCGCCATTGGCTTTCATTTGTTTTACCTCTTCGGCAATTTCATTTTTGATGTCATTACTGACTTTTCTTCCGTCTAATATGGTCATGTTGTTTCTTTTATCTCGCAGAGGCGCAAAGAGCGCAAAGCATTATATTATATACTGTTTATTTAGTTATTTCAAACTTTCCCCTCTGGGGAAATGTCGTAAGACAATGGGGCTCTACCCTACTTCATCCCATTCATCATCTGCATCATACGCTTACCGCCTCCGCCTTGCATCATCTTCATCATTTTACTCATCTGTGAAAACTGCTTCAATAATTGATTCACTTCTTGTACAGATGTCCCTGATCCTTTTCCTATACGTTTTTTTCGACTTGAATTTATAATTGAAGGATTAGAACGCTCTTCAGGTGTCATAGAATGAATCATTGCTTCGATACCTTTAAAAGCATCATCGTCAATATCAATATCCTTCATCATTTTGCCAGCACCTGGTATCATTCCGATGAGATCCTTCATGTTACCCATTTTCTTGATCTGCTGAATCTGTTTTAAGAAATCATCAAATCCAAATTGGTTTTTAGCAATCTTCTTCTGAATTTTTCGTGCTTCCTCTTCATCATACTGTTCTTGTGCCCGTTCAACAAGAGACACCACATCTCCCATTCCCAAAATTCGATCCGCCATACGTGATGGGTGAAACACGTCAATAGCTTCCATCTTCTCACCAGTACCAATAAATTTAATTGGTTTATTGACTACGGATTTAATAGAAATGGCTGCACCACCACGAGTATCACCATCTAATTTGGTAAGTATAACACCATCAAAATTTAGAATGTCATTGAAGGCTTTTGCCGTATTCACTGCATCTTGACCTGTCATAGAATCTACCACAAACAAGGTCTCTTGTGGTTCAATGGCTTTATGAATATTGGAAATTTCGGTCATCATGGCCTCATCAACTGCCAAACGACCAGCGGTATCAATGATCACAACATTAAATCCATTTTCCTTTGCATAGGCAATACCTGCTTTTGAAATAGCAACGGGATCATTATTTCCTCTATCACTAAATACCTCAACACCTATTTGATCACCAACAACATGCAACTGGTCAATCGCCGCAGGACGATACACATCACAAGCTACTAAAAGCGGTTTTTTTGTTTTTTTATTCTTTAGAAAGTTAGCTAGTTTACCTGAAAATGTCGTCTTACCAGAACCTTGAAGACCAGACATTAAAATAACACTTGGATTGCCAGAAAGATCAATGCCCTCGGCTTCTCCACCCATTAACTCTGTCAATTCATCCTTAACAATTTTAACCATTAATTGGCCTGGTTGTAAGGTGGTCAATACATTTTGACCTAGGGCTTTTTCCTTAACTGTATTAGTAAATTCCTTAGCTATTTTAAAGTTAACATCGGCATCTAAAAGCGCACGTCTCACCTCTTTTAAAGTTTCAGCAACATTTACTTCCGAAATACTGCCATGACCTTTTAAAACATGTAACGCTTTATCTAACTTATCACTTAAATTATTGAACATAATCTTACTTCTTATTTAACAGGTTGCAAATTTAAGAATTTACAGTCTATAAATGAAGTCGTTCCAAATAAATTAAAAGCAAAAAGGACTGCTCATTATGAGCAGTCCTTTCCTCAAAAGACTAAAATTTATAGCGGTATTCTAAAACTTTAGCCGCAAACGCGATCTAGGGTTATTTGATCCTCACCGCGGTGCAGTATCAATTGTTCAGCGGTACATTCAACAACTGTCCAAATTCCACCTATGGCTTGCAGATTTGGCACTGCAATGTTCTCAAAAGTAATATCCACTCCATTGTCGCCTGTGAACGTCATCCATGAGCCAACAGATGTTTCATTAGTATTGAGATTCGTAATAACAAGTTCTTGCTCTAAATTGAAATCTAGTTCGTAGATGGACAAATCGTCACTTCCATTATAAGATGTTATCTTCCACGGACATTCCTTTAAAATGTTATCTACATCTTCTTCTGTACATGCTGTGTTGTCACAACTTTCAACAGATAAACCAACATCATACAACATAAAGTTTCCATTTGGTTTTTCGATTCTTAGGATAACGAATCCATTTTGTTGTATATAAGCTTCAGGATTTGAAATCGCATTAGTATCATTTTCAGCATCCGCAACCGTCTCATGGAAAGACCAGTTAAATTCAGCTTCACACTGTGCATTTTCGATAATACTTGTTAAGTCGAATTTAGCGACTCCATCACCAGCTACACCATCAGAATCATCACATGCTTCTAATACAGTACCTTCAAAACACTCGAATGGGTTTTGTGGCTCGAAACATTCTTGTTCTAGGTGAAGTACATTATCACCATTGACTAAGCTTATAAAATCTTCTGCACATTGTATTACAACCCAGAGTCCAGTTAGGTTTTGGTATGGCTCCGTTAAGGATAACTCTAATTTACGCTCCATTCCAACAACTACAACAGCCCAAGTTCCGATATTTACAAAAGCATTAGTGTTATCATCGTAGTATAATACAGTATTATCATTAGTGAACTTAAACTTATTTGTTTGCTCACCTTCTATTAAATTAGAACCTGCAAACCAGTAACATTCTCTAAGTCTTTGTACAATATCTTGCGCTGAACAGTTGATATCAGTTTCACAATTGCGCTCAAGGACTACATTAAAATCTCCTCTTACGAGTTTAAATCTATCTTCTCTACATTCTGTAATAAGGTATTCTCCACCTATATCACCTTGGAATGCACTCAGTTCAAAAATCTTTAATATCGTTCCGTTATCTGTATTGGTTACTGACCACATACCTGTGACTACAGTATTGATATTTGGGCTTTCTATTGTAAGTGTACCTTCTGCTTCAAAAGTAATTTCAAAATCATCAAAGTCGTTGAATTCATCATCGATAATCCAACTACATTCTTTAAGGTAGGCTCTAATATCGTCAACCGTACAAGGAATATAATTGTCATCTTCACATTCTTCAGCTGCTGCTTGGATAACCTCTGCTAATTCTTGATTGCTATCAACCGTTACAGTTTCACCATTGGCATATTCTAAGGACACAGGAAAATTAAGGCTTACAATTAATGTATCATTTTCGTCTTCTAATCGCTCTAAGAAATCATATAACTCTTCATCGCTTTCTATTAGAATAGTGTCAATTAAAACAAATTGAGTATTGAATACAGAAAAGCTAATAGGGTACACAAAATCGATACACTCTATGGTATCGTCATCATTAAAGCACTGCTCCAAAAGTGCATCTAACTGATCTTGATTTTCAATAACAAGCTCATTGTAATCACTATAAATAATAGTAATTGGGAACACAAACTCTGGAACATCGACTTCAAGGTCTTCTAATAAATCTTCCAGTTCATCTAGATCGTCTTGTGTTGTAATAGTTATCGTAATATCACTGACAACAATAGTCACAGGAAGTTCAACAGAAAAGCAATCGGAATTATCCAATACATTATCGCTAGATACTGAATTGGCCGATGTGCTTCTCATAAAGTTAGCTAAGGTAGAATTGGCTTGAATTGTTTCGGTCTCATCTGGACCAATAAATTCGGTTTCTTCGTTCTGACAAGAGAACACGGTCATCAGGGCAAAAAAGGTGACCAATAGGCAATTTTTGATTTGGGATTTCATAATTTAATAGTTTATCGGTTTTGTTATAAAACAGATGAACTTAAAAAACTCCTACCTCCTATTCTATTTTTTTTAATCCAAAAGAATTCCTTGACGCTCTGCGTCGGGGTTTCCATTGAAATTGTCATTCCCGTGAAAACGGGAATCAAAATAACAGAATTTCGTTTTTTACCCCAAGATTAAAATGAAACAAGTGAAATGTCTTTATGGCTCTGTTTGGAGGATAGTTCGTTTCAAGAAATTCTTTTATTTTTACTCGTATCAATAAACAACCATGCCCAAACCTTTACACGAAACAATTTGCGAGAAAACGGTGTTTGAAATGCTTTTTAAAAAGTATTCTAAAGACCTTCATAATTTTCTGTACTACAAGTTTGGTGAGCGCTTAAACCCTAAAGATAAGGTACAGGACGCCTTTATAAAACTATGGGAGAATTGCGCCAAGGTAAGCTCAGACAAGGCCAAAAGTTTTTTGTTTACCACCGCAAATAATTTAATGCTTAATGAAGCGGCACATCAAAAGGTTGTTTTAAAACATCAAAAATTACCTCAAAAGTCAGAGACTAAAGAAACACCGCATTATAAACTTGAAGAAAAAGAATACGGCGAAAAGATTGAACGTGCCTTGAGCAAACTTACCGAAGCACAGCGTGTGGCATTTTTAATGAATCGTGTTGAGGGAAAACGTTTTAAGGAAATTGCTGCTTTGTTAGATATTTCTACAAAAGCGGTTGAAAAACGAATTTATGGAGCGTTGAAGGTTTTGAGAAAAGATATAAAGGGGTTGTGAAGTGAGAAGTGAGAAGTGAGAAGTGAGAAGTGAGAAGTGAGAAGTGAGAAGTGAGAAGTGAGAAGTGAGAAGTGAGAAGTGAGAAGTGAGAAG
>NZ_JBHNWH010000009.1:0-168331 GCF_046720935.1 Winogradskyella sp. A3E31
CACCGCCAGTAGCACTTGCTGTGATTGTTCCATCAGCTGCACCATTACAGGTAACATCTGTAGAGTTAACCGTTAATACTATATCTGCTGGTTCAGTAATTGTAGTTTCATAAGTTCCTGTACAACCATTTTCATCAGTAACTGTAACTGAATAATTTCCAGCAGTTAGACCACTTATATCTTCGGTCATTTCACCATTACTCCAATCGTAAGTGTATATTCCTGATCCGTTATTTATTGTTATGTCAATTGCACCTGTTGAATTTCCGTTACAGTCCACATTAGTGACTGATCCTGTTATGTCCAACTCAGTGTCTGTTATTGTAATTGTTTGTGGGCAGCTAATAACTACTGACCCATTTATTGTTAAGGAATATGTTCTGACAATAGAGCGAACATCCCCATTTGTTGATACACTTGAATCTGAGCTCGATAATACGGGAGTATTACCGCAATCTTCACTGATACTAAATACATCATTAGGATTAGTTAATGCTGCAGGAAAATCATCTTCACAAATTAAATCTAGATTTGAAATGTTACACGTTGCGGCTGGTTCACAACCAATCTCGCATTCCTTAACCTTAAAGTTCAATGACCCATTTGTTGGTCTGTTATAACTTAATGCTATATAGTAAACATTATAAATATCTGAACCGATAACTGCATCGTCATTAGTCCATGCCTGATATTGATTACGGTCACTCGCATCGACTAAATCACTTGCTCCGAATGATGTATTTAGAGCAGGATCCGTCAAAGCATCCATGACAGTTCCGTAGAAAGGTATGTCGGCTGTTTCCTTGGCTTGGTTATTAGTAAATGCACCTGCATGGAATAAAAACCATGAGTCTGAAGCTCCTACTGCCTGAATTTTTGTTCCCTGTACTGTAGGAGGTGTTGCAAAGACTATCCATTGTACGTACTGATTAGTAGGTATTGATGCACCACTAAATAAATCACCATAGGTAACTCCAGGCTTAAACTGTGCATTTAAATCAATTTCTGCAACCATGGATTGAGACTGAGAAGCATCAATCCCGCAGCCATCTGTATCGGCTGCAGTAGTACAGTTAATAAGGCCATTTTCTACTGCTCCACTATTAGAACAATACAATTTAGCCTTAAAGGTTTCATAGCCATTACCGACCCCAGGATCGTAATTAGCCGCGCATGCAGAACCATCTTCGCATTGCGCATAAGTAGTATTTGTGGCAAACAAAAAAAGTACCACTGTTAAAATACCAGCAATACTTTTAAATCGTCTCTTCAAAATACCTAAACAACAGACTTCTGAAAAACCAGAAGGTTGCAAATAATTTGTAATAGTTGACATAACTTTTTTTGTGTTAAACGATTAATAATTAAACACAACAAAAGCAGTTCTTTATATAATAGATTAGAGGGACAATCCATCCTTATTGCTAAGGAAAACCATCCATAAAGAAGTTAAAAAAATGTAGAATAAGGGCGTCAATTTGCTATTAATCAATGCCATTAAAAAGTGTCGAACATAATAATTCGATACCTCTAATATAGATAATATTGATCCTTATATTTAAATAAAATCGGGAGTTTTAGATAAAATTCAGATTTATCCGTTGAAAGTACTTTCTTATAAATTGAAGAAAAAAGGTATTCACTCAATTAAATAAAAGTGTGTCGAAATCAAAATTGAATTGCTTTAAAAAGTCTAATGATTTTTGCATATCATTATGAAAAATGCGGTCTTCTTTAGCAAAATTTACTTCCTTTTTAAAGTGCTCCATAAAGCCTTCTATGAAGTTTGAAGATTGTAAAGGCCGCCTAAATTCTAATGCTTGAGACGCATTAAATAATTCAATAGACAATACTTTAAAGCTATTATCTACAATCTTTTTTGCCTGGGTAGCTGCATTGGCTCCCATACTGACATGATCCTCTTGGCCATTACTAGATACTATACTATCGACGCTTGCAGGAGTTGCTAACTGCTTGTTGGCACTTACAATACTTGCCGCTGTATATTGTGGAATCATAAAGCCAGAATTCAATCCCGGGTCGTCTACCAGAAATGCTGGCAGTCCTCTCAGCCCAGAAACCAACTGATAGGTTCGTCGCTCAGAAATATTGCCTAATTCGGAGATTGCAATTTTAAGATAGTCTAGAGCCAATGCCAAAGGTTGTCCATGGAAGTTTCCTCCAGAAATGATTTCATCTTCTTCTACAAAAATGTTTGGATTATCAGTTACGGCATTGACTTCAGTAATAAATGTTTTCTCTACAAAATTTAAAGTATCCCTTGTTGCTCCATGTACTTGAGGAATACAGCGAAATGAATACGGGTCTTGTACGTGTTGCTTCTCTTGGGTACTAATCTCACTGCCTTCTAAAAAAGCCTTAACTCTTTTTGCTGTAGCTATCTGCCCGTTGTGAGGTCTTACCAAATGTACCAAGTCATTAAAAGGTTCAATCCTTCCATCAAAAGCATCTAATGAGATACTACCAATCAAATCAGCGAAATAAAGCAGTTTATAGCTTTCAAGCAATAAATGAATGCCATAGGCACTCATAAACTGTGTGCCATTCAACAACGCTAATCCTTCTTTAGATTGCAATTGTATAGGCTTAAGGTTTAAGGTCCTTAAGACATTTGATGCTGGTTGTATTTTTCCTTCAAAATGAACTTCTCCTTTACCCAATAGTGGCAACGCTAAATGCGCCAATGGTGCCAAATCACCAGAAGCTCCTAATGACCCATATTCATAAACCACAGGTAATACATCATGGTTGTAAAAAGCGATCAGCAATTTAACGGTGTCTAACTGCACACCAGAATGACCATAACTTAAGGACTGAATTTTTAGAAAAAGCATCAGCTTAACGATGTTGTCCGGAATACGTTCTCCCATTCCACAGGCATGAGACATTACCAAGTTTTCTTGCAACTTCGTAAGGTTAGCATCCGTAATTTTTACATTGCATAAGGCACCAAAGCCTGTATTGATACCGTAAATTGGATTTTTATTGTCTTTAAGTTTATTGTCTAAGTAATTCCTGCATTTTTCGATTTTGGCAATTGTAGATTCCGATAGTTTCAGTTTTGTATGATTTGAAACTATAGTATGAATGGTTTTAAGATCCAATGGATCCGAAGAAATAGTATGGTAATCGACCATTAATTAAATTTTTATCAAAAATGACAATAGATTTATTGCTATGCAACAATTGTTAATAATTCTAGCACTCAAATATAGCACGAGCCTAGTTAGTCATCATCGTCATTATCGTCTTCCTTTTCAGGAGCACTATCTGGCTGTTTAAAAAGGTCAATATAAGCTTCAGCAATACCATCTATAATATGACTTGCCAATAGGCTTTGATAGCCATAATCTTCAAGAACTAAATCTGCTGCTCGTCCATGAAGATAAACACCAAAAAGTGCAGCCTCAATAGCTGAATATCCTTGGCAAATAAGCCCTGTTATCATCCCTGTTAAAACATCCCCTGATCCTGCAGTAGCCATCCCCGGGTTTCCGGTGACGTTGATGTACTTTTTCTTTCCTTGGACTGTGATGGTATGCGCTCCTTTAATAATAATGATGATGTTATATTTTTCTGAAAACGCTTCTGTTTTCTTTAGCTTGTCAAAATCATCAGACCATGTTCCAATTAATCGCTCTAATTCCTTAGGGTGTGGTGTTAGTATTGCATTTTTTGGAAGTAATTCTAAAAGTGCTTTATTTAATGACAAAATATTTAAAGCATCAGCATCTAAGACTAAAGGGGCTTTGTTATTATTTAAAAATTGCTTGAAGGCTTCAGCAGTTTTCTCATGGGTCCCCAACCCTACTCCAATACCAATAGCTGTTGGCTCTAAATCGAACTTAATGTGCGCAATATAGTCGTCAGAAGCATCTGTTAAAGTCATTGCCTCAGGAATACTAGTCTGTAAAATTAGATTGCCACTTTTTGGAATGTAAGATGTACTCAATCCTGCGCCAACACTCAACAGGCTTTTTGTTGCTAAAACTACAGCTCCCATTTTGCCATAACTACCGCCAATAATTAATCCATGTCCAAAATGACCTTTATGAGAAAAACGATCTCGAGGTTTATACATAGGAAGTACCTCATTTTTAGAAATCAACTCCACTTCCGTTTCAGTGTTCATCAAGTAATCTCGATCTATACCTATATCTAAGACTTCCCACTGTATAGTGTATTTTGCTGTTTCTGGTAAAAAGAAAATCAACTTAGGAGATTGAAAGCTCAAGGTGTAATTGGCATAAACCACTCCATTTTCATCTTCCACTGCTTTGTCTGAATATACACCTGATGGAATATCAATGGATAATGTGAATGCTCTAGAAGCTTTAAAATGCTGAAAAAGGTTCTTTATCCAATCATCTACAGGACGATTTAAACCAATACCAAAAACTGCATCGACAATGATATCATCTTTATGAATTTCAGGAAAGTCCTCCTTACACTTTAATAAAGCCGGCCAATCTTTTGTGACATTCTTTATCCTATCATAGTTCACCAAAAAATCCTTGGATCTGTTATCCCCACAATTAACAACATAAGTTATAACATTGTAACCGTGCGTTACTAGGTGCCTAGCTAAAACCAGCCCATCACCACCATTATTTCCAATACCACAAAACACATGTACAGGCACTTGCGCTCCTTGCATTCGGGCATGCATCCAATTAAAAATGCCAGTCCCTGCACGCTCCATTAATTCGGTTGACGAAATGTTTTGGCGCTCAGTGGTTAAACGGTCTCCTTCATAAATCTGTTCTTTTGAAAATAGCTTCATATCGTTGATTTGTCTATTATGGATTTTTCAATTTAAGGGGCTTATTTCTAATTTATATCTAAAAATAATCTTCATTAGTACGAATTTGAAAGTTCGGTTTTAAAATGCCCTCGTATATTTTTTTATTGGGTTAAAAATAATACTTTTGAAAAGTAATGATGACAATTTTAAACATATCTACATATATTAATTCCTTTTCTATGGGAACAACATTTGGCATTATTATGATTATGACAACCCTTGTGGTTGTGCTTTAATATTTACCTCCGTCCCCCCATTTTATTGTATTAAAAAATATCATCTAATTCTAGAAGAATGAAAGTTTTAAAATTTGGTGGAACTTCAGTTGGTTCAGCCGAAAACATAGATAAAGTCGCAAAAATTGTTTCTCAAAGATCTCAGTCAGATAAACTAGCTGTTGTTGTTTCTGCTATTGGTGGCATTACGGATTTTTTGTTAACCACAGCCGCCCAAGCGGTTGAAAAAGACAACTCCTACGAATATACATTTACAGCTTTAAAGAATAAGCATATTGATATTGCCAGCAAATTGTTGGATGCCAAACATTTTGAAAATGTAAGCCAAAAACTCAATAACCAATTAGAGCATTTAAAAAGTCTTCTGGACGGACTTTATTTAATCAATGAATTATCTCCAAAGACATCAGATAAGTTGTTAAGCTTTGGTGAAAAATTATCGTCTATAATTGTTATAGAATGTTTTAAGCAAAATGGGCTTAATGCTATTCTTAAAAACTCCCAAGAGTTGATTGTAACAGATGACAATTATACCAATGCTATTGTGGATTTAGAAAAAACATATTCTAATATCGCAACATTTTTTAAAGAAGATAAACACGATGTTGTCCTTCTACCTGGCTTTGTTTCAAAATCAAAAAATGGCGAGTTAACAACTTTGGGTCGTGGAGGCTCTGACTATACAGCGGCTTTGGTTGCCTCAGCAGTTGATGCCAAGGAATTACAAATTTGGACAGACGTCAGTGGTATGTTTACAACCAATCCGAAAATAGTAAAACAAGCAATTCCTATTAACGAATTATCCTATCAAGAGGCTATCGAATTATCGCATTTTGGAGCTAAAGTATTATACCCTCCAACGGTAATGCCCGTACTCATTAAAGGAATTCCAATGTGGATTAAAAACACAATGAATCCCGATGATAATGGCACATTAATAACAGATATTCATCAATTAAAAACAAACTATCCGGTAAAGGGTATTAGCCATATTAATGATATTGCTTTATTGACACTTCAAGGAAATGGTATGGTCGGTATCCCTGGTTTTAGTAAGCGCTTATTTGAGACTTTAGCACAAGAAAAGATTAATATTATATTAATTACCCAATCGTCTTCCGAACATTCAATTTGTTTTGGGATAGACATTAAAGATGCTGCTAAGGCCAAAGCGTCTGTGGATATTACTTTTGAAAATGAAATAACGCTTAAAAAAATAGACCCAATTATTGTAGAAACTGACCTTTCCATCATTGCTGTTGTGGGAGATAATATGAAAAGCCATCAAGGCATCAGCGGTAAAATGTTTAGCACTTTAGGTAAAAATAATGTGAATATAAGAGCAATTGCTCAAGGAGCTTCTGAACGTAATATTTCAGCGGTGATAAATAAAAAAGATGTGAAAAAAGGATTAAATAGTTTGCACGAACGTTTTTTTGAAGATAACACCAAACAAGTAAACCTATTTATAACTGGTGTAGGAAACGTTGGAGAACGACTTATAGAACAGATAAAGCAACAGAAAAAATTTGTAAAGGAAAATATCAAGGTTAATCTCAGGATTGCTGGGTTATCGAATTCCCGCAAAATGATTTTGAGTGACGATGGCATCTCTCTTAAAGACTGGAAATCTCAATTAGACTCTGGGCAACCTGCTTCACTTGAAGGTTTTTTTGATGGTGCTAAAGCCTTAAATTTAAGAAACTCGGTGTTTCTGGATATTACAGCAAGTGAAGATGTGGCAAAAATGTACAACAACTATTTAAATGAAAGTATTTCTGTCATTGCATGCAATAAAATTGCCTGTTCAGCAGAATCTGACTATTACAATGAATTAAAGCATTTGGCCCGCAAATATAATGCTCCTTTTTTGTTTGAAACCAATGTTGGAGCAGGCTTACCTGTTATCGATACACTTAACCACTTAATCACTAGTGGTGATAAGGTTCATAAGATTCAAGCCGTGCTTTCTGGTAGTCTTAATTTTGTATTCAATAACTTTAATGATGCCTCAACGTTTCACGATGTTGTTAAATTAGCACAGACCGAAGGTTATACTGAACCAGACCCTAGAATTGACTTAAGCGGAATTGATGTCGCCAGAAAGATTTTAATTCTTGCCAGGGAAAGTGGTTACCAACTAGAATTATCGGATATTGAAGCAGATAATTTTTTAACAGAATCTGCTATGAATGCAGATAGTGTTGATGGATTTTTCGAAACCTTGAAAAAAGATGAAGATCACTATAGAGGGTTGTATAATTCAGCAAAAGAAAATAACTGTCAATTAAAATTTGTTGCGGAATTGAACGATGGAAAAGCCAAAGTAGGGCTGCAAGAAGTCCCAGTCGGCCACCCTTTTTATAATCTAGAAGGAAAAGATAATATAGTAATGTTCTTTACCGAGCGTTATCCGGAACAACCAATGATTATAAAAGGTGCAGGTGCAGGTGCAGACGTTACTGCCTCAGGACTTTTTGCTGATATTATTAGACTAGCCAATAATTAAAATGAAAAACCAAGTCCGTATATTTTCTCCTGCAACAGTTGCCAATGTCGCCTGTGGTTTTGACGTTTTAGGGTTTTGCTTAGACAGTATTGGTGACGAAATGGTCATTAGAAAAACATCTGAAAAGGGTATAAAAATAACTAAGATTGAAGGTTACGATTTACCATTTGAGACTGAAAAAAACGTCGCTGGTGTTTCTGCATTGGCTATGTATCAAGATTTAAATCCAGATTGTGGTTTTGAGATTGAAATTTATAAAAACATAAAACCTGGTAGTGGTATTGGAAGTAGTTCTGCGAGTGCTGCCGGAAGCGTTTTTGGAATAAACGAATTGTTGGGTAAACCTTTATCTAAGTCAGAACTTACAAAATACGCCATTAAAGGTGAACGTTTAGCGAGTCAATCTGAACACGCCGACAATTTAGCGCCAGCTATTTATGGTGGTTTTACCCTCGTAAAAAGTTGTAACCCCGTTCAAATTTTAGAGCTCCCTACTCCACCCGATTTGTTTGCAACCATCATTCATCCACAAATTGAGATTAAAACATCTCAAGCTAGAGCAATTTTACCGAAGCAAGTGGATTTAAAAGACGCTATTACCCAATGGGCGAATGTTGGTAGTTTGGTACACGCTTTACATACCGATGATTATGGCTTGTTAAGAGCGGCATTAGTCGATGTCATCATTGAGCCCCATCGAAAAGAGCTCATCCCACATTTTGATGAGTTAAAGAAACAGGTTTTGAATTCTGGTGCTCTCGGCTGTGGTATTTCTGGTTCTGGACCATCAGTATTTGCTTTATCTAAAGGAAAAAACTTTGCTGAAAAAGTCGCTGAATCCATGACATCTATATATTCAGATACGGACATCGCTTTCGAGGTACATGTGTCTAAAATAAATACAGAAGGGATAAAATTGATTTAAGATTTATGGACTATTATTCACTCAATAAAAAAGCAAAAAGCACCTCATTTAAAGATGCAGTTATAAGAGGGTTAGCTCCTGATAAAGGCTTGTACTTTCCGAAAAAAATCAGTCCGCTGCCAAAATCGTTTTTCGAGACCATCGAATCAAAGTCTAATACTGACATCGCTTTTGAAGCTATTCGACAATTTGTTCATCCTGAGATTCCTGATAATGAATTGAAGCGAATTGTAGAAGAAACACTTTGTTTTGATTTTCCTGTTGTGGAACTTAATCAGAACATTTCTACACTCGAGCTATTTCATGGGCCAACTATGGCCTTTAAAGATGTTGGAGCTCGATTTATGGCAAGGTGTTTGGGCTATTTTAATAAAGATAATAATAAAGAAGTCACCGTTTTAGTAGCAACTTCTGGGGATACAGGTGGCGCAGTTGCCAATGGTTTTTTAGGTGTTAAAGGTGTTAATGTTGTTATTCTTTATCCAAGCGGAAAAGTGAGTGATATCCAAGAAAAACAATTAACTACGCTTGGCAAAAATATTACAGCATTAGAAGTGGATGGTGTTTTTGATGACTGTCAAGATATGGTAAAGCAAGCTTTTGTTGATGAGGAGCTGACTTGCAAAATGCAGTTAACATCAGCCAATTCCATAAATATTGCACGTTGGTTACCCCAACTGTTCTATTTTATGTTTGCTTACAAAGCATTGAAATCGAAATACAAGGATATTGTTTTTTCAATACCTAGTGGAAATTTTGGTAATATTTGTGCAGGGATGATGGCTCAAAAATTAGGGCTGCCAATCAAACATTTTATTGCAGCCAACAACTTAAATAATACCGTTACCACCTATTTAGCAACAAAGGTCTATGAACCAAAGCCATCCATCCAAACGATAAGTAATGCTATGGATGTTGGTAATCCGAGTAATTTTATTCGTATTCAGGAAATCTATAAAAATGATTTTAAAAAGTTAAAGAATAACTTATCGTCTTACAGTTATACGGACTACGAAACCAGACAAGCTATTTTAGAAATTTATGAGGAATTCGATTATATCGCTGACCCGCACGGTGCCGTTGGGTACCTTGGAGCAAAAGCCCATTTAGAGATACATCCAAAAGCCCATGTCTGCTTTTTAGAAACTGCCCATCCGACAAAATTTTTAGACGTTGTAGAGGACGTCGTTAAAACAAAAGTTGAGCTGCCTGAACAAATTAAAGCAGTAATGGACAAGAAGAAAGTAGCTGCAAAGATTAGTGATTATGAAGGGTTAAAACAATTCCTTTTAACTGCTAACTGAGACCGTAAACTGCATACTGCTCACTGCTTACTGCCTACTAAACTACTGTTTCTTAGCCTTCCGACTTCCCTCGTACATTTCATACTTTACAAAACGAGCTTCAAGCTTGGCGTTAAATAACTTTATTTTTCGAGAAGGTCTTAAACCAACACTTTTTAAGGCTTCAAGATTAGAGGTAATTAACCACGCGTTTGTATTTGCATAGCCATGCTTTAATGTAGAACCAATATTACCATAGAATTCTTCAACATTCAAATTTTCTAAGCGCTCGCCATAAGGTGGATTAAACACCATGTGTAATTTATCGGTTCCGGCTTTTTGAGTTTTAAAAAAGTCTTCGTGCTGAATGTGAATAAAATCACTTAAGTGAGCATTCTTAATATTTTCCTTAGCCTTATTCACAGCAGATGGTGACTTGTCATAGCCTAAAATTTTATAGTGGAAATCTCGAGCCTTTTTTAATAAGGATTCTTCAATGGTTTCAAATAAGTCTACATCCCAATCTTGCCAACGCTCAAAAGCAAATTCCTTTCGCATTAGATTTGGTGGAATATTACAGGCAATCATTGCTGCTTCTGCTAAAATCGTACCGCTACCGCACATCGGATCCATAAAATCGGATTGTCCATCCCAGCCACTCATCATTATTAAGCCCGCAGCGAGGACTTCATTAATTGGCGCAATATTAGTCGCTGTTTTATAGCCTCTTCTGTGTAACGATTCGCCAGAGGTATCTAAAGAAATGGTACAACGTTGCCTGTCGATATGCACATTGATTTTTAAATCTGGGAAACGTAAATCTACATTTGGTCGTTCTCCAGATTGTTCCCTAAAACGATCTACAATGGCGTCTTTGGTTTTAAGTGCCGTATATTGCGAATGGGTAAATATTTTGGAATGCACAGTAGCATCAACCGCCAATGACCCAGATGGCTTAAGGTAGTCTTCCCATTTAATAGCTTTTACACCATCATAAAGATCAGATTCTTTTATAACTCGAAAAGACTTAATAGGCTTTAAGATTTTAATGGCTGTTCGTATACCAAGGTTTGCCTTATACATAAAGCCTTTGTCACCAACAAAGCTGACGTTCCTCACCCCCTTTTCAACATCCATCGCCCCCATTTGCGTAAGCTCTTTTGCTAAAATATCCTCAAAACCAAATAAGGTCTTGGCAACCATCTTGAAATTATTGTCCATATACTTCGTCTAATCGGCAACAAAAATACAGTATTTTTGTAGCACGGTAATGAGATATTCATCTATGCAGGAAATAAAGCCAACTCAAGAAAATCCTAAATGGTACGCTTCATGGTTCGACACCCCGTTTTATCATATCCTTTATAAGGATAGAGATTATGACGAAGCGCAACTTTTTATGGATAAACTTACCGATTATTTGAATTTGCCAGACAATGGGAGTATCCTAGATTTGGCTTGTGGTAAAGGAAGACATTCCATTTATTTAAATTCTTTAGGCTACAATGTAACTGGTATAGACTTGTCTTCTCAAAGCATTGAATATGCCAAGCAGTTTGAAAATGAAACCTTAAAGTTTGATGTTCATGATATGACCAAGTCATACCCAAAAAGGTTCGATGCGGTTTTTAATCTCTTTACAAGCTTTGGCTATTTTGAAACTGACGACTGCAATTTAAAGACTATTAAAGCCATAAAATCTGAATTAAATCCCACAGGGTTTGGTGTCATCGACTTTATGAATGTTAATTATGTTATTAAGAATTTAGTGCCGCAAGACACCAAAGTGGTTGATGGTATCACCTTTCATCAAAAACGAAAAGTTGAAAACGGGTACATTATTAAGGACATTAGTTTTGAAGTTGAAGGTCAGCATTTTGAATTTCAAGAGCGTGTTAAAGCATTAACATTGGAACACTTTGAAAGACTTTTTGAAAAAGCTGGAGTATATTTACTCGATGTTTTTGGGGATTATAAACTCAAAAAATACCATCATGAAGATTCAGAACGCTTGATTTTAATTTTTAAATAGTAATGCTATATATACTTCCCATATGTGCCATTATTTTAGGGGCAATATTTGCTATAACAGTTAAGGAGACAGTAAAACCCAATGTAAAGTTGCTACTTGCATTTAGTGGTGCCTTTTTACTGGCGATTACCCTTTTTGAATTGCTTCCTGAAGTTTATGAAAATTTAAGCGCTAAATTAACAGGGGTACTGATTATGGCAGGGATTGTCATTCAGATATTTTTAGAATCCTTGTCCAAAGGTGCCGAGCACGGACATATCCATCATCATGGCCCAAAAAAGGTGTTTCCTTTAGTACTGTTCATTAGCTTGTGCATCCATAGCTTACTCGAAGGTATTCCGATAAATAGTTCTAATGATATTATTTATGGAGTTGTTGTCCATAAAATTCCCATCGCCATAGTGATTACATCGTTTTTGGTAGCCACTGAATACAGTAAAGGAAAAATTGCATTATTTATTATCTTATTCGCAGTAATGACACCGCTCGGGACTCTAATGGCAGAACACGCCAACTTTATAAAGCCGTATTTAAGTTATATCAATGCACTAGTTATTGGGATATTCCTTCATATTTCTACCATTATTTTGTTTGAAAGTAGTGAAGGCCACAAGTTTAATCTCACCAAATTATTCACCATAGTACTTGGTGTTGTTATCGCCTATTTTGTTTAGCAAGGAAGAAAGCAAACAATTACGAGAAGAATTCTGGATAAGCTTTGGAAAGTCCTTTCCTAAGAAGTGGATTCTATACAATACCAAGATAAAAGGACTCTCTTTTAAGTTCCATTTCGACACTAAAAAAGCATACGTCACTTTAGATTTAGAAGATGATTTAGAGAACAGAATCAACTGCTGGGAAAAGTTAGAGGCTCTAAAATCCATCTTACATTCCGACTATTTGCCAAATGCGCTATACGAAGAGGAGTTTTATTTAGAAAATGGAAAGGAAATTTCGAGAATCATGGTGCCCTTAGAAGGCAAGGTTTCCATTCATAATAAAGACACATGGCGAAGCGTGATGGAATTCTTCTACGAAAAGATGACCCAGTTTGAGCTTTTTTTTGAAGAGTATAAAGACGTCATTAAAAGCTAATATATACCACTATCGTACTAGCAGTCAATTTATTTCATGCTTAAATAAAGTTTAACGCTAACTTTTCACTATTTTAGTACGGGTCAACACATTTTATTGTTGATTTTTTTATTGCCTCACTTTTCCTACTTGCCATTTTGTAACAAAGACAGGGTTTTAAATACCTATAAGTCAACCAACCATGCTATAAATGAATGCAAAATCAATAAAAGGTCATTCAACTCTTGAAATCAAAACAGCTTTAGAGCAAAGTATGTTAGATGGTTATAAACCCACTTTAGCCATTGTATTTATCTCTGTGAATCAAGACCGCAAAGCAATTATAAACTTACTAGATGACAAAGAAATCTCTGTATTTGGTTCTACAACCAATGGCGAGTTTATTGATGAAGATTCTGACACAGGATCAGTTGCTATTTTATTATTAGACATTAAAACAGAGCATTTTAAAATTTACCTTGAAGAATATCCCGAAAAAAACTATCGTGAAATTGCACAGAGCATAGCTTCTAAGGCAAAAAGAGAATTTGATAAGCCAGCGTTTTTAATGGCTGCAAGTCATATGGAAACCGATGCAGAACAACTGCTCTTTGGTTTTGAGGATATTATAGGAAAACACGTAAATGTTTTTGGCGGAATGGCTGGAGACGACTTTTCGTTTTCAGAACAATATGTATTTACTAATGGAACAGAAAGCAACAGAGGCACTGTCGTTTTAGCTTTAGATGAAGCAAAAATTGAAATTAAGGGTATTGCCACCTGTGGTTGGAACGCTGTAGGAACCGAAAAAACAGTAACCAAAAGTGAAGGAAATCATGTTTATACTGTAGATAATGTTCCTGTATTGGATATTACAGTAAAGTATGGTGGACTAGTAAATGTAACACCTGATAATGAAAACTTATTACTGGAACTTGCTGCCAATTTCCCATTGCAATTACAAAGAGAAAAAGGTGACCCGGTAATGCGTCCAGGTTTAGTGGTAGATTGGGAAGACCGTTCCTTTTATTGTAGTGGCACAGTACCTCAAGGATCTAAAGTACGTTTTTCACTTCCTCCAGATTTTGATGTGATGGAAAAAGTAATTAAAGGTGTTGAACAGTTAAAGGCTACTGAAATGCCAGAAGCTGATGCCTTGGTGGTGTTTAGTTGTGCAGGTAGAATTATGTCGCTTGGGCCTTTGATGACCGAAGAACTTGAAGGCATAAAAAACGTATGGAACGTGCCTATGGCTGGTATGTTTTCTAATGGAGAGTTAGCCAGAGCAACTGGTGGCAATCTAGAAATGCACAATCTAACAACCTGCTGTGTTGCACTAAAAGAAAAATAATTTAACACTAATAAATATGCAAAAATTAACTGTTTTGTATGGGCATCCAACGGATTCTCAAACGTTCGAAAAGTATTACAATGAAAAACATTTACCACTAGCGGCAACTATGGAAGGTGTTGCTAAACTAGAATTAACAAAATTCCTCGGAACACCAGATGGTCAAAAAGGCGACTATTACCGTATGGCAGAGTTGTATTTTAATAGCGTAGAACAGATGCAAGAAACCATGAGTTCTCCAGAGGGACAGGCAACTGTTGATGATTTAGCAAATTTTGCAACAGGTGGCGTTAACGTCCTGGTAGGTGTTACAGAAACTGAATAATAGAGGTCTTCAATAAATGATTTCAAAAACAATTAAAGCTCACTCGACTGAAGCTATTATAGCGAAAATTGAGAACGCAATGTCTGATGGTTTTAAACCTACATTAGCCATCGTTTTCTCCTCAATAATACAAGATTGGAAGACGATTAGAAATGTATTGGGTGAGAAAGAAATTGCAATTTTTGGGTCCACAACTTCTGGCGAATTTATAGATGGTGATATTGAAGAAGGGAGTGTGGCTATTATGCTAATCAATATAAACCCGGAGCATTTTAAGTTGATGTTTTATGAAACAGCAGATCAATCAACCTATGAAAACGCAAAACAACTTGGTATCGAAGGTAAATCCACTTTTAAGAACCCAGCATTTTTAGTCCTCTCTGGATGGCTCACTGAAGATGGTGAAAATATAGTCGATGGTCTTATTGAAGGCTTTGGTAACGAGGTAACCATATTTGGCGGTATGGCTGGAGATGACCTTAAGCTCGAAGGCCCTTTAGTTTTTGATTCTAAAAATGAAAGTACACATGGGCTTTTGGGCTTAATTCTAAATCAAGATAAAATTGATGTTAAGGGCATCGCTACTTGCGGATGGAAGCCCATTGGGACGTCTAAAACGATTACTAAAAGCGAAGGCAATATCGTTTACACTATAGATGATAAACCTGCTTTAGATGTGATTATGAAATATCTTGGAACAGAAGTAGATTTTAGTGGAGATAAAGAAATTGTGACACAAATAGGTGCATACTATCCCCTTCAAATGGAACGTGAAGGATCAGTACCTGTTATGAGAACCGCCATGTTTGCGAATCAGCAAGACCGATCACTCATTTGTGCTGGTCATGTGCCCCAAGGGTCGAAAATAAAGTTCTCATTACCGCCAGATTTTGATGTTATTGAAAAAGTAGTGGACGAATGCAACGAGTTACGAAACCAACACATAGAACAAGCAGATGCATTAATCATGTTTTCTTGCATAAGCAGACATCTCTCATTTGGGTTGCTTTTAAGTGAAGAAATAGAAAAAGTACAACAAGTTTGGGATGCGCCTATGCTTGGTTTTTTTACCTACGGTGAGTTTGGAAAGTCACAAACTGGCAAACACGAGTTTCATAACAATACCTGCTGCGTGGTGGCTTTAAAAGAAAAATAAGATATGAGATCTAAGTCAATAACGGGTGAATCAACAGAGGAAATCAAACAAGTACTAAACAATAGTTTAGCAGATGGCTTTGCACCCACGATTGCCATTGTTTTTATTTCAGTAAAACAAGACAGAAAAGCCATTTGTGAACTAATGGATTCTAAAAATATTGAGGTCTTTGGTGCGACATCCTGTGGTGAATTTATTAATGGCCATCAGACTGAAGGAGAAATTGCCATTTTACTTTTAGAATTAGATAAGGAGCACTATACCATTTTGTTTGAAACTATGGAAGACGGAAATATGGATAATGCCGTTTCTAAGTTGGCAAGCAGTGCCCTAAAACAATTTACGAATCCATCACTTATCGTCTGTGGTCCAGGCATCAACCAAAAAGGAGAACATTTTGAAGGAGAAAAATTGGTAAAAAGTTTAGAGAAGCAGCTTGGCGAGGATAAAATATTTTTTGGTGGTATGGCAGGCGATGATTGGGCGCTAAAAGAAACCTTTGTTTTCACCAACACAGAAGAATCCAATTATGGAATAGTTGCCATAGTGTTAAACGGAGATAAAATTTCCCTAAAAGGAATGGCCATTACAGGCTGGAAACCTATGGGAATTGCAAGAACTGTTACAAAAAGTGAAGGCAAATTTCTGTACGAAATAGATGGGAAATCCGCTTTAGAACTATACTTGAAATATCTGGGCAAGACAGATAAACTTAACGAAAAGGGTTTTAAGATTTTTGAGGATGTATCAATAGAATATCCATTCCTCGTAGAACGGGATAACAATGAAACTGTCATAAAAACACCAACGAGAATTGACCGCGAAGCAAATGCACTGGTTATGGACAACCCTATGCCAGAAGGCACAAAATTTTGGTTTACCCAACCACCAGAATTCGATATTGTTGAAGAGGTCATTGAAAAAGCTGACCAGTTAAAAACAGAATTAGGTACGGACGCAGATGCGCTTTTAATATTTTCTTGTGGCGGTAGAAAACCGATTCTTGGTCCTTTAGTCACCGATGAAAACGAAGGTCTCGCCAAATTATGGGACACGCCAATGGCAGGCTTTTTTACCTATGGTGAGTTTGGACGGGTTTTAAACGGAAGACAAAATTTTCATGGAGGAGCCTGTTGTTGGGTAACACTTAAAGAAAAAGCATGAATCAACACCTACAACATATTCAAGAATTTATTGAAAACTCAGACCATCTTTCTGAAGATGATAAAACCGCTTTATTAAAATCCCTAAAAAGTGCTGATAAGGATTTAACCATTTCAGAATTCAAATTAGAGAGAACCAATAAAGTAAAGCGTACCACAGCCATTTTATTGGAAGAAACGATTGAAGAATTAGAACAGAAACGTGCGGTCATTGAAGATTCTAATAAAGCACTGAGTAAATCCCTAGAAGATCTAAAAGCTGCACAAGCACAATTGGTACAGGCTGAGAAAATGGCAAGTCTCGGTGAGTTGACTGCTGGTATTGCTCACGAAATTCAGAATCCTCTAAACTTTGTCAATAATTTTAGTGAAGTCAGTAAAGAACTTCTTGAAGAAATGCTCGAAGAGTTACAAAACGGTGATATGGAAGAAGTAGATGCCATTGCCAAAGACGTCATCCAAAATTTAGATAAAATACTACATCATGGCCAACGTGCCGATGGTATTGTTAAAGGAATGCTGCAGCACAGCCGGACTAATTCTGGAGAAAAAGAACGCACTGATATCAATCAACTAACTGATGAATATTTACGCTTGGCATATCATGGGTTAAGGGCAAAGGATAAATCTTTTAATGTTGCCTTAGAAACTCATTTTGATGATTCTATTAACCCATTGAAAATTGTACCCCAAGATATTGGTCGTGTCGTCTTAAACCTTATTACCAATGCGTTTCATGCCTGTAACGACAAGAAAAAGTCAACACCAGAAGTCGATTACAGCCCTAAAGTAGTCGTATCCACCAAAAATAGTGACTTGGGAGTCGAAATATCTGTTACCGATAACGGTGGTGGAATCCCGAAACAAGTTTTGGATAAGATATTCCAACCCTTTTTTACAACCAAACCTACGGGACAAGGTACTGGTCTGGGATTATCACTAAGTTACGATATAATAAAAGCGCACGGTGGAGAAATTAAAGTAACCACCAAAGAAAAAGAAGGCCTGCCTACCGGACAGGCAGGTACAGAATTCGTCATTGTATTACCAATAACTACTAAGACATGAAGTTGACCAAAAAAATAGAATCAGATATTTGGAACGTGTACGACACATGGCTGCATAGTTACTTAAATGGTGATGTTAAAACCTATGAATCATTTCTGTGTAAAGACTACCATTTTATTGGCTCAACTGATAATGAGGAGTTTTTAAACAAAAAAGATACAACAGATTTCTTTAAAGCTACAGCTGACCAGTTGGCTGGAAAATGTGATTTACGAAATGAGAATAAAATCATAGAAGAATTTGAAGGACTGGTAATTGTAACCCATTTGTTCGATGCCTGGTTTAAAAATGGTGATGATTATACCTATTACGGGCGATTCCGTTTTACTAACGCCTTAAAAGAAACTAAAAAAGGATGGCGTTTTGTTTACCAACATTTTTCAACAACAGATTCTAAAACTGATGAAGGTGAAACTATAGGGTTTGATAAGGTAAACGCGGAAAATCTTGAATTGAAAGAAGCCATAAAAAGGCGGACAAAAGAACTCGAAGAAAAAAATCGGGAACTAGAAGTAGAAACTGCTTTAGAACGTATTCGCGCGCAAGCCGTAGCCATGAAAGCGTCTTCAGATTTGCTGGACATCGTGGTGACTATGCGTAATGAATTTATTAACCTAGGTCACGAAGCACATTACTTTTGGCACATGATGTGGTTACCAGAAACCTATGAAAAAGCCATGACCTCTGGCGACGGTAGCAAGATTGGTTTTGTAATGGAATTGCCAAGACATATGCATGGTGACATTCCTCAATTGGCCAAATGGGAAAAAAGTAAAAAGCCAACCGTTGTGTATGCCATGGATGTAGATGAAGCAATAGATTATGTGGATAAAATGGTGGCTTTAGGGAATTTTAAAAATATAGATCCACAAGCACCAACCCACGATGATATTAAGCATATTGGTGGCTTAACTTTTATAATGGCACGCACATCTCATGGTGAAATTGGGTACAGTTTACCTGGAGTGGTTAAAAAACCACCAAAGTCGGATATAGATATATTGGTAAAATTTGCAGGTGCTTTTGATTTGGCTCATCAACGTTTCCTCGATCTTCAAAAAGCAGAAAAGCAAGCTAGAGAGACCCAAATAGAATTGGCTTTAGAAAAAGTACGAAGTCGTACCATGGCTATGCAACATAGTGATGAATTGCAAGAAGCCTCTTTTTTATTAGATCAACAAGTAAGAGCATTGGGTATTAAAACTTGGGGTTGTGCCTTTAATATTTATGGAGAAAAAGAATCAACGGAATGGTTTGGCAATGAAGCTGGTGTTTTACATACCTATACAGTACCGAGAGAAGGTATATTTAAAGAATATTACGACAAAGGTCAAAAAGGAGAAACACTTTTTATTCAAGAGTTTTCTGGTAACGACTGTGTAACTCATTACGAATATATGAGCTCACTACCAGTTATTGGTGATGTATTAAAGACCTTAAAGGAAACGAATAACGGTTTCCCAACCTATCAAATAGATCATGTGGTTTATTTTAAATATGGTTATCTGTTATTTATAACGAGAGAACATGTCCCTGATTCATATGATATTTTTAAGCGATTTGCAAAAGTGTTTGAGCAAACCTACACGCGTTTCCTCGACCTTCAAAAGGCAGAAAAACAAGCCAGGGAATCTGAAATAGAACTAGCGTTAGAACGGGTGAGAGCACGAACCATGGCCATGCAACATAGTGATGAATTGGCCAAAACTGCAGCCTTACTTTTTAAACAAATTAATGATTTAGGAATTGAAACCTGGACAAGCGGTTTTAATATTTGGGAGGAAAACGACACCTCGTTTATAGGGTACAATCCTACTCCTTCTGGTGATATTACTGCTCCTTACAGAATACCATCAACCGACGATCCCTTTTTTAAGAAAATACATAAAGCAAAAAAAAGTGGTAAAGATTTTATGGTTTTTGAGGCTTCTGGTAAGTCACTTGCCCAAACATATAAGTACATGAAAACGCTTCCGGTGGTTAAAGATGTACTGAAAGGCATCGAAGAATCAGGAACGCAATTACCAAAATCTCAAATTAATCATTGCGCTTTTTTTACTCATGGATTCCTATTGTTTATCACGCTAGAATCTTATCCAGAAGCTCACGATATTTTTAAACGATTTGCCAAAGTATTTGAGCAAACCTACACACGCTTCTTAGATCTTCAAAAAGCCGAAGCTCAAGCCAGAGAAGCACAGATTGAAGCTGCTTTAGAAAGGGTTAGAAGTCGCTCGATGGCCATGCACAAAAGTGAGGAAATTGGAGATGTCGCATTTGTACTTTTTGAGCAACTTAAAAGTTTGGGTGGTGAACTTTGGGGTACAGGCTTTGGTTTCTGCGAAAAAGATTCTGATGTTGATGAGTTCTGGTTTGCTAATGAAAAAGGTATCATGCCACAACTAAAGATTCCCAATACAGTAGATCCAACCCATAAACAAATGTATCAAGGCTGGAAGAAAGATTTGGAAATAGTTTCGATTGAAAAAGGTGGTAAAGCGCTAAAGGATCATTATAAGTATATGCTCACAGTTACTGATGTGCAACCTATTTTTCAGGGTATGCTAGATAATGGTATGGCTTTTCCAAAATGGCAAAAGTGGCATGCTGCTTATTTTAAATATGGCTATTTATTAGTCATTACTACTGAACCTTATAAAAATGAAGCCATATTTAAACGCTTTGCTAAGGTCTTTGAGCAAGCATACACACGCTTCCTCGATCTTAAAAAAGCAGAAGCACAAGCTAGGGAAGCACAAATCGAAGCAGCTTTGGAAAAAGTACGTTCACGTTCATTAGCTGTTCATAAAAGCGAAGAGTTTAAAGAAGTAATAAGTATTGTTTTCGAGAAATTAAAAGAATTACAAATACCTGCAACAGCTGTAGGGATTGGTATCAAAATAAATGGGTCCAAGGACCTTGACGCTTATGTGTGTGGTGAAAATGAAGAAGGTTTAGTTATCACCAATTACCGATTACCCTATTTTAATAATAAAATATCTAAGGATATATGTAATGCATTTGACAATGAAGCTGATGTCTTTGTAGGTCATTATACGAAAACAGTAAAAAATAATTTTTATAAATACGTACTCGATAAAACTTCTGAATTTAAAGACTTACCAGAAGATATTTTGAGTATGATCTTTAATAGTACATCGTACTCTATCACAATGGTAACCTCAGAATATGTGGTTTTTAATGTCAATGATTTTGAGGGAAAGAGCTTAACAGAACACGAAATAGATATTGTAAAGCGGTTTTCAAGAGTATTTAACCAAGCTTACATTAGGTTTTTAGATCTTCAAAAATCGGAAGCACAAGCCAGAGAAGCCCAGATTGAAGCAGCATTAGAGCGTGTACGTTCGCGCACCATGGCAATGCAGAAAAGTGATGAACTATTGGAGGCAGGAGCATTACTTTACAAGGAACTAAATAAACTCGGGATAAATAATCTTACAACGGGCTATGTACTTTTTAATGAAGATTCAAAAATTGGCTATAGTTATGGAGTAAATCCTGCCGATGGAAGTATTAGGCAGCATCCAGTAGAGATGCCACATGATAAAACTTCTATAATGAAATCCATTGTTAAGAGTTGGAAGAATGAAGATTCTTCACTTGTCATTGAATTAAATGAAGAGGAAACTATAAAACATCAAACCTTTATTGCTGAAAGAAGTAAAAATTTCCCGATTTCTGCCGAGCAATTACTGGCTATTTCACCTGATCGTCTAAAAATACATATATTCAATTTTAAGCAGGGCTATCTTCTGATTGTTGGAGATAAGGTATTGAAAAAAGCAGAACAGAATTTGGTGATAAGATTTGCCAAGGCATTTCAACAGACCTACACCAGATTCTTGGATCTTCAAAAAGCAGAAGCCCAAGCCAGAGAGTCGAAAATTGAAGCAGCTTTAGAACGTGTTCGTTCCAGAAGTATGGCAATGCATCATACTTCAGAATTACAAGATGTTATTAATACCGTACATCAACAATTTACGCAACTAGACATAGAAATAAGTGGTGGTGTGTTTATTGGAATCAATGAAGACATTCAAGACACATTAAAATGTTGGGGGTCAGGTGGTACAGCGGACTATATCCAACAGATTGAAATCCCTTATATGGACGTTCCTATTTATACGGAAATCATAGAGGGCATTCAAAAAGGACCTGGATTTTTCACTGAACAATTTACGCAAGATGAAAAAATAGATTTCTTAACGAGGCTTTTTGAAATTCCTCCTTTTAATTCCACCACCAAGACACATCAAAAAGAAGTATTGTCTCGTAAAGGTGGATATACGAGATCATGCGCTGTTTCCGAAAACAGTTGCATCTTCATCATAAGTCATCATGGTCACATATTTTCGAATGAAACCAATACTATTCTTAAACGATTTGCCAAAGTTTTCGAACAAGCCTACACACGTTTCCTCGACCTTCAAAAAGCAGAAGTCCAAACAAGGGAGGCCAAGATTGAAACCGCATTGGAAAAAGTACGATCCAGAAGTATGGCAATGCACCATAGTGATGAGTTATGGGAAGTCGCAGAATTGCTTTTTGAACAAATTAATAGTCTTGGTATCGAGCTTTGGTCTTGTGGATTCAGTATCTGGTACGATGACGATAGCTATTTTATGGGCTACAACCCCGGACCTGACGGTAAATTGGGAACCCCGATGCCAATTCCGCTTACAGAAGATGTTTTCTTTACCACTATTCGCGATGCAAAAAGACAAGGTGAGGATTTTATAGTGTTTGAGTCCAAAGGCAAATCACTTGAGCAAACGTATCGCTATATGGATAAACTTCCAATCGTTGGCGATGTCATGCGTGGATTCGTAGAAGCTGGATTTGATTTACCTAAGTTTCAAGTGACCCATTGTGGCTTTTTCTCTTATGGACATTTAATGTTCATTACCCTTGACCACAATCCGGAAGCAATACACATATTTAAACGATTTACCAAGGCATTTGATCAAACCTATACGCGCTTTCTTGACCTTCAAAAAGCAGAAGCCCAAACACGTACAGCTCAAATTAATTTAGCTGTAGAACGTGTAAGAGCCAAAGCGCTTGCAATGCATAAATCTGAAGAGATTTTAGAAGTCGTTACTAAACTGAAAGACGAAGTCATGGGTCTAGACATTCCTGATGTCGTTGCTGCTTCCATTTTCCTAAGTGAAGGCGATGATAAAGTAAGAATGTGGGATTTATCCTCTCTTGAAGATGAAGATAATTATTCTGAAGTCCCATTTGATGTCACTTTTAAACTCAAAAAAACAGATCCACATTTTTATATAAAACGGGTTTGGGAAAACCAAGAAAATTATTTCGTCGAGATACAAGATGAAAAAGGCTTCAAAAGACTCATGAAATGGCTCCGGGATATGGAGAAAAATGAGATTGCAGATGAAGTTGAGGATTTTATAGAAAAAACACAGTTAAAACGTTTATACCATACAGTAAAAAAACTGAATAACGGAAAGTTAGCCATCGATTTATTAAATCCGCCTTCGGAAGAAATGGAAACCATTCTCACCAAAATGGGGGCAGCATTCGATTTGGCTTATAAAAGGTTTGAAGATTTACAGAAAGCCGAACATCAAGCTAGAGAGGCACAAATCGAAGCTTCTTTAGAAAGATTGAGAGCAGCTACTATGGCAATGCATAAAACAGAAGATATTTCCGATGTTGTTTTAGTGTATTTTGATCAACTCAAAACTTTAAAGATTGAATTTATTCAGGCTTGGATAACCATTTTTTATTTGGAAGAAGAAGCTGTTGACGTTTGGTTTTCCCCGTTAAAAGGAATCCATAATGAAACCAAATACTTTAAAATGCCAAGTGCACTTTTTAAGGATACGAGTGTAAAATCATGGAAGAACGGTGAACCTTTTTCCTATATCACCTTCCCCACTAAGTCGGATGTGGACAACTTTATGCAGGTGTGTGACGAGGTGACTAACTCTAATTATTTTGGAAAAATACAAGATAAATTAAAATTAGAACATTTTGAGATGTTAGATGCCAATCATAAATATGGTTGCATCAGTAAATCAAATACCACTAAAGCCACTAATGAGGAAAAAGATATCTTACAACGCTTTACAAAAGTCTTTGAGCAGACCTATACGCGATTCCTAGACCTACAAAAATCAGAAGCACAAGCTAGGGAGGCACAAATCGAAGTTGCCATGGAACGCATTCGAAGCAGGGCACTTGCAATGAGGGATTCTAATGAGATTATGGATGTGATTACAGAAATCCGTCGACAAATTGATTCATTAGGTCAACTCGATTTAGAAGCAAGTGTAGTGCACCTTTATCAAGAAGGTGATTCAACATTTGAATCAATTGCCGCAGTAAGACCGCCTGGAGAAAGCGGCGAGATTGTATTAGCCCGTGTATTATTTCCAGTCGATGCAACTGATCAGATTAAACACATGATGAAGAAGTATAATTCCCAAGAATCGGAATATACAATTGAATTTGACAAGAAAATGGCGGAAGATTGGCAGCAAGTGATGCTTAAACACGCCCCAACAATTGCGGAAAGAAGAGTCGGTTTTGTCAATAACAGAAGATTATCTGAGCATTCAGAATATTGGAATTTTTCTGATTTTTCTGACGGATCACTTCTATTGGTCACACACTCTCCTGCTTCAACCGACACAAAAATTGTTCTAAATAAAGCTTCTCAAGTATTTGACTTGGCTTACAAAAGATTTAAAGATTTACAAAAAGCCGAAGCACAAACAAGGGAAGCTCAAATTGAAGCTGCCTTGGAACGTGTTCGTTCACGTAGTATGGCTATGCATAAAAGTACTGAAATGCAGGAAGTTGCCAATGCAGTCTACGAACAAATGAAAAGTTTAGGCTTAGAAATTCATGTCATTGGGATGAGTGGAGAAATTAAACCAGCCACTCCTTATGAAGTTTGGGTTGGTGGATCTACATTTACAGAACCTTTGCTAATTCCATATACCGATTCTACTAAGATTCAACGACAGTACAATAAGGCCATTGCAGAACGGCCTGAACTTTACCAAGGCACATTTTCTGGAGAGGTAAAAAAAGAGTATATCGATTTTTTAATTTCAGAAACAGACATTCCGAAACCCTTAAAAAAACTGATGCAGGAGTCACCGGCCAAAACAACGTCCATCTCTTTCTCTAAAAACAGTAGTATTCAAATTGTACGTTATACAGAGGTTCCATACTCTAAAGAAGACAATAGCATTCTTATTCGTTTTGCAAAAGTATTTAATCAAGCTTATATTAGGTTTCTTGACCTTCAAAAGTCAGAAGCACAAACAAGGGAAGCTCAAATTGAAGCTGCCTTGGAAAAAGTGCGCTCACGAACTATGGCTATGCAGACTAGTTCTGAACTACCAGAAGCAGCTAATACCTTATTTTTAGAAGTTCAGGCACTAGGTATACCTGCTTGGAGTGCAGGCTACTGTATTTGGGAAGATGATAGTAAAAAGAGTGCTTGGTGCAATATGAGTAGTGAAGGTGAAATTCAAAAGGGATTTTCCCTACCAACTATTGGAGAGGGTTATGATTTTTATAACCCACTTAAAACTGATGAACCCTTTTATATTCATGAACTAGGTGGTAAAGAGCTTGTAAAACATTATGAGTTTATGACAGAGCTCCCTATAGTTGGAGATATTTTTAAAGATTTTGATTCAAAAGGTATTGCATTACCAACCTTTCAAATATTTCATATTGTATATTTTGAATATGGTTATGTGATGTTTATCACTTATGAAGCTGTAGCCAAAGCTCACGATATCTTTAAACGTTTCGGTAAAGTCTTTGAGCAAACCTATACTCGTTTCTTAGATCTAAAGAAAGCAGAAGCTCAAGCACGCGAGGCTCAAATTGAAGCGGCTTTAGAGCGTGTACGCTCGCAATCAATGGGTATGCAAAGCACTGATGATTTTGGAGCCGTTACAACCGAAATGTTTAACCAATTACGAAATTTTGGCGAAGATTTATTTGCAACGGGTATCGTTTTTTGTGATAAACATGAGGGTCATGTAGAACAATGGCATAGTATTCCTGGTGCTGGTATGGTAACTCCATTTATTGTACCCATAGATTTAGACTACATCCATCAATACCGCTATGACCAATGGAAAAAGGGTGCAGAATTATTTTCAATTGAAATCCCAGGTGACTTTATAGAGCAACACTTTAAAGATATTTTTGATTTACCATCTGCACAAATTGCTCTCAAGGATTTAGAATCTAGAGATGCCCCAATGCCAGAAGCGCCTCCTTGGGAAATTGATTATGGTGCGTCTTTTGAACATGGTTATGTTCTAATCTCGTCACTTAAACCTCTTGAAAACACGGATATTCTTTTAAGATTCACTAAAGTCTTTGAACAAGCTTATACTCGATTTTTAGACCTTAAACGTGCAGAAGCTCAAGCACGTGAGGCTCAGATTGAAGCATCCTTAGAACGTGTGCGTGCCAAAGCCATGTCCATGCAAAATTCAGAAGAACTGGATGAAGTATTATCCGTTCTCTGCGAGCAGTTTGATATTCTGGACATTGTACCAATGAGCACACATATGACAGTTTTAGATCTTGAAAACAACACCTTTACCTTCCGCGAAACGGGAAAATTTGGTAATAGAAGTTTTGGGGAACAGACTGTTGCCTTGGATGCCATGGATAATTGGAAAGAAACGGTTGATAAGTGGAAAGCTGACAAAGCCAGTTCTATAAATAAACTTCACTTTCCAAAAGAGCAACTACCTGAAGTCTGGAACGTTTTTCATGAATCCTTTGCCTCAATGCCTAAAAGTTCGCGTATCACACAAGAAGATTATCCCGATGGTATTTATCACACCGCAGGAAAACACCCTTTTGGTTATATAGGGATGAACCAAATTCGTCCAGCCACTGAAGAAGAAGAACAGATTGTTATAAAATTTGCCAATGAATTTGGTAGAGCGTACCAACGGTTTCTCGATTTACAAAAAGCTGAAAAACAAGCAAGAGACGCCCAAATTGAAGCGGCCTTAGAAAAAGTGAGGTCACGCTCTCTATCAATGCAACAACCAAACGAACTGAATGAGGTGGTACAGTTAATTGCAGAGAAACTGCAAGAGCTCGATGTTATTTTAGATTTGGGTGGTGTGGTGATTTGTACGTATTTCCCAGATTCAAAAGATGTATTACACTGGATTGCAACACCAGACTCAGAAAGCTCAGGGAAGTTTCTCCTCCCCTACTTTGATCATGTTATTTTAAAGGAAGCTTGGGCATCAAAAAATAAAGGAGATCAATGGTTCTCTAAAGCATATAGCATTGAAGAGAAGAATTCCTTTTTTGAGCATGCGTTCGAGCATAGTGACTACAAACACTTCCCTGATGAAGCCAAAAAAGATATTCTTAATAGAAAACACCACACATTGTCTTTTGCGTGGAGTAAGTACTCAGCACTTCTTATTCCGTCGTATTCAGGATTAATGCCTTCTGAAAATGAAAAAGATATCCTCATTCGCTTTGCCAAAGTTTTTGAGCATGCATATATCCGTTTTATGGATCTTCAGGAAAAAGAGGTGCAATCAAAAGCACTATTTGAAGAAAAGAAACGCTTAGAAAAAACATTGTCCGACCTCCAAACTACTCAAAAACAATTAATACAATCCGAAAAAATGGCGAGTTTGGGTGAATTGACGGCTGGCATAGCGCATGAAATACAGAACCCATTAAATTTCGTTAATAACTTCTCTGAAGTCAGTAAAGAGCTTTTAGAAGAAATGGCGGAAGAGATCGAAAATGGTGATTTTGAAGAGGTCAAAGCCATAATGGATGATGTCATTCAGAATTTAGAAAAAATAAACCATCACGGGCAACGTGCAGATGGTATTGTCAAAGGAATGCTTCAGCACAGTCGCGCCAGTGGGGATAAAAAAGAACCAACCGATATCAACAAATTAGCTGACGAATACATGCGCTTAGCGTATCATGGTCTTAGAGCTAAGAACAAACAGTTTAATGCAACATTAGAAACCAATTTTGATGAATCACTGCCCAAAGCACCTATTATTCCACAAGACATTGGTCGTGTGATTTTAAACCTGTTTACCAATGCTTTTTATGCTGTGGATGAAAAGAAATCCTCTTTCGCTAAAGCTTCAGAGGATAACTATGAGCCAACTGTTTCCGTCACCACAAAACAGAAAAAAGGCGATATTGAAATAACGGTGAGCGACAATGCCAATGGTATCCCAGAGCATATAAAGGACAAAATATTTCAGCCCTTTTTTACGACGAAACCTACTGGTCAAGGCACAGGCCTGGGTTTAAGCATGAGTTATGATATTATCACAAAAGGACATGGCGGCGACATTAGCATTCAAACAAAAGAAAACAAAGGCACAAGCTTTATTATAAAATTACCTATAATGTAAAATAGTTATGAGTACAGGCAAAATAGAGGCATTAGAAAAGAAGTTTTTAGAATGGGTTGCATTATGTCTTGGCGATTTACCCATAAATATTTCAAAAGATTTTGTTCTTCCGGATGTTATGGGTTACGGAACTACCGTAAATGAATATATTACCAACTTTGAAGAGTTCAATCGATTATTAAAAGTTGGTATTGACACTCGTAAGGAGTTAAAGAATTTTAGTTACCACATCACTCCAGTGTTTAAAAGAGATCTTGGCGATGATAATACTGTGCTCAATGTTAGCGAAATTTTATTGAGGTATGATATAGATAACAACACCAAAGAGTTAAACCTCAGAATCTCAACAATTTTTGTTTACAAAGAATCGAAATGGAAAGTATTACACTGGCATGGATCTTTAGGCATGGATGAAGAAGATGGGACATGGCATCAGGAGGAATGGAAACGAGAAAATGAAAAATTACAAAAAAAGGTTGATGAGCAAACAGAAGAGCTAAAACAATCTCTGGAGCATCTAAAGACGACTCAAGCACAATTAATCCAATCCGAGAAAATGGCAAGTTTAGGAGAATTGACTGCTGGTATTGCACATGAAATTCAAAATCCACTCAACTTTGTCAATAATTTCTCTGAGGTCAGTAATGAACTTATTGACGAAATGAACGAAGAGTTAGACAACGGCGATATAGAAGAAGCCAAAGCCATTGCTACAGATGTAAAGCAAAATTTAGAAAAGATTAACCACCATGGCAAACGTGCTGATTCTATCGTAAAAGGAATGTTGCAGCACAGCCGTAATAGTTCAGGCGAAAAAGAATCAACCGATATCAATACGTTGGCGGATGAATATATGCGTTTAGCCTATCACGGTTTGCGTGCTAAAGACAAATCTTTTAACGCAGAGTTGGTGACAAATTTTGAGAAAGATTTAAAGCCCATTAATGTGGTACCACAAGAGATTGGCAGAGTAATTTTGAATCTATTTACTAATGCCTTTTATGCCGTAAACGAAAAGAAACAATCACTTAAAGAGAAAGGCGATACGAGTTTTAAACCTACTGTAACAGCAACAACATCATTATTAAAATCGGAGATTATTATAAAAGTGAAGGATAATGGAAATGGAATTCCCAAAGCCGCACTTAAAAATATATTTGACCCCTTTTTTACTACTAAACCTACAGGACAAGGGACTGGCCTTGGACTATCTATGAGTTATGATATTATAAAAAATCATGGAGGACAATTAAATGTAAACACAACAGAAGGTGAATTTACAGAATTCACAATTACACTTCCAATAAAAAATTAGTGATATGACAAAAATATTAGTAGTAGACGACGAGACAGATGTACAAATACTGTTTCAACAACGGTTTAGAAAAGAAATCCGAAAAGGAGAGCTCGACTTTAGATTCGCATTTTCTGGTGAAGAGGCCTTAAAAGTCTTGGAAGAAATTAATCACGAAACCGTACTCATACTATCCGACATCAATATGCCAGGCATGAGTGGGTTACAACTTTTAGAAACGATTAAAAGAGACTATAATGAACCCCCACCAGTAGTAATGATGGTTACAGCGTATGGTGATGACGAAAACTATAATACGGCGAAACAATTAGGTGCTGACGACTTCCTAACCAAACCGGTAGATTTTAAGGCATTAAAAGAAAAATTAATTCAGAATATTTAAGATGGCAAAGATTTTAGTAGTTGATGATGAGGCCGATTTAGAAGTCCTTATTAAACAAAAGTTCAGAAAAAAAATCAGGGAAAAAGAATATGAATTTTTCTTTGCTGATAATGGTGTTACGGCTCTACAAAAAATTAGTGAGCATCCAGAAATTGATATTGTATTAAGTGATATCAACATGCCAGAAATGGACGGGCTGACACTCTTAACCGAACTCCACGAATTAAGTCCACTCATAAAATCAGTAATCGTATCCGCTTATGGCGATATGGAAAATATCCGTACTGCTATGAATCGTGGTGCGTACGACTTTATTACAAAACCTATTAATTTCGAGGACTTAACGCTCACCATAAACAAAACCTTAAAACACGCGCTAGAATTAAAAGAAACCTTGCAAGCGATTAAGGAAAACAACATTCTTAAAATGTATGTGGATGAAAATGTCCTTAATTTTATGGGCAATAAAGGGTTTGAAGCTAAAATTTTAGATAATGAAACTATTGAAGGCACCGTAATGTTTATTGATATTTGCGGTTTTACTGCAATAAGTGAAAAGGCCTCTCCGGATACAGTCGTAACAATGATCAATTCTTGTTTTGATGAAATGGTAAAGGAAATTATTAATCATAAAGGGCATATCGATAAATTTATTGGGGATGCAATTATGGCTGTCTTTAAAGGAGAGTATCACTTAGACAGAGCTATTGACGCGGCTTTATCAGTAGTGGAAAAGATAAAAAATATCCCACCGCTTGGAGACGAATTACAGTTTCAGCCCAAACTTTCAATAGGTATTAAAAGTGGCGAAATGATTTCTGGAAATATTGGCTCTGAAAGTCTGAAACGTCTAGACTATACAGTTATTGGTGACACGGTAAATACAGCAGCAAGGCTTCAAGATGCTGCGACGGAAAATCAGATTATTATCAGTGAGAACTGTTATAAACAAGTAAAAGAATCCTTTCAGTGCGAAAAAGTAGGTGATATAGAATTGAAAAATAAAGAAAAGCCAATGACCATTTATCAGGTCATGGAATAATAAAACATAACTATGGAAGATAAAGAGAAACTCAAAAAAATCCAAGACATAAATACGGCTGCAAGAACACCCCATGCAGAAGAATTAGTAGATCATTATTGGGGCACCATGAATTATTTGTCTAGTTTAATAAAGGCAAGTGAACTCAAAGCTGGTCTTATTTTATCGTTTTACGGCATATTCCTCAATTTTATTTATCAAAGCTCAAGTGTTGTGCTCAACACAACGTCTCATGATATGGCATTCTATGTCCTCATTGGACTCTGGTCGTTAGCCACAGCCATTTCAGTGTTTTATTGTGTGCGTTGTTTTATACCAAAAATTGAAGGGAATTACGACCCAAATATTTTCTTTTTTGGTGATGTGATTTCAAAATTTGGGGATATTAAGTCTTTTTCCAAAACGTTTTATAACATAAGTCTAGATGAAGAAAAATTATTTGAACAGTTAGGGGAACAAATATTTATCATTTCAAAAATATCCGCTTGGAAATTTCAAAATGTAAAAGTGGCTATTAAATTTTTAGCGATTGGGTTGTTGTTACTATTTATATCTGCTGTTTATTTCGGCATTACATCTATGCTATAAGTATTCATATAACATAATAATATATCATCATAAAATGGCAAATAGCACCTGCCAAAACAAAAAAGTGCCAAATCACATGATTATATGGAATCCGTTCAAAGGCATAGAATACAATGCCTACAGTATAAAATAGACCACCAGCAAATAACCATAAAATACCATTGTGGTGCATTAAACTTGATAGGGTAGAATAATCAAACACAATCAACCAGCCCATTACTAAATACAATAGTGTCGAAAATATTTCAAATCGCCCTGTGAAGAATAGTTTTAAAATGACGCCAAAAATGGCTATTCCCCAAACAGCATAAAATAAAGGCCAACCTAAGCTTTCAGATAAAGTAATCAATAAAACTGGTGTGTAAGTACCTGCAATCAGTAAATAGATACTGATATGGTCAACTATTCGGAAGCGAAATTTTAGGGTTTCTTCCCCTACTGAATGGTATAAGGTCGATGCCAAGAACAAAATAATTATGGAGATACCATAAACAGTAACACTAAACAAATACCAAGGTTGCGACGAGTCTACATCAAGAATTAGTAAAACTAAACCAATGATGCCAAGTAAAGCACCAATACCATGAGACCAGGCATTAAGTTGTTCTTGCAATTTGGTTTGTACGGCCACTAATTTGTAGTTTTTACGTCAGAAAGGGCCAACCACTTGTCCGTTAAATCATAGTAGTCGATATCAAATGCAGGGTCTTGACGAATCAACCTTCCATTTTGAAAACTACGTCTTAAGATGTCTTCAATAAGGAAATCTTCTTCACTAGTTAATGGATCAAACTCTTCTTTTAAGGAAATATTAAATAAGCTTGCAGTATTGTTAAACCAAAAGGCACGCCAGCCACTACGAAGTTGTTTAATCAATTCAAACGTCGTTTTCCCTGTTTGTCGGTGTACCAATTTTACTAAAATCTGACCTTCTGTCCGTGTTAGTTTCTTTAATTCGGCCGAAAATTCATCTTCAATGTAGCGTTGTATAATCTTGGCATATTTTCGTTTTTGACTTTTTCGCTCTAAAGAATTCAGTCGTTCTTGAAGCTCGGTTAAGCGCTCAGCCGCTAGTTTAGCATAAGGATACACCTTTATCGTTTTACGCTGTAAAATTAAATAGCGAATACGCTCTTCTCGATTTTTAAATTGAAGTTTTGGTAGTACAATCACTTCATTAAGGCTAATGGCCGTAGTCGGTATAGAGTCACCTTCGATAATAATATATCCCACCTGTGTAGAATCCTTTTCAACAGGATCTACTTGTCCGTAAAAAACAGCTGGAAATAATAAAATGATTAGACTATAAAATCTCATATTCCTTTCAGTACCAAAACCATTCCAAAAAATGATTGTTATCGGTTCAAAATTAGTAATTATTAACTCCCATAACCTCAAAATAGCGTTAATTATTATTAATTTAGGGCAAAATTTTTAAGAATGGCAAAACAGAAACTATTGAACAAAAAGTCTATGGACTTTTTAGAAAAATATTTAAATAATGCGTCACCAACAGGTTACGAATGGGATGGGCAAAAACTATGGATGAATTATCTTAAACCTTATGTGGATGAGTTCATCACAGATACCTATGGTAGTGCTGTAGGAGTTATAAATCCTAAGGCAAAATTTAAGGTGGTTATTGAAGGTCATGCTGATGAGATTAGTTGGTATGTTAACTATATTTCGGATAAAGGGTTATTGTATGTTGTACGCAATGGTGGTAGTGACCATCAGATTGCACCAAGTAAAATAGTAGATATTCATACTAAAAAGGGCATTGTAAAAGGTGTCTTTGGATGGCCAGCAATTCATACCCGAAACAAATCAAAAGAAGAGCCACCAAAACCTGATAATATTTGTATCGATATTGGAGCTAAAGATAAAGAAGAGGTAGAAAAAATGGGAGTTCATGTGGGTTGTGTTATCACCTACCCTGACACCTTTCATATCTTAAATAAAGACAAGTTTGTATGTCGTGCTTTGGATAACCGTATGGGTGGTTTTATGATTGCTGAAGTGGCACGATTACTACACGAAAACAAAAAGAAACTCCCTTTTGGTTTATACATTACTAATTCTGTACAAGAAGAAATTGGGTTACGTGGAGCACAAATGATTACAGAGACCATTAAGCCAAATGTTGCCATAGTTACGGATGTCACGCACGACACCACAACCCCTATGATCGACCAAAAGAAGCAAGGTTATGCCGAAATAGGAAAAGGTCCAGTTGTAGCTTATGCACCTGCTGTACAACAAAAGTTACGTGATTTAATTACCGACACCGCAGAAGAAAAGAAGATTCCTTTTCAACGTGCTGCGCTTTCTAGAGCAACGGGGACAGATACAGATGCTTTTGCGTATAGCAACGGTGGAGTGGCTTCTGCTTTAATCTCTTTGCCTTTACGCTATATGCATACGACTGTTGAGATGGTGCATAAAGATGATGTTGAAAACGTCATTCGATTAATTTACGAATCCTTATTAAAAATTAAAGACGGAGATACGTTCAGTTATTTTGACTAACCCTAGCTTACAACATAAAAAACATCTTTTTGATATTCCTGATGATATCACATATTTTAATACGGCGAGCTTATCTCCTTCTTTTAAATCTGTTGAATTAGCTGGAATAGATGCTCTACGCAAAAAAAGTCGACCTTATCTTATACCTAGTTCAGATTTTTTTGACCCCGTAACAGAGCTAAAACATAAATTCGCATCGATTATAGATTGTGATGAGTCAAACCGTGTAGTGACTACTCCATCTGTGTCTTATGGCTTAGCTACTGTTGCAAATAATATCCGTTTAAAATCTGGAGATGAAATCGTTCTTATCGAAGAACAGTTTCCTAGCAACTATTATATCTGGAAGAAATTAGCGCAGCGGTTTGATGCTAAAATCGTTACCATAAAACAACCTGAGGATAAATTAAATTGTGGAAAGCTATGGAACGATTCTATTCTTGAAGCTATCACAGATAAAACAGCGGTTGTTGCGATGGGGCAAATTCATTGGTCTAATGGTATTCTATTCGATTTAAAAGCTATCCGTAAAAAAACAAAAGACCATAACGCATTACTTATTGTTGATGGTAGTCAATCCATTGGCGCACTCCCCTTCTCCATTAAGGATATTCAGCCAGATGCTTTAGTTTGTGCTGGGTATAAATGGTTGTTCGGTCCTTACGGTTGTGCCTACGCGTATTATGGCTCTTATTTTGATGGCGGCAATCCAATTGAAGAGAATTGGAGTAACCGTTTGCATAGTGAAAACCTTAAAGGGTTGACCAACTACCAAAGTAAATATAAGCCCTTAGCAAATCGCTATGCCATGGGTGAAAGTGGTAGTTTTATTTATGTTAAGATGCAAATAGAGGCGTTGAACCAAGTTTCTAAATTTAAACCAGAGTATCTTCAAGACTATTGTGACTCTATCAGTAAAGACGCATGTAATGAACTCCAACAGCTCGGATTTTTTATAAATGATTCTGAAAGTCGGGCGAAACACCTTTTTGGAGTTGAATTACCAGAGGGTTTAGATTCTCAAAGGTTAAAGAGCGTATTTCAAGAAAATAACATCTATGTTTCCTATAGAGGGAATTATTTAAGGCTGTCTTGTCACTTATTTAATACCAAAACAGATTTTGAGCGATTGGTAAAAGCTGTAAAAGAGGTGCTATAATCTATGGACGAATTAATAGATATTGTAGATAAGCAAGGGCATCCGACAGGAAGGTCTGCTCTTAAATCTGTTATTCATAAACAAGGTCTTTATCATAGTACCATACATTTATGGTTGTATACAAACAAAGGTGAAATTCTGTTACAACAACGTTCTCATAAGAAACCTATTTGTCCATTACTTTGGGATGTTTCTGTTGCTGGCCATATTGATGCTGGAGAAACTGAAATCATTGCAGCCATTAGAGAAACAAAAGAGGAAATCGGTTTAAGTCTTGAAGAAAACCAACTAAAAAAAATAGGAACCTTTCTCCACGAGTCTGAATATTACAATGGCTCCATAAAAGACAATGAGTTTCATCAGGTGTATATCTCCGAGTTAAAGGTGCCATTAGAACAGTTAATTCCACAAGAAGACGAAGTAGAAGCCTTAAAGCTTGTCTCTACAGCTGAATTTAAATCGCTTTTAAAAGAAAGTGAACATAATTCTCACTTTGTACCAAGCAATAGGGATTATTACGAATTTGTTGTTAAGACCATTTCAAAAGAATTAGATATATGAACCATATATTAATGGCGGTTGCGCCAATACTTGTCATTATTGTATATATCTACTTTCAGGATAAATACGACAAAGAGCCTAAAGGACTTCTTTTGGTGAGTTTTATTCTTGGTGCAGTTGCAAGTATTATCATTGTAATGTTGATTTACATTCTTACTGGCCATCTTCTACCAATCACAGATGAATACAGTGTTATTCAGCAATTTGTTCAGGCATTTTTTGTAGTAGCGTTGTCGGAAGAATTTAGTAAGTACATTTTTGTAAAATACTTTGGACAAACACGTAAAGCCTTTGATGAACCTTATGATGGGATAATGTATGCCGTCATGGTATCCATGGGGTTTGCCTGTACGGAAAACATTCTTTATGTACTAGAAGGAGGGTACGAAGTTGCTATTTTAAGAGCTTTTACAGCTGTGCCCGCTCATGCCACTTTCGGAATATTAATGGGCTACTACATGGGAAAAGCAAAGTTCTCAAAAAATCGCTTTTTATTGAATATGACAGGTCTGTTTACAGCAGTGTTATTTCATGGAGCCTATGATTTTTTCTTGTTTATTAATTTTATCCCAGGAATATCCATCGGTGCTTTTGTGTCTTTGATAGTTGCTATCGTTTTATCTAAAAAAGCAATCAGGATTCATCAAAATAATTCGTATTTTAAAAAAATTTAGTTCCATAATTTATGTATAAACTTAAAGTTAATGAGCAGTTTGATTTTGAAATTTCAGAAGAAAGCTTATCAAAATCAGACATCATAAAGAATTCCGAAAATCATTATCACCTAATAAAAGAGCACCAGTCCATAGAAGTCTCGATACGATCTTCATCCTATCTAAAAAAGAAATATTCGGTTGAAGTAAACTCAAATCTATACGAAATCTCAATTATGGATGACCTAGATCAGCAGATATTGGATTTAGGTTTTGAGATTGGTGCCTCGAAGCAGGTCAATGAAATTTCTGCCCCAATGCCTGGTTTAATTTTAGAGATTAACGTCAAGGTAGGACAAGAGGTTCAGGAAAATGATCCACTTTTAATTTTAGAAGCTATGAAAATGGAAAACAGCATTATCTCACCCCGGCAAGGTATTATAAAAAACATCTCTGCCAACCAAGGTGAAACTGTGAATAAGAGTGATATTTTAATTGAGTTTGAATAATTAGAAAAAAAAGAACCAAGAGTAAAGACGTCTTTGTTCTAACAGCAAAGCGGTCTTTGTTCTTTATTCTAAAAAATATGAAAAAAATACTAATAGCAAACAGAGGTGAAATAGCTATCAGGGTTATGAAAACGGCAAAAGCCATGGGGATCGCAACGGTTGCCATTTATTCTGAAGCCGATAGACATGCACCACACGTAAAATTTGCAGACCAAGCCGTTTGTATCGGCCCCGCTCCTTCTAAAGACTCATATCTTCGTGGGGACAAAATAATCGAAACTGCAAAAGAACTCAGTGTTGATGGCATTCATCCAGGGTATGGTTTTTTAAGTGAAAATGCTGATTTTGCTGAGCTATGTGAATCCAATAACATCTCTTTTATAGGCCCTAAATCCAAGGCGATTAAAGTTATGGGTAGCAAATTAGCTGCTAAAGAAACGGTAAAAGCTTACGATATTCCTATGGTTCCCGGTATAGATGAAGCCATAACTGATGTAGTTAAAGCTAAAAGTATTGCTTCAGAAATCGGATACCCCATATTAATTAAAGCGTCTGCCGGCGGTGGTGGAAAAGGCATGCGAATTGTTGAAAAAGACTCGGATTTAGAGTCGCAAATGAACCGTGCCATCAGCGAAGCTAAATCTGCATTCGGTGATGGATCCGTTTTTATAGAAAAATATGTAAAGTCACCTCGACATATCGAAGTACAGATTATGGCGGATTCGTTTGGCAATACTATTCATTTATTTGAGCGCGAATGTAGTATTCAACGCCGTCATCAAAAAGTGGTTGAGGAAGCACCCTCTTCAGTTTTGACGGAAGAATTGAGGCAAAAAATGGGTGAGGCTGCAGTTAAGGTCGCAAAATCTTGTGATTATGTTGGAGCAGGAACGGTTGAGTTCCTCTTGGATGCGGATCATAATTTCTACTTTTTGGAAATGAATACACGCCTACAGGTTGAGCACCCAGTAACTGAACTCATCACCGGTTTAGATTTGGTCGAACTTCAAATAAAAGTGGCGAGAGGAGAAAAGCTCCCCTTCTCTCAGGATGATTTATCTATAAACGGTCACGCCTTAGAACTTAGAGTGTATGCAGAAGATCCTATGAACGATTTCTTACCAAGTGTTGGTATGCTTGAAAAATACAAGCTTCCTATAGGAAAAAATATCAGGGTTGACAATGGTTATGAAGAAGGTATGGATGTCCCTATTTATTACGATCCCATGCTATCAAAATTAATCACATACGGTAAAAATAGAACTGAAGCCATTCATTTGATGCTTAAAGCAATTTTTGAATACAAGGTTGAAGGAGTAAAAACAACACTACCTTTTGGTCGTTTTGTATGTGAACACGATGCTTTTAAGTCGGGTGATTTTGATACACATTTTGTAAAGCAATATTATTCACCAAAATTATTGGAAAAGCAGCATCACTTTGAAGCTGAAATAGCCGCTCATGTTGCTTTGAAAAAGTATTTGGAAGACCAGAAATTATTGAGGTTACCGAATTCAGTAAGCAGTAAGCAGTAAGCAGTAAGCAGTAAGCAGTAAGCAAAATTAAAAATTAAACTATATCCAGCTTTGCGCCTTTGCGCCTTTGCGAGAAACCAGAATAGCATGGACGACAAAATAAAAACACTAAATGATAAACTTAAGCAAGCCAAACTCGGTGGCGGCCAAGCCAGAATCGATAAGCAGCATGCTAAAAAGAAACTGACCGCTAGGGAGCGTGTAGCATATTTATTAGATGAAGGTTCCTTCGAAGAAATTGGAGCATTGGTCACCCACCGCACCAAAGACTTTGGTATGGAAGATCAAAAATTCTATGGGGATGGCGTAGTTACTGGTTATGGCACTATTGAAGGTCGATTAATCTATCTATTTGCGCAAGATTTTACTGTTTTTGGCGGTTCATTGTCAGAAACTCACGCAGAAAAAATCTGTAAGATTATGGATTTGGCAGTTCAGAACGGAGCACCTTTAATAGGACTTAATGATTCTGGTGGTGCTAGAATCCAAGAAGGAGTGAGATCTCTCGGTGGCTATGCTGATATTTTTTATCGAAATGTGCAAGCTTCTGGAGTGATACCACAAATCTCGGCCATTATGGGACCTTGTGCTGGCGGAGCTGTGTATTCTCCTGCTATGACTGATTTTACCATGATGGTTGAGGACACAAGTTATATGTTTGTCACAGGACCAAATGTGGTAAAAACAGTAACTAATGAAGCTGTAACCAGCGAAGATTTAGGTGGTGCAAGTACGCATTCTGTAAAATCTGGTGTAGCACATATCACTTCGGCAAATGATGTAGAATGTCTAGAGGACATAAAAAAGTTGCTGAGTTATTTACCACAAAACAATAAAGAAACCACTACTCCACTTGAATTTGACATTAAAGATGAATTCCGAGAGGGTTTATCAGATATTATCCCAAATAGCCCGAACAAACCTTATGATATGCACCAGGTGATAAAAGGTATCATTGATGATGGTTCATTTTATGAAATCCATAAAAATCATGCCGAAAATATCATCGTCGGTTTTGCACGATTGGGAGGTCGAAGTATTGGTATTGTTGCCAATCAACCTTTAGTTTTGGCAGGTGTATTGGACGTCAACAGTTCCAAAAAAGCGGCACGTTTTGTGCGTTTTTGTGATTGCTTCAATATTCCACTATTGGTATTAGAGGATGTCCCGGGCTTTCTTCCAGGTACAGATCAAGAATGGAACGGAATTATTGTGCACGGCGCCAAATTATTGTACGCTTTTAGTGAAGCTACGGTGCCAAGAGTTACGGTAATTACACGAAAAGCCTATGGTGGAGCTTATGACGTCATGAATTCTAAGCATATTGGGGCTGACATGAATTTTGCCTGGCCAAATGCCGAAATTGCCGTTATGGGTGCCAAAGGTGCAGCAGAAATCATTTTTAGAAGAGACATTGCCAAGGCAGATGACAAAGAAGCAAAGTTGAAAGAAAAAGAAGCTGAGTACGCCGAGTTGTTTGCCAATCCATATAGCGCCGCAGAACGCGGCTTCATTGATGAAGTCATATTACCTAAAGATACAAGACGTAAACTTCTAAAAGCCTTTAGTATGCTTGAAAATAAACATGTTGATAGACCTAAACGAAAACACGGAAATATACCTTTATAAAATTTGTTTAGGGTTAGGTTTATTCTTATTTCAGTTAATACCAAAGTAGCAAAACCTATATTTTCGCACCATGAGATTATATAAAAGCACATTCTGTTTAGTCACGTTATCATTTTTAATTACCCTTTCAAGTAGCTGCATTTCAACGGCAAAAGCCCAAATTCCGGAAGCAGTCATAGAGTCATTTAAAGCAATGTACCCCAATGAAGATACTTCTGATTGGGAAAAGGATGCCAATGACAATTATGAAATTCAATTTAAAAAAGATGGAGAACAGCATCGTGCTGATTTTACACCAGATGGAAAATGGATTGAAACGGAAGTTAGCATAGATAAAGATGACTTACCAATGGCAGTTAAAAATGCGATTGAACAAAAATATGATGATCGTAAAATAACTGAAGTGGAAAAAGTACACCATTCCACAAAAGGAACATTTTATGACGTTGAGTTTAAACAGAAAGGTAAAAACCTGGATATAGAGTTTAGGGAAAATGGAACAATCATAAATTAATCCCCTAAAACACTATTGTGGGAACTTACTTTTATCCAATCCCGGCACTATTCGTAAGGCATTTTTATAATAGACTTTTTTTAGAACCTCATCCGATAAATCCAAACCATACATTGGCCAAAAAGCGTGGTATTTTTTATGATATGGAAAATATTCGTCATCGCTTTCTAAAACCCTGAAATACGTCGGAAATTCTTCAGGTTTCCAACTATCTTTCCCGAATAGAATTCTATCCTGATACTTTTCAAAAAATGCTTTTGCAAAGCGGGGTTGTCTTCCCAATTCTGCAATAATGGCACCGATACCAACATTCATATTTGGTAGTTCGTCCAACAGTTCGCCTAACCTTCCAAGATTATTGGCATACCAGCCCATGTGCGCATTGATAAAAGTTGTGTTTTTATGACGTCTAAACATATTGTGCTGTTCTTTCATAATCTGTTCCCACGGTGCTGGGTCAGTTGCAGAGCGTTTACGACGCGGATGTGTTTTAAGTTCTAGCCAGCGTTCATTGTCCCCATCAAACTCATCCCAAAAAGATTTTGGGTCTGCTGAATGAATAAGAACAGGGATACCCAATTCTCCACATTTTTCCCATATTGGTGCCAATCTCGGGTCATCGATGGCCAAGCGGTTACCATTAACATCGGTATTGTAAAGTCCTAAGCTTTTATAAACTTTTAATCCAACTGCTCCTGCTTTAACATCTGCTTCTAATTGGGCTACAGTTTTTTCAATCCAACCTTCTCCACCAGCATCACTAAAATTCACATTACAAAAGACAGCAAACCGTCCTGAGAAATTAGTCTTAGCATTTTCTATGGCCTTAACTAAGCGTTCTCCAGAACCACCACTCAAATTCACCATAATTTGAAGGTTTAACGTATCCATTGCAGCAATGACAGGAGACATATCTTGTTCGGACATTCGTCTTTGATGACCATGAACATCAATAAATGGGAATTTTGCTCTTTTAATCTCTTCCCCAGGTACAACTAAAGTAGACTTTGGATTGTAGTCCTCAAAGGATATATCTTGTGCGAATGAAGGAAAGGAAAACAACGCTATAATACAGAGAACTGAAACTAATTTTAATGTCATATGATGTAATTTTTTTCCGAAGATAAACAACTCAATGCTGCATTGAACATTTTTAATATTCGTTTAACGCAAATTAAGCATCCAATAATCGACGGTGGTAATTGATTTGCCCCAAATGGTAAGATAAGTGCGACAGTAAATGAGAGAGCATAAACTCTATAGTTATTATAGGAAGAGATTCATGTAACCGAGTTTCCCCGGCAAGGTCATCTTCGGTCAATTGACTAAGCACCGAAGAAATCATGCTTTTGGTGTCATCTATGCGTTTTAACATATCATTTAAAGGAACGTCTTTATCTGAAAACTCCAAGTCGCGCTGACGGATATACCCAGTGTTACCAAGCCTTGAACCAATAAAGTGATTCAAATTTCCAACAAGGTGCAACCCCAAATTTCCTGCTGAATTACTAATGTTCTTTTCAACGTTCCAAAGAAGTTTTTCATCAGAATAAGCACTTAGTTCTGTTTTTAATGCATCTAATTCTCTCAAAAATAATTTGGTTAATGTGTTTGTTATCATGGTATTGAAATTTCTTATTCTTTAATCCTAAAATTGGTTTCTAATTGGCGTAGTTTTGCCCAATGTCTAAAGATAATCAATCTAAATTTGAGTTTGTCATTTTAATGGCTGCGTTGATGTCAATTGTAGCATTGTCCATTGATGCTGTACTCCCTGCCCTACCCAATATTGGCGAACATCTTAGTGTTTCTAAGCCTAGTGACAATCAAAAATTGATAACCATGATTTTCTTAGGGCTTGGATTTGGTCAACTCATCTTTGGGCCGTTGTCTGATAGCTTTGGTAGAAAACCAATGGTCTATTTTGGATTTGGGGTATTTCTTGTGGCATCTATTATTTGTTTAACTACTGAGAATTACGAAATGATGTTATTCGGAAGGATTCTCCAAGGTATAGGTCTTGCTTCTCCGAGAACCATGTGTATTGCGATTGTGAGGGATTCTTACAGTGGCGATTATATGGCTAAAATTATCTCTATTGTAGTCATGACCTTTATTTTGGTGCCCATTGTTGCTCCTCTTTTAGGTCAGTTTCTATTAGATCTCTTTGGCTGGAAATCTATATTTACTTTTAATATCATTGTTGGGTTTTTAATCATGATTTGGTTTTGGAGGCGACAACCTGAAACCTTGCGTAAAGAGTTCACAAAAAAATTCAGTCCTTCAATTTTTAGAACAGGAACTATTGAATTTCTAAAAATTAAACCTGCTATAGTCTATACGTTATTGTCGGGGTTTATAACCGGGTCATTTATGGTGTATTTGAGTACATCACAGCAGATATTCCAAGTGCAATATAATTTAGCGGAGGCTTTTCCATATATATTTGCAAGTTTAGCGATTACTATTGGCCTTTCGACGTTTCTCAACAGTACTTTGGTTGTTCGGTTTGGTATGCGAAAAATTGTCCACCTCGCCCTTTTGGCATTTGTCATTGTTTCACTTATTTACGCCATCTTATTTTGGTCTGGTAAAAATCCAGGCATAGAAATCCTTTTGATATTTTTTGCACTTCAATTTACGAGTATTGCCTTTTTATTTGGGAACCTAAGAGCTTTGGCCATGGATCCTATGGGGCATATTGCTGGAATTGGTTCTGCACTAAATGGATTTGTATCAACAGTAATGGCAGTGCCGATTGCCAACTACATTGGCAGTTTTGTTAAGGATTCTGTTTTGCCTTTGTTTTTAGGGTTCTTTGTCTGTGGATTAATTTGCTTATTACTTTTCTATAGCGTTAAAAAACCTGTCCGCATAAAAACTGAGTTAGCTTAAAATATTTCTAAGCTTCCTTTACCTTCCCTGATAATTGTTGGTATATCTTCAGAAAGATCAATAACTGTTGAGGCTTCATTATCACCATAACCACCATCAATGACCAAATCGACAAGGTGATCCCATTTTTCGTAGATGAGCTCAGGGTCTGTTGTGTATTCAATAACATCGTCCTCATCCCTAATGGATGTCGATACAATAGGGTTTCCTAATGCGTTAACTAACGCAATCGCTATTGAATTGTCAGGAACACGAATACCGACCGTATTTCGTTTTTTAAATGGGTGAGGTAATGATTTTGCCCCAGGAAGCACAAATGTATAAGGCCCTGGTAAAGCCCGTTTTAAAATCTTAAATGTTGCAGTGTCAATTTGCTTTACATAGTCACTAAGGTTACTCAAATCCTCACAGATAAAGGAAAAATTAGCTTTTTCCAACTTTACCTGTTTTATTCTTGCTATACGTTCTAAGGCTTTTATATTAGTAATATCACAGCCTAATCCATAAACTGTATCGGTAGGATAAATGACCAATCCTCCATTCTTCAGGATTTTAACTGCCTTCTGAATTTCCTTTGGATTGGGATTTTCAGGATATATTCTAATCAACTCCGCCATAACATAAAGATACTACTTAATGGCAAATATCAACCAACAATTTCAAGCTTGGCAAAACGCAATAATAATTTTTTATTTCCTGTTTGGAATTTAATTTCTGCCTTAGTGTCGGCTCCCTTTCCTTCAATTTTTAGAACCTCCCCTTTTCCAAAGCGCTGATGATTCACGATATTCCCAACAGTTAACTTGCTATCGAATAAATTGGCACTTCCATTGGCTTTAGCAACTGGCTTCAGTTTTTTGGGAGTACTAATTTTAAATGATTCTGGTTTTGATTTGGTTTGTTTCTTTCGGGACGGTGGTGTCTTTGGTTTAGAAAAACGCACTTTATTAGGCTCAATATCACCAAATATAGACGCATCTAACATGGGATTGAAGCGTTGTTCTTCAAAAGGTGTAATTACTTCTAGATACTCATCATCTATCTCTTCAATAAAACGGCTTGGTTCAGCATCGATGAGTTTCCCCCAACGATATCGAGAAACGGCATAGGTCAAATAAGCTTGCTTCTCAGCCCTGGTCAGTGCCACATAAAACAAGCGTCGCTCCTCCTCCAATTCGCTTCTGGTATTCATACTCATGGCACTTGGAAATAAATCCTCCTCCATACCAACAATAAAGACATGTGGAAATTCTAGTCCTTTTGCCAAATGGATGGTCATCAATGCCACATGGTCCGGGTTGCCTTTATCTGCATCCAAATCTGTTGCCAAAGCCACATCCTCTAAAAATTCAGCTAAAGATGCCGTGCTGTCTGCTATTTCTTTTTGACCTTCAACAAAATCCTTGATACCATTGAGTAATTCTTCAATGTTCTCCATTTTGGCTATGCCTTCTGGAGTACCGTCTTTATTAAATTCTTTAATCAGACCCGTCACTTTTACAACATGCTCTGCCAACTCAAAAGCATTAGCTGAACTATTCATTACCTGAAAGCTCTCAACCATGGTCGCAAAATTCTGAAGCTTTGTTCGGGTGCCAGAATTAATGTTTATGTCAACCTGAGACAGATTTTGAAGGACTTCAAAAATCGTTTTATTATATTGATTGGCAGCTACAATTAAGCGATCAACCGTAGTTTGCCCAATACCTCGCGCCGGAAAGTTTATAATTCGCTTTAAAGCTTCCTCATCTGCAGGATTTATAATCACGCGTAAATAAGACAATACATCTTTAATTTCTTTACGCTGATAGAAAGACAATCCTCCATAAATACGATACGGAATATCACGCTTCCGTAAGGCATCTTCAATAGCTCTAGACTGGGCATTTGTTCTGTAGAGCACTGCAAAATCACTATTTAAGAGCTGATTCTGCATCTTTTCTTCAAAAATAGTACTCGCTACATAACGTCCCTCATCACCGTCAGTCATCAAACGGTTCACTTTTATCTTTGGGCCTTCTACATTGGCTGTCCAAACGACTTTATCAAGCTTTGTTTGGTTTTTATCTATGACTGAATTTGCCGCATTCACAATGTTTTTGGTAGAACGATAATTTTGTTCCAAACGATAGACATTGACTTCATCATAATCGCGTTGAAAATTCAGAATGTTATTGATGTTTGCACCTCTAAATGCATAGATACTTTGGGCATCATCACCAACAACACATATATTTTGAAACCTATCTGACAAAGCCCTAACGATTAAATATTGAGAGTGATTGGTATCTTGGTACTCGTCCACTAAAATATATTTAAACCGATGCTGGTATTTCGCTAATACTTCTGGAAAACGGGTTAAGAGTTCATTGGTTTTTAATAACAAATCATCAAAATCCATAGCACCTGCCTTAAAACAGCGATCAACGTAATTCTTATAGATGTCACCAAGTCTTGGACGCCTAGCTGCCGTATCAGCTTCAATAAGTTCAAGGTTATTGAAATAGGCTTTTACAGTAATTAAACTATTCTTATAAGATGAAATTCGAGAACGTATCTGCTTGTATTTATAGACATCCTTATCAAGGTTCATTTCCTTAATAATGGACGCAATTAAACGATCCGAATCCTGTGTGTCGTAAATAGTAAAGTTACTTGGGTACCCCAAACGATCAGCTTCTATTCTGAGAATCTTAGCAAACACAGAATGAAATGTTCCCATCCACAGATTCTTAGCTTCGCTATCTCCTACAATACTGGAGATACGACTTTTCATTTCACGCGCTGCCTTGTTGGTAAACGTCAATGCTAAAATATTGAAAGGGTCAACCCCTTGACTCATTAAATAGGCAATCCTATAGGTCAATACACGTGTCTTTCCTGACCCTGCACCTGCAATGATAATCATCGGCCCATCCTTTTGCAGAGTTGGTGCCAATTGAGCTTCGTTAAGTTGACTTAAATATTTTTCCAAAGGGTAATTTTTCGAGCTGTGAAAATAAGGATTATAGACCCTTTTACCGAGAAGATTTTCCATTAATTATAAACAAGGTATTAAGAGGATTAGTTTACTTAAATTTCAATATCTTAGTGCAAAATTATTCTACATGAAAACCATCTATTACCTATTTTTCCTTAGCATTTTTATTGGAAACTCTCAAACAAGCATCGACAAAGACATCATCGACATTGAAGACAAAGTCATTGAATGGCGACGCGATTTTCATCAAAATCCTGAATTATCTAATCGTGAATTTAAAACAGCAGAAAAGATTGCTGCTCACCTTAAAGGTTTAGGTTTAGACGTTGAAACTGGTATTGCAAAAACAGGAGTCGTTGCTTTACTTAAAGGTGACAATCCGGGTAAAGTGGTTGCCTTGAGAGCAGATATTGATGCGCTTCCTGTAACAGAGCGTAACGATTTACCATTTAAATCTGAAGTCAGAACAACATTTTTAAATACTGAAACGGGAGTGATGCATGCCTGTGGGCACGATACGCACATTGCAATTTTAATGGGTGTCGCAGAAGTATTGGCTAATAACAAGGATAAAATAAACGGTACGGTGAAATTTATTTTCCAACCTGCTGAAGAAGGACCACCACCAGGTGAAGAAGGAGGAGCCAAACTTATGATTAAAGAAGGTGTTTTAGAGAATCCTAAAGTTGATGCCATATTTGGCTTGCACATCAATGCAGGGACTCCTGTAGGTACCATCAAATACAAAAAAGAAGGTATTATGGCTTCTGTTGAACGTTTTGTTATCGATGTAAAAGGAAAACAAACACACGGTTCGCAACCTTGGTCTGGTGTTGACCCTATTTTAATTTCGGCTAAAATTATTGATGGCTTACAAACAATTATTAGTCGTGAAGCTCAGTTAACCAATGAAGCTGCAGTTATTACTGTGGGGAAAATCACGGCAGGAACACGCTTTAATATTATCCCAGAATCTGCAGAAATGATAGGAACGGTCAGAACTCTAGATCAAGCCATGCGTACGATGATTGAAACACGGATGAAAGAAATGGTAGAAACTATTGCAAAAGCCTACGGAGGTGAAGCGTCAATTACGTTTCAAAATAACACGTCCATTACGTATAATGATCCTGAACTGGTTGATGAAATGTTACCATCGCTTCAAAAAGTAGCTGGTTCTGAGAAGGTGGAAATCATGAAAGCGACTACTGGAGGTGAGGATTTTTCGTATTTCCAAGAGGTGGTTCCCGGATTCTATTTCTTTTTAGGAGGTATGACACCTGGTGAAACAGAATCTTTCCCGCATCATACTCCTGATTTTAAAATCGATGAACGTGGAATGCTTTTGGGAGTGAAAGCTATGACACAATTGACTTTGGATTATTTAGGACAATAATATGCAGGCATTTTTAGACGTTTTAAGTGCCATTCCTTGGTATGTCTGGATTCTGATCATTATCGTCCTTGTCGGACTTAGGGATTTACTTCAAAAGAAACATACCATTCAAAATAACTTCCCTGTCGTGGGGCACCTGAGGTATTTGCTTGAAAGTGTCGGTCCAGAGTTAAGGCAGTATCTTGTAGCAAACAATAGAGAAGAACTACCTTTTAATCGTATAGAACGCGGATGGGTTTACGCATCTTCAAAAAAAGAAAACAATTACGAAGGCTTTGGTACCGATAGGGACATTTATGCCCATCAGCATATCTTTATCAATAATGCTATGATGCCTTTTAGGCTTGAAGAAAACCATCCAAACATAAAGAATCCTTACTTTTTACCATGTGCAAAACTGATAGGGGAATTTCATAAACGCAAAAGACCGTATCGACCAGCTTCGATTATTAATGTGTCTGCCATGAGCTATGGCTCATTATCGGCAAAGGCCATTGAGAGTTTAAATTTAGGGGTCAAGATATCTAATGCTTATCACAATACAGGTGAAGGTGGACTGTCTAAATATCATAAGAATGGTGGTGATGTCGTCTTTCATTTCGGTACAGGTTATTTTGGAGTCCGAACTGAAGACGGAAACTTTTCAATGGAAAAAATGGTGCAATTGGTTAAGGATAATCCATTTGTAAGAGCCATTGAAGTCAAACTATCACAAGGTGCCAAACCCGGCAAAGGCGGTGTCTTACCTGGATCTAAAATCACCAAGGAAATTGCTGAAGCAAGAGGTGTTCCTATTGGAGAAGATGTATTGTCACCACCGAACCACAAAGCATTTACTAATGTGCCAGAACTCGTCGATTTTATAGAAGCCATTGCTGAAGCTACAGGTTTACCAGTAGGCATAAAGGCTGCTATCGGAAAATTAAATCAATGGGAAGAATTAGCCCAAATCATGAAACGCGATAACAGAGGTCCAGACTTTATTGCTATCGACGGCGGTGAAGGTGGTACAGGTGCTGCTCCTCCGAGTTTTGCAGATCACGTATCCTTACCTTGGGCTTATGGTTTTAGTGATATTTATAAGTTATTCCAAAGTTATGATTTAACAGAACGCGTTGTTTGGATTGGCAGTGGAAAATTAGGTTTCCCAGGAAAAGCAGCTATGGCTTTTGCTATGGGAGCTGATTGTATCAACGTAGCACGAGAAGCCATGATGAGTATTGGCTGTATCCAGGCTCAGGTATGCCATACCAATACGTGCCCTTCTGGGGTAGCCACACAGAACAAATGGTTACAAAACGGTATTAACCCTACTCTAAAATCGGTTAGAGCTGCCCAATACTTTAAAACCTTTAGAAAAGAGTTTTTAGAAATTACGCATGCTGCTGGTTATGAGCACCCTTGCCAGTTTACAATGAAGGATATTGAAATGAATGTGGACGACCATAATCTCAATAAAGAATTCGATAATACGTTTGGTTACGAGAAAACAAAAGTTAATTTTACATCTATGCAATCATTAAAATCTTGTGACCATCTCGGTGGAACCTATACAAATAACTAAAAACCTATGGATACTGAAAATCTTCTAAATCTTATGTTTTATGCCATTCCGACTCTAATTACCGGGGGCATTGCATACTATTTTTTTAAGCAGCATATCGAAAACGAATTTAATCTCAGAAAGTATAATCTTCAAAAAGGGTTGCAAAAAGAAGCTTTACCGATACGGCTGCAAGCTTATGAGCGAATGGCGTTGTTTTTGGAGCGTATTTCACCTTCTAAATTATTAATTAGAGTACAGCCATCTACCTCTAATAAAGAGAATTATGAGTCTTTACTTATAGCAACAATTGAACAAGAATTTGAACACAATTTATCGCAACAAATATATGTTACTGACGAATGTTGGAGCATTATAAACGCAGCAAAAAACGCTACTATCCAATTGATAAGAAAAGCGAGCATGCTAGAGAAAACGAATACCGCCAACAAGTTGCGCGAGGTAATTTTAACTGAATTAATGGACAAAAGACCACCGAGTAATGCAGCTCTTTCTTATATAAAGAAAGAGGTTGGTGAGATTTGGTGATGGAATTTCTTACCAAACTAGTATCATTACCTTTTTTTTATATTTTCTATTTCGTCTATTTCATTATCAGTTAAAAGGATATCGTCAGCTAGATATATTTTTGGAATAGAGCCAGTCAAAGTGCCTTCGTTTCTGTATTTCATGATAAACTTCTTAAGATCATCTATTTCACTGTACTCTTTTACATAGAGGCCCAAAACATCATCTAAATTAAACTCTATTCTCTTTAATGTTTTTTTGGAATTAATAAATAATTCATGATTGCCAACAATACGCCATTCAAATTCGAGTGAATTATTCCCAACTTCAATTAAAGACAAAAAGTCGAACAAAGCGTTCATTGTATACTTTTTACCTAAAGTATTGAAAGTTGAAACTATCATTCCTAAACGTCTAGAAATTTCCGAATCTCTTTTAACGTAAATAACCGGTGTAGCATTACTTTTTATTGCCCAGTCTTGTGTTAGCTGAACACCATACTTGCCAAAAAAACCAACATGGTAACGATGTAATTTTTGATTATGTCTTACCTCAGTAAAACTTTTCATTGGAACCTCAAAAGAGACTGAGCCAGCCAAATGAATTACATTCCATTTAAATCGGTTATCCTTTTCAAATTTAATCACCAACTTATTCAAAAAATCATCTTTTGATATTGAAGTTTTATATATATTTTTTAGTCTAGATATTGTTTCATTTACCAAACCCATTTCTTGCCATATATCAAACATTTTGATAATGTTACTAAGCATTGTAGCCTCAAAGGAAACTGAGTGACCAGACATCATAAATCCATTCAACAAATCATCTTTTAGATAATCAAGTGTATCCACAAATCTAATTAGCGAAATATCCTGACCGTCCTTATTCATAATAATTTTATATGTTTTTCAAATCTAAAGCAAGAATTAATCACCTCAAATCACTCATCAACGCCTGGTCTTCGTGACGTTTTTCAGCATAGTCATAGCCTTGTTGCCACCATTTTTCCATCAATGGTTTACTAAAAATCAAAGAGTTTTCGGTTAAACTCGTCGGTGTATAATATAAATTCAGTTGGGCGTCTTTGGTCTTAGCGGCTAATTTACCGATGACAATATCATTTCGCTCTACCTGATCCAACAAATGTCCAAACAAACTAATCATTAGGGAGAAAGGATTTTTACCCAATATTTTCTGCTTATCCATAGTTTCAGCCTCAAGCACAACAGCATCGACTATAGTCGCACCTCTAGCAATGGCTTCTCTAATAGGAATAACACAACCCAAGCCACCATCGGCATACTCGTGACCATTTCGTTTTGCTAATGACATAAAGGGAATATAGTTACACGAAATCCAAATCCAATCGCAAAACTCTTCATAGGTACAGTCTTTAATAGACTTGTACTCCACTCTATTCATACTTAAGTTTGAAACAGTGACCACCACATCCTCTTTAGTAGCCTTTATTCTTTGATATTCCTCGTAAGTGAAATTCTTACGGATATTGCGCTTAAGGGCTTTACTCTCACCAAACGTACGCTTTCTCCGTATAAATTGCCACAATGAATTAACAAAATCGATAGATACAAATTCCCGATTTCCTTTTTTCCGCTGTACAAAAGGACTGACACTAAAAATATCGTGCTGTTGTACGTTTGTAAAAATATCATAGAGTTTTCCAATCTCGTTAGCTGCCAAGTGAGGCACTAACAAACTCCCTGTGGATGTCCCTAAAAAGAGATCGTACTCTCTATGTTGGCGCTCCATCAAATATTGTGCAACACCACCTGCAAAGGCACCTTTGCTTCCACCACCAGAAATAACCAATGCCCGCATTTAATCGTTTTGTTTTAGACGTTCTTGCATATCCTTTGCGAAATTAACCATTCGCCAGTTGTGATGCGACTTTGCTTGCTCTAAATTAGACTTACAATCTAAATCACAAGCTTTCAATAGCTCTAAATATCTAAAAGCATTCATACGTAACTCAAAATTGTGCTTTGAATCTGTATAGCCAACCAAATCATTAAATAGCTCTTCTGTTTTTTCCGATTGGTATTCCAAAGTATTTAGGCTTAAAACCAACCATAGCAAACGAACATTGTAATCATTAAAGCCTATTACATCTTGGGTTTTACTGAGATATTTTGAACGCTCTTCAGGAAAATTCAACCATAAATTATACAATGCACTTTCAATGGTGATGTATGATTTATCATCCAGAAGTGTTTCATAATTAGCCTTTATGGACTGTGGAATTTTTGTCACATATTGCGAAATGGCCTGGCGTACCTTCACAGAATTCCGGAACGTTTCATTATCAACCAAGCTAGGTGCTTGGGCAATAATTTTCACCTTGGCCTCATCAGAAATCGGATAACTGAGATATTCTGAACATTTTGAATCTTTGGCCTCACAATCCACCATAGCATATTCATGAATAAAGGATGATTTGGACTTTAGAAGCTGTATGGCATCATCAAACGGGAAAGGCTTAGCCACAATCCATTTGTCCACAAAAGCGTCGAGAGACTCACCATATAAAGCCTCAACTTCACTTATAAAGTCGTGGGTTTCAACATTATCAAATTGATGAGCGTTCAAATAGTTTAAAACAGCAGGCTTAAACACACTGTCCCTAACTTTTTCTCGCAAGGCATGCAATACCCAGGCTCCTCTTTGATAAAAGGTTAAACTGCTCGACGTAGGGTTTAATAGTGATGTTGCTTGTCCGGCATCATCTTGCCGACCCAATTCCTGAGCTGTTTGATATAATTTAAAATGGTAATGATCTTCTCCAAAAATGTCCTTTTCTGCTAATAACGCATAATAGGTTGCAAAGCCTTCCTGAAGCCAATGGTGCTCTCCAGATGTTGCTGTCACCAAATCTCCAAACCATTGATGTGCCAGTTCATGTGCATTGACATTGATGTAGTTTTTGTCATTAAAACCAATCTCATCGACCATATAGGCGTCAGAAAAAATAGTGAGTGTTGTATTTTCCATACCAGCATACAGAAAATCGTGTACAGGAACTTGCTTATAATTTTGCCACGGGTACGGAAAGCCTATCTCTTCTTCCAAAAAGTCGAACATTTGTTTGGAGTAACGATACGTCGACTCAACCTTTAATGAATCTTCTAGGTAATAGTAATATTCTAGTGGAATACCGCTTTTAGAGGTTTCTGTTTTCTTGTTGTATCTACCTAGAGCTAATGCAACGAGGTAACTGGACATGGGTTTTTCCATATTAAAGACAAAAACGTTTTGAGCCAAATGTTTATCAAACCTCTTATTAAAAGAACCATTTGACAAAACTGTATAGTCAGGCCTATATAAGAAAGCTAAGTTGAAAACCACTTTTTCATTAACATCGTCAAAACTAGGCAACCAATTACTCGTATATTTTCCTTGGCCTTGTGTCCAGATATTCCAATCCCCTCCTCTTTTTAAAAAGTATAGCGCTTTTTTGGGGATTACTTCGTACTCAAAATTAAATTCATAAGTTTCCCCAGTATTGAAATCCCCTTTTATCCAAATTTTCTTTCCGTCATAAGAATAATTTAACCCGTTATTAACCCAATCTGGTATAGTCGTATCCAACTTAAATCCTTTAGCATCTATATACACTGAATCAACTGGTCTCAATATTTTAAAGCTGTACTTACCGCTTCCGTAGACTTTAGAAGAGTCAGGATAAAAGCTTATGGACGCTTCCAACCTTAAAAAATCGACATTATCTGTCTGCTGAGAGAAGCTGAAAATTGAAAAAAAAAGGGAAAATGCTATAAATAGTTGCTTCATACGATTAGGACATCAAGAATGAGACCAAAATACAATATTCTGTCATTCCTGCGAAAGCAGGAATCTAAATAATTAAAATTACTGGAATTCTAAATGAGATTCCGCATCACGTGCGGAATGACAAACCCAAGCTTTCTTTCAAATCACTGAGATTCTTCGTTTTGTTCTGAATGACAAGAAAGAGATTCCTTTTTTCAAAGGAATTGGGTAAATTCGCTCTATGAGTGTGAACTTACAAACACCTATCGATTACCTCAAAGGCGTTGGCCCCAACCGTGCGGATTTATTAAAGTCCGAGCTGAGCATTCACACCTATCAAGATTTGCTCAACCTTTTTCCTAATCGTTACATCGACCGAACACGGTATTATAAGATTAATGAATTACAACAAAACTCCGCCGAAGTTCAGATTATAGGTCAAATCACTTCTTTTAAGGAGGTTGCAAAAAAACGTGGCAAACGCTTGGTGGTAACATTTCAGGATGATACCTCAACAATGGAACTCGTTTGGTTTAGAGGTCAAAAATGGATTAGAGAAAGCTTAAAAACTAACACTCCATACGTCATTTTCGGGAAAACCAACTGGTACAATGGCAAGTTTAGCATGCCACACCCAGACATTGAACTGGTCTCTGAGCATGAAAAAAACCTGCGTTCTGCCATGCAAGCCATTTATCCATCAACAGAAAAATTGAGCAACAAAGGCATTACCAATCGGGTTGTCTCTAAAATAATGCAGCAACTTTTCTTAGAAACAAAAGGAAAATTTGTAGAAACCTTGTCCGAAACCATAAAAGGCGAACTCAAATTACTATCTAAATCTGAAGCGTTATTCAACATTCATTTTCCGAAGTCACCAGAACTTTTAGCAAGAGCTCAATTTCGATTGAAATTTGAAGAACTATTTTACATTCAGCTACAACTTATTCTCAAGAATCTTATTCATAAATCTAAAATCAAAGGCTTTACTTTTGATCAGGTTGGCCATTACTTTAATACGTTTTACAAGGAGCATTTGCCCTTTGAATTGACCAATGCGCAAAAACGTGTTTTAAAAGAAATCCGTTCAGATTTAGGGAGTCAAGCACAGATGAATCGCCTTTTACAAGGAGATGTAGGATCCGGGAAGACCATAGTCGCCTTTATGTCAATGCTCATAGGACTTGACAACGGTTTTCAATGTTGCTTAATGGCGCCGACTGAAATTTTGTCAGTACAGCACTATAACAGTTTACATGAGTTATGTAAACCATTAAATATCAGCATAAAACTATTAACAGGTTCAAGTAAAACTTCAGAACGAAAAGAAATTCACGAATCTTTAGAAAATGGTGATTTACAGATCTTGGTTGGCACTCATGCCCTACTCGAAGACAAGGTTAAATTTAAAAATTTAGGACTTGCTATTATCGACGAGCAACATCGGTTTGGAGTAGCACAAAGATCGAAGTTGTGGAAGAAGAGTACCACTCAAAACATTCCCCCTCTGGGGGAAACGAAGGGGGCTGTTCCACCCCACATTTTAGTGATGACAGCAACCCCTATTCCACGGACTTTAGCCATGTCTATTTATGGTGATTTGGATATTTCGGTTATAGATGAATTGCCTGCAGGACGAAAACCTATAAAAACGGTGCATCGCTATGATAATAATCGTTTGAAAGTTTTTAAATTCATAAAGGATGAAATAGCAAAAGGCAGGCAGATTTATGTCGTTTATCCGCTGATTCAAGAAAGTGAAAAAATGGATTACAAAGATCTTATGGATGGCTATGAAAGTATTTCGAGAGAATTTCCGATGCCCAACTATCAGATTTCTATTGTACATGGTAAAATGAAATCCGAAGATAAAGACTATGAAATGCAACGCTTTGCCAAGGGTGAAACCCAAATTATGGTAGCTACCACTGTCATTGAAGTTGGTGTTAACGTGCCGAATGCCTCTGTTATGGTTATTGAAAGTGCCGAACGCTTTGGCTTATCTCAGCTTCATCAATTACGTGGTCGCGTCGGTCGAGGTGCTGAACAGAGTTATTGTATTTTAATGACGAGTCATAAATTGAGTAGCGACAGCAAAACTCGGCTACAAACCATGGTGCATACTAACGACGGTTTTGAAATTGCCGAGGTTGATTTAAAACTTCGAGGTCCAGGCGATATTATGGGGACACAACAAAGTGGAGTACTAAACCTGAGAATTGCTGATGTTATTAAAGACAAAGATATTTTAAACCAAGCACGATATTATGCCAAAAAGGTGTTGCATCTAGACCCAACTCTTACATTGCCAGAGCATAAAGCCATTCTGTATACCTACAAACAAATGAGCAAGTATCGTAATATCTGGAATTATATTAGCTAAAAAAAGAGACATCCAACCATAGATGTCTCTCCTTAAAATAATTGAAATTAAATTCAATTACTTATGTGTTTCACACAGTTTGCTCTGCATGTTTTCCTTCATAAACTTCTTCTACAAGTTTTGCATTAAACGCTGGTAAATCTTTTGGTGACCTGCTAGTCACTAATCCAGAATCCACAACAACCTCTTCATCGACCCAATTGGCACCAGCATTTACCATATCCGTTTTAATAGAATCGTATGACGTCACTTTTCTTCCTTCTAAAACACCTGCTTCAGCTAATAACCAAGGTGCGTGACATATTGCAGCTACTGGTTTATGAGCTTCGAAAAATGATTTTACAAATGACACTGCATTCTTATCCTTCCGTAAAATGTCTGGGTTTATTTGTCCTCCCGGAAGCACTAGAGCATTATAATCTTTTTGATTTACTTCGTTTAAGGTTTTATCTACCTTATAGCTGTTACTCCAGTTACCATCTGACCATCCTTTGATTTCTCCAGATTCCAAAGAAACGATGTGTACATCTGCACCTGAATTTTCAAGAGCCTTTTTCGGTTCTCTTAATTCGCTTTCTTCAAATCCATTGGTTGCTAAAATTGCTACTGTTTTCTTATTTAAATTTTCCATTTTCTTTATAATTTTTAGTATTCGACTTTAATTTTGATAACTAATAATTGATGAGAAATAGGACGAGCCTAGTTCTGATTACTGTTTAGTTTATCAAATGCTTTACCTATTAATGTATCACCTTCTAGGATTTCGAAGGTTGTATTGTTGGGAGAACTATCATGCACTGCATGTGCTAATGTCTGTGCAACATCTGCCCTACTGATTTCACCTCTTTTATTAAGTGTTTTGCTCAATTCTATTTTTCCATTTCCATTTTTATTATTCAAAGCACCTGGCCGGACTATGGTATAGTTTAAGCCACTATTCTCTAAATGAACATCTGCATTGCGTTTGGCTACGAGATAATCCTGCAACTCCTCAGAGGATTCAGGGTTGTCAGCTCCCATAGAACTTAACATCACAAATTTTTTGACATTTGCCATTTTAGAAACATCGATTAAACGTTTTGCTCCTTCCTGATCCACTTCAACAACATTCTTACCTCCTGAACCTGCAGCAAAAACTACTTTATCTATATTCTCTACGACGTGTGCCAGATTTTTTTGTAAATCCCCTAAAACAACATCTACTCCATCTTTTTTAAATTGATTGATTTGCTCTTCTTTTCTGACCATAGCAATAGGATTGAAGTATTGTGATGATTTTAAAAGGTTAACGACTTGTTTTCCTGTAGTGCCGTTTGCACCGGCTACTAATATATTTTCCATATTTCTTATTTATTAACTGTTCACATAAAATGCATAAATGACACCAGGCAACCACCCTATAAGTGTTAGCAGTAAACTGATTAAAAATTCGGTGCCCAATCCGTGTTTTAGAAATACTGCCAATGGTGGCAGTAAAAGGCATAAAATGATAGTTAATAATGACATTGTTTTATGTTTGTTAATGATTTAGTATAACCTACGAAAGAAGCACTAGAAATCTTTGCTTGAAACATAAGATTGTTAGCGCATATAGCATCAGGTCAACATTTGTTTTAAAATCAATCCAAATCAAACTATTTTGAAGACCTCTAAATAAATATCCTCGGGGCAAGCCCACGAGGTATTCAACGGAAAAACCTTTTTCCATTCCGAAACAAGTTTCGAGGCATTACACCTGAGATCCCGCAAAAAATCGGGATTAGTTCAACCGACAAAACTTAAGGCGCTACGCTTTTAAGTTTTGGGTTTCACTAATAAAAAAACCCAGCATCGCTGCTGGGTTTCAAAACAGAACTGAACGTGTTTTGATGATGAATCTTAATAGGTTAAACGCTATAAATCAAAGATTGTTACACTAATTAATATCTTCACCCTTCTCTAATTTGTCAATATTGGCTTGCACATTACCTTTGCTTGCATCGTTAGGTGCATTAGCCAATGCTTTTCTTAAATGTTTCAAAGCAGTCTTATAATCCCCTTTGGCTGAATACCCTCTTGCAAGACCATAATGAACAGGCCAGGTATCCTTGTTGTTTTCCGCATTCATTTTAAACACTTCTAAAGCTTTGTCCTTATCTCCATTAGCAATCAACGTTCTTCCGTATTGATGCACTTGTAACACATTGGCCATTGGCAATGCTTCGTCCATAACGGCCGCTGCTTCATCTGCTCTATTCATTCTACTTAAAATTTGTGCTTTTAATTGAAGGTTCGCAAAGGTTTTTTGACTGTAAAACTGACCCTCAATGGCGTTATTTACCCACGCCAATGCTTCATCCAAATCCCCTCCATTACTTAAGGCATAACCTGCAGCCTGCTCCCAGTTTTGACGTGTAAATCCTGCCTGACCTTTAAAACCTGCCCTAATGTCGCTAAGCACAATGTCTGTGACATCGACTTCAATGGTAAACGGGAAGGCTTTCTTTTCCCATACCAATTGTGCTGTAGCTGAATTGGCCTTAACGTCGTTAAATTCATAGGTCAGTAACTCATGGTGTGGTACTTCAACTGTTGTAATATCTGCTCTTAAGGCATCGTTAGCTGGGTTATAAAAATAACTTCCCCAAGCATTAGAATCGTTTGATAATATTAAAGTTGCTGTGTTGTTCTCATTCACAATAAAATGTAAACCGTAGGTGCCTGCAGCAATAGCTTTGCCTTCAACTTTTGCGTTGTGCGTGAATGAAATCGTAGTGTTTTCATTGGCACCAGCACGCCAAGGAGCGGCTTTTGAGGTTCCGAATTGAAAATCGTTTAGGCCGTAAGGCACGAGGCTTCCCCATATGTCGCGATCATTGACACTAGGACGTGAATAAGTTATACTAATGTCTGTTGTTCCTACCCGTTGTGTTACTGTGGCTTGCTGACTCCCTCTAGGAGTATTGAGCTGAGCTTGAGTAGTTAGTGATAAGCATAGCATTAGACAAAATGCTACTTGAGTAATTGTCTTCATAATAGGATTGATTAATTAATTTAGTGTTAACAAGGTAGACCCTAATAAAAAGCGAGACTGTTAGCGTGGAGTTAAAGAAGCATCGTTTAATGTTAATTAACGAATCGTTAAGAGTGTGCTGAATTAATTATTTAAATAGCCAAACAGGACATACTAATCTAAAGTTTGTTACTTTAGTGCGCCTAAACCAACACCCTCATGCTCACTAAACTAGGTCAAAAATTTACCGATCTCTTTACCAAATACATGCCAAGTGCCTTTGTATTTGCATTGGTTCTAACCCTTTTTACAGGGACATTAGCATTTGCTTTTACAGATGCAAGTACCATAGATGTCATTACATCTTGGTATAAAGGTTTCTTTGATTTATTGGAGTTTGGAATGCAAATTACTCTCATCATTGTCACAGGACTTAGCATTGCACTTTCACCAACTATAGGCAGACTTATAGATAAACTTGCTGATAAGATTACAAGCCCAGTTGCCGTTTATATCATAGTTGTATTCACTGGTGCTTTATTAAGCCTCATTAGTTTTGGATGGATAGTGATTGCAGCCGTTTTGGCTAGAGAACTAGCCATGCGAATAAAGGGTATTAATTATCCTTTTTTAGTGGCATGTGTTTATTTTTCTGGCGGAAGTTGGGTTACAGGTTTATCAAGCTCAATTCCTTTACTCTTAAACACAGAGAATAATTTCTTGATAGAAGGTAATATTTTAGCTTCTGTGATACCTACATCACAGACTCTAGGTTCTAATTTAAATCTAATAATGCTTGGCGTATTTTTAGTCATAGTTCCACTTATTGCCTATCTCATTATTCCTAGAATTACTGGCTTTAGAGAATTAAAAGATATGCTTATAGACAAATCGCCTGTTAAAGAGTTAAGTATCACTGATGAGTCTAAGGGCTTAAAACTGCCTTTTAAAGCTGCATCAGATTCTTTAAACAATAGTTGGGTTTTACAAGGCTTAGTGGGACTAATGGGAGTGGTTTTTATTCTGTATTATTTTTATAACAACGGATTCAACCTCAACTTTAATATTATGATATTTATTTTTATCATTGTTGGGCTTCTACTCCACAAAACGCCTATGTGCTATAGCATTGCCATGAAACGCTCAAGCAGTAATATATCTGGCATATTATTTCAATATCCGTTTTACGCGGGGATTATGGGCATTATGTTGCACACCAGTTTAGGTACTACTATAGCGGATCTCATATCTTCTGTAGGCACGTTAGACTCTTATGCATTTTTAGCCTTTGTTACCGGTGGAGCTGTAAACTTCGCAATACCATCTGGTGGTGGTGAGTTTGCTGTTATTGGCCCAAGTATTATTGAAGGTGTAAAAGCTATAGGAGTAGGCCTACCACCAGAACAGATTACTGAAATGGTAACAAGAGCTTCTCTCTCTATTGCATATGGCGAAAGTCTCACTAATCTATTACAGCCGTTTTACCTACTTATTATTTTCCCCGTTATGGGAAAGGGTATTAAAATACAAGCGAGAGATGTTATGGGCTATTTGGTCATTCCGTTTATTATACTATTTGTTTTAGAAGGGTTGTTGGTGACTTATGTACCGCTAAATTGATAAATCAAAACAATTATAAATTCTAACTTATTGGTTTTCAACTTTTAAAATGTATCTTAGCTTAATATCTGGCATAAATTATTGATTAAGGCTCATACTATAAATTAGCAGCAAATTAGCTTTATGAAGAAGTCATCACTACTTGTGATTGCATTTTTGTTTTTAAATGCATCACTCTTCTCACAGTCTGAGGATAAAATTTTTTATTCATCATTTCGCCCTGAAGGTTGGAACATCCATATATCCAAAGACAATGGAAAAAATTTCTCAGCATTTACGAATCATGAAAGCTTAGATTATGATGCTAAAATAAGCCCTAATGGAAAGTGGGTTGTTTTTACCTCAGAAAGAAATGGCCCTCCTCATTTATTCATTAAAAGTATAGAAGGTGATACTTTGCCCAGACTTTTGGTAAGTAGCAACTCCATGCAAGATCAAGTGGATTTTTCACCAGATGGTGAGCATATCGTTTTTCTATCTACTCACGAAGGCAATGCTGATATTTACAAGCTTCGGTTTAGCCCTACCGATACTTTGGATGTTTCGCAGGCTCAAAATCTAACCAATAGTGATGGAGGTGATTTTCGGCCGAAGTATTCGCATGATGGAAAAACAATAGCTTTTTCTAGTGATCGAGACCACGACATCAAACCGCATCCCTTTTTTGTGTTTGCTATGCAACGCACAGGAGATATTTACACCATGCCTGCTGATGGCGGAAGTCCAACTCGACTAACAGATTCCGAAGGTTGGGACGGTAGTCCGTCCTGGTCAATGGATGACCAAGAAATATACTTTTATAGCGACAGAAATGGGAATGCTGCTCTTTATAGCATGACACAAAAGGGTGAAAAACAGAAGGTACTTTCACTAGGTGGATTAAGTTGCTTTTCACCAATTATAACTGCCAAAAACAAACTTTTATTTACGAATCTTAATGAGGGCAACAAGGCCTTTTCAATACTTGGTATTAATACAGAAACCCAAAAGATTGACTCCACGTTGGTTCAGGGTTTTGATATGTTTAATATAGACTATCACCCTGATGGAATTATGGTTTTTCATGGAGGTGAAAAATTAGAACAAACTGATCAAAACAGAGCTGGCTTTGAAGGTGACTTATTGGTTAAAAACAGTCCTGAAACGGCCACATTAGAAAATAGAACACTTGACTTATTCGGAGTGAGACGAGCCTTTGCTGCACCACCAACAATAGACGGAAAAGAAATAGTGTATGACTATTTGCCTGCAAATGGTCCTGAAGACCTTTTAACGTTATATGTTATACCGCTTGCATTGCTCCCGCTATTTGCTATTATATGGCTGATTTTAGGAATTATTAATAGCATTAAGAAAAGAAAGCAAATTCCATTCTGGAAATATTTGTTGTTTTCGATAGTAGCAGTAGCTATACCTGTGGTTTTTGCGGTAGAATTTATAAGAAGGCTTATAGAAATGTCGTTACCAGTAAACAATGTAAGGTTGTTCGCGCTTATTTCATTCAGCTTGGTAATTTTTCTGGCACTAGTTGCACGGTATTTTTATAAAAAACGTAAAGCAGAAAAAAAAGGCATAGTTCCACTTTACAAACACTATTACCTAATGTTTTTAATTAATGGTTTAGTAATGGCCTATGTCGCAGTATTACTACCTTCATTTTTTGATGTTCGACCAGACTTTTATTCGGTTGACTATTCTACAAATAAAGTAACTCACCTCTTTAAGTTTGAAGCAGATCCGAATTTTAACCCATTACTAATTAGAATAATTGACACCAAGTTCACACCAGACGGAGAGTACCTTCAATTTTCTGTGGGTGGATTCAGAGCCAATCCTAATGCTCAAGGTAGTGTTTACAGATACCATTTTGAAAGCAAAACACTTGAGAGGATTACGGATGTAGCGAGCAATAATGGCTTTGCTGATTTTTCTAAAGACAACACTGCAATGGTCTTTAGAAGCGGAAGGTCTGGTAATACGGACATTTATATAGAAGAAAGAGAAAGTTTAACCAATCTCACCAATAGCCCTGCAAAGGAGAACTTCCCAGTTATTTCACACGACGGCAACAAGATTGCTTTCTGTTCTGATGTCAACGGCACAGATCTAGATGGTATAGTGAAAACAATGGATATTTTTATTGCTACCAGACAGGCAGATAACACCTGGAGTAACCCTAAACAAATCACAACTTACACAGGTCAAGAAGGTCATCCTCATTTTTCACCTGATGGGAAGTGGCTTATATTCACATCTGAAGAATTTGGTATTAATGATGAGCAACCTTTAGTGCAAAACTATATTTTTAGTCCTCAGATGTATGGAGAAATTACCGCAATACGTTTAGAGGGTGGCAAAAAGGTAAGACTTACCCACAATAAATGGGAAGATGGTGCTCCACTTTGGATATCAGCAGACTAAGACGAAAGCTTAAGCAACTTGTTACAGCCTTTCTTTTTGCTCACTGTCTCCCTGTGATGGGTGTAGGTATTAAAATACAAGCCCGTGATGTTATGGGCTATTTGGTTGTTCCGTTTATTATACTATTTGTTTTAGAAGGGTTGTTAGTGACTTATGTGCCGCTTTAATGTTGATAACGGTTAATAACTAGAAACCTTAACTTATTGATTTTCAAAATTGAAAATTTAACTTCGCTTAGCTATGGGTATAGGTTATTAAAACGAAGCTATATCTTAAGGTTGTGCTTCATTATGATAAACCGCTAACAAATGATAAAATTCTTTAGAAAAATAAGACAAAATATGATTAGGGATAATAAGGTCATTAAGTACTTACTTTATGCTATTGGAGAAATTATACTAGTGGTTATTGGAATTTTAATTGCGTTAAGTATAAATAATTCGAATGAATTAAAAAAAAACCGAAATACTGAAAAAGTCTATCTAAGAGAAATAAAGAGTGATTTAATTCAAGATACATTATTGTTGTCTCAAGTAATTAAAGACCACAAATGGCGAATTGCTCAATTAATGTCTCAAGACACAACTATTGACTTTATATTCAAGGAAATTATTGGTAACCTACCTAAAGTGGAGGGAGTATCTGAATTAGAATATATTTTCTTTACAGACAGAAAGTTTCGACCAAAAATTGGAACCTATAATTCAATGATATCTGAAGGAAAATCAAACATTATAAGCAATCGTGAACTATTTAATAATATTCAAAGTATCTATGAATTGGAGGTCCAAAATATCATAGCTATTGGTGAAGATGTGGTGGATCGTTCTACTGAGTTAAGAAATAAATATGCATATGAAATAAAATATGGTGATTTTGGCTCACCAATTACAATTACAGACAAACGAATATTAGCTGATATTTATATTTCATCGAGACAACTTAATTATTATACAAGGCAATCAGTATTATTAAAAAAGAGCATAACAGAATTAATCGAGCTAATAGATATTGAATACCAATCTATGGAAAAGAATAACCAAGGCTAACTTCAAACGTATATAATTCTATGCTAGGCATTCACCTTTATTAATTGTAACAAATTTGAATCTTAAACGTCCTATTGTTCTAAACAATATAAATGAAAAATCCAATTCTACTATTACTTGCATTAGTATTATTTAGTGCCTGTAATAACTCAACTAAATCCAATACAACCAACCAGCCAACTCTAACTGATTATCAGCTCGGTGAGAAATGGGTCTGGAAATATAAAGGTGTGACTACTGAAGGAGAAGTACGCTCAGATGGAACAGATACAAGAGAAATAATAAGTTTTGACGGAGCCCTAGGTATGACTATTGGAAAAGATACTATTCCCGTTACCGAAATCGTTAAACTAGATGTAAGCGAAACCCCGAAGTACGACTGGCCTCTCGAAGTGGGTAAAAAATGGAAATATGAAAACAGTTGGACAAGTCAAGATGGAACTACTGGAAACCAAAGTCAGAATGCCGAAGTACTATCATACCAAGAAGAAACAGTAGAAGCAGGAACATTTATGGCCTACACAATAAAATACACAGGGAAAACTACAAATTCTAGAGGATATAACGCAAATGAAACAGAAGTTTGGTTATATGCACCTGCTGTAAAAAATTTCATAAAACTCACTCAAAATCAAGGTGACTTTCACTACGTGGAGGAATTAATCGAATATTCAAAATAAAAATAAAAAAAGCGAAGCAGAACAATGGCTATAATTAATTGCTTGTTCTCGCCTACTTCTAAAATTCCTAATTAACGAATTGAATTTAATCGGAGACTATCTGCCTGAATAATACCAAGACTTATTCCGATAACAGCTCATCAATAAAACTTTCAAACTCCTCTTTAAACTCTACATACTTTTCGCCAGTTGCTGGGCCATTGAATCCTGTGTGGATTTTTCGGACTTTACCTTCTTTATCTATAAAAATAGACGTTGGATAAGACAAGACATGGTTAAGCATCGGCAGTTTTTCTTGAGCCTCACCTTTATCTGAAGAGCCATATTGTGCTAATAGAATTGGATAGGTTATATCTATTTTTTCTCTAAGACGTTCAATGCTATTAAAAGCTTTTTCCTCAGTCTTGGCGTACTCAAAAGCCAAAGCCACAAACTCTAGGTCTTTATCCGAATTATCCTTATAAAATTGTGAGTAGTATTTGCTTTCATCCAAACAATTAGGACACCAGGTTCCCATAATCTGCACAACCACCACTTTGTCCTTAAAGCGTTCGTCATCTAAGGACACCATATTTCCATTAGCATCAGGAAAGGAAAAATCCAACTTATCATAGCCTTCATTTAAAAAAGTTAATTCATTGGCGTCTGGCAATTCGTAATCAGCATTACGTTTGCCTACAAAAGGTTCTTTCCAATGATTGCCAGAATAAAACGTTCCTACGAGTGTAGAGTCCGACACTTGCGCCGTGAATAAAAACGCATGGGCACCATCAAAGGTCGAGAGCTTCATGGTATTGCCTTCCATCACACCATCCAGATACCGGTAGTCACCAGTTGTGGTTCTAATTGTGCCTGTAATGGAAGTGCCTTTCTGTTCAAAAATACCTTTAGCAATATATTCATCGCCTTCTATACCTTCACTAAACACCATTTCCCAAACACCAGAGACATTTTCATTGGCAGCTGATTCCGTTATAAAACGTTGATCGTTATTGTATTCAGCAGTAAAAGGAACAATACGATCGAGGCTTTCTTTAATAAAGTCCCCAGAAAAATTATCTCCGTTAAAAGTACCTGCGAAATACCCTTCAAACACTGGAGCTTTTATAAAAATGGAATCATTACGATAGTCAACTTCATCAACTTCAATAACTTCTTCTGCGTTATAAATCCTTAAATCTGTTGGCGAGATCACCTCAATAACAAACGGTAATTCTTCATTATCCTGAACTTCTAAGGTGACTCTGTAATTGCCATTTTGAAGTTGTTGAACCTCCTTTGGCTCGGACTTGCATGAACATACCAAAAGGATGATGGCAAGAAAGAAAGTATTTTTCATAGGGAATTGTGCTTTATATAGAGTTCGAAATTACGACAGATACCTAACAAAAAAAAGACGTTAATCAATTTAACGTCTTTTTCTTGTCAGTTCGAGTGATTTTAACCCCGAAAGCATTCGGGATAAAATCGTGTCGGGACACTCAATGTGACAATTTTTAGTTATCCTCTTTACTCAAAGCCTCTAACCTTGCCTCTTGAGCTTTTAATACGCGTTCACTTTCTGTAAGTGATGAACGCAGTTTTGTCATTCGTTCAACAGCTCTACCGATAGCGCTTCGCCTTCTATCGACTTCCTCTTCTTTAATCTCACCTTCTTCAATATCTGTCTCTAATCGTCTTTTTGCGTTTTGAATACGCTCTTCGGCCAATACGACCAAGTTACGACGCTTATTGATGATTTCGCGTTCTACCTCAATGCGGTTTCTGGCTTCATAAGCTCGTTGCTGCCCAAACTCTCGCCCTGTTAGATCTCCTTTGTTTTTTCCGTAGGCATTTCCTTTACCATTATTGGATTTAATTTTGTTTCGCTTTTGCTCTAGCACTTCGATCTGATCTTCTATAATGCGTTCTTTCTTACCTCTAAGATCATTTTGTTCTTCGCGGTACTCTTCCTTCATCTTCTCCATACGCTCTTGTATCGCTTTCTTTTCTCCAGGTGAAGCATTTTTCATTTGCTCTTGGAGGGCCTTCATCTCTTCTTTACGCTCAGAAGCCAGTTCCTTCTGCTCCATAGAGACCTTCTCTTTTGCTTCTTTGAGCTTTTTCTCTTTCTTTTCTTTTTTATCTTGTGCCATCTCCTTGCCTTTCTCCATCTTCTCCTTGGCTACTTTTTCCTTCTTGGCTTTTTCGCTATTGCCTTGTGCAGTAACGGTTGTTGTGCCTAATGCAAAACAAGCCACTATCGCTAAAGCGGTAATATATCTTACTATTTTCATGGTTTTGAATTTTTAAATGTTATCGTCTTCTAATTCCTCTAGGGCTTCTTCTAAAGCTTCAGCATCTGCTTCTACTTCTACCGAAATACTATCGACTTTGGTTTCAACGGCCTCAATTTCATTGACCATTTCTTCTACTTCCTGTTCTTCTTTTTTATCAACGCAAGACACACTTGCAAAAACAAACAAGACTACAAATAGTTTAATTAATTGTTTCATAATATTTGAATTTGATTAAAGGTAATTAATAAGCATAATTGAATTATCGCAATTCACAATTTTGTTAGTCCATTAACTAGACTGTGACTTATAAATTGTACGTTTTAAAATGGCTTTCAGACTTTATAAACCTAAAAAAATGTTTAATTTTGACGCTTCAATGAATTTGAATTATGAAGATATCTTACAACTGGATTAAGCAGTTTATAAATATAGATTGGGACGCCGAAAAGACAGGTGAACTATTGACTGATCTTGGACTTGAAATTGAAGGCATAGAACCTTTTGAATCCGTAAAAGGTGGCCTTAAAGGTATAGTTGTCGGTGAAGTTTTAACTTGTAAGCAACACCCTAACGCTGACCGCTTAAAACTAACTACTGTAGATATCGGCGGTGACGCTCCTGTACAGATTGTTTGCGGCGCACCAAATGTAGCCAAAGGACAAAAAGTACCTGTAGCTACTATAGGTACTACATTATATTCTGCCGAGGGTGAAGCATGGACTATTAAAAAAGGTAAGATTAGAGGTGAAGAAAGTCACGGTATGATTTGCGCTGAGGATGAACTCGGACTTGGAGAATCCCATGATGGCATTATGGTTTTAGACAGCAAGCTTAAAGTTGGAACACCCGCTGCCGACGTATTTAAAATTGAAAACGACTCTGTTTTTGAAATCGGATTAACCCCCAATCGTGCTGATGCTATGAGTCATTATGGTGTGGCTCGAGATTTAAAAGCAGGTTTATTGCAGAAAGATGTTCAACAAGAATTGATTACTCCCCCTGTGACGTCCTATCATGTGGACAGCAGAACATTAAAGATAGATGTGGATGTTGTGGATAAGGAAAAAGCACCACGTTATTGTGGTGTGACTATCGTTGGTTTAAAAGTTGGACCGTCCCCAGACTGGATTCAAAATCGTTTAAAAGCTATCGGTTTGGCTCCGATAAATAATATTGTAGATGTTACCAATTATGTGCTACACGAATTAGGTCAACCGTTACACGCCTTTGATGCTGCAAAAATTGAAGGCAATACCATTAAAGTGAAGACGCTGAAAGCTGGGACTAAGTTTACAACTCTAGATGACGTTGAACGCAAGTTGCATGAGGAGGATCTTATGATTTGTGATGCCGAAAAGCCAATGTGCATCGCTGGTGTTTTTGGCGGTGTAAATTCTGGAGTTACAGAAAGCACAACGAGCATCTTTTTAGAAAGCGCCTATTTCGACCCAATCAGTGTTCGAAAAACAGCCAAACGCCATGGTTTAAATACAGATGCTTCTTTTAGGTTTGAACGTGGCATCGATCCTAATATTACAGAATATGCTTTAAAACGAGCTGCACTATTGATATGCGAAATTGCCGGAGGTGAAATTGCCAGTGATATTGTAGATAGTTATCCTCGGAAGATTGAAGATCACCAAGTCCGTCTAAGTTTTGACAATGCCAAGAAATTGATTGGAGAGGAAATTCCGAGAGAAACCATAAAAAGTATATTGACCTCGCTAGAAATAAAGGTCAATAACGTCACTGAAACAGGGTTAGGATTGACTGTACCTGCATACAGAAACGATGTACAGCGAGAGGCAGATGTTATTGAGGAAGTTCTTAGGGTTTATGGTTATAATAAAATCAAAACTACTGAAAAACTCAACGCTTCTATTTCTAATTCTTCTCGTTTTGAAGATTATAAACTTCAGAATATCATTGGCAATCAATTAGCCGCTCAAGGGTTTTATGAGATTTTAGGCAATTCTTTAACCACACCAGACTACATAAAATTAAGTGAGCAATTAAAGGAAGAGCATAATGTAGAAATGCTGAATCCATTGAGTAACGATTTAGGCGTAATGCGGCAGTCTTTATTATTTTCTGGATTAGAAGCGGTTTCTCATAACATTAATAGGCGTCAATCGGATTTAAAATTATTTGAATTCGGGAAGACCTATCATCAATACGCCGAATCGCGTGAAGAATTAAAACATTTAAGTGTCTTTGTCACTGGTAATAAAATGAATGAACGTTGGAATTCTTCAACGACACCAAGTGATTTCTTTTATTTAAAAGGGATTGTTGCATCTGTTTTAGAACGTATAGGCATTTCTCGATATAAGTCATCACCCATTAAAACAGATGTGTTGAGCGAAGGTGTAAAATTACAATTGGGTAAAAAAGAGTTGGTGCAATTCGGGTTGGTTAAAAAGTCTGTACTGAAACATTTCGGTATTCAACAACCAGTACTTTTCGCAGATTTTAATTGGGATACCATTATTGAAATGGCAAAACACAATTCAATTAAATTTAAGGCTATTCCGAAGTATCCAGAAGTACGCCGAGATTTTGCCTTACTAATTGATAATGCTGTGACTTTTGATGACATCCATACGATTGCCAAACAAACAGAAAAGCAACTACTGAAGAATGTGAATCTGTTTGATGTCTACCAGGGTAAAAACCTTCCTGAAGGAAAAAAGAGCTATGCTGTGAGTTTTACGCTGCAAGACGAAAACAAAACCCTTACGGACAAGCAGATCGATAAGATTATGGGAAAACTGCAAAAAAACTTTGAATCTAAGCTTGGAGCGGAATTGAGGTAGAAGTTTTGAAGTCGGAAGTTAGGAGTTAGGAGTTAGGAGTTAGGAGTTAGGAGTTAGGAAATAAAAACATTTTACCAATACTTCATGCTTCACACTTCTCACTTCATACTTCATACTTCGCGCTTCACACTTCAATCTTCATGCTTCACGCTTTTCCAAAAAACATTATCATTTCCTTCACATTTAAACCATAGATATTCTTTAATTTTAACATTCTTAAAAAAAGAAATAATATGGCTAATGTAACTTTGGGTGGAACACCCGTGAACACTATAGGTGAATTACCAAACGTTGGTAACAAAGCACCAGATTTTAAATTAACAGCATCTAAGGACCTGTCTAGGAAATCCCTGAATGATTTTAAAGGGCATCGATTAGTTCTTAATATTTTCCCAAGTGTAGATACAGGTGTATGCTCACAATCCGTGCGTACCTTTAATGAAAAAGCAAGTCAATTAGAAAACACTAAAGTGCTCTGCATATCTAAGGATTTACCCTTTGCTATGGAACGCTTTTGTGGTGCTGAAGGCTTAGAAAATGTCATTACTTTGACTGATTATAAAACTGGTGAGTTTGGAAAAACCTATGGCGTCACATTTGCGGATGGTGGGTTTGAGACCTTATTATCAAGATCAATAGTTGTTGTTGACGAAAATGGTACTGTAGTCTATACCGAACAAGTACCAGAAACAGGAAACGAGCCTAACTATGAGGCTGCTCTCAATGCGCTTTCCTAATGTCTAAAAAAGAATCATATGCTATCAATCGCCTTAAAAGTGTAGGTTATGCTTTTAAGGGATTGGTGGTTTTAGTGAAAACCGAAAAAAGTATCCAGTTGCAATTAATCATTGCAGTACTTGTTACTATTGCTGGCTTTTACTATAATATTTCTACTACCGAGTGGTTGATCCAATTAGTGATGATAGCTGTGGTTATGAGTGTTGAGGGAGTTAATACTGCCATAGAATATATTGCCAATTTTATTCACCCAGAACACCATCCTAAAATTGGACTGATAAAAGATGTTGGTGCAGGGGCAGTTTTTATCGCTTCAATTATTGCTATTATCGTAGCCTGCATTATCTATATTCCCAAACTTTAGGGTTTATAAAACTGATAATCGAAAATAATTTCTCGGCGCCTTGCGTCCGAGTTTCCTTTGAACCTGCCATCAGGCAGGATTGTCATTCCCATGAAAATGGGAATCTAAATAACAGAGTTTCGGTTTTTGATTACCAGGTCAAACTTAAACGAGCAGTATACTACTAAGACAATTACTCGATGATAGTTCGATTCAAGAAATTCTTTTATTAAACCTATACTATAGATACCAAAACCATTAGGATAAACGTTTGTTATTTGTATTTTTGTTGAGTTGCGAATCAACTCAATCCTGAACAACTCAGGGCATATTTTGTAATCAATTGATTTCCGTTATCCGGAAAGTGAACATGGCAAAGAAAAAATCAACCAAAAAGAAACCTGCTAAAAAAACTAAATTAAAACGGCCGTCGTTTAAATTATCTAATCAGCAAAAACTCATTTTTGGGAGTTTACTGATTATATTAGGGGTTTTACTTTTTATTTCTTTCTTGTCGTTTCTATTTACAGGCAAAGAAGACCAAAGTATCTTATCAGAATTTCCGGGTCGTGATGCAGAAGCCAAAAACTGGGCACGTATTCTTGGAGCGCAGGTTAGTGATCTTTTTATCACTAAAGGTTTCGGTATTCCATCATTCATTTTTTCGGGATTATTATTCCTATCTGGGGTTTACATCACTTTAAACCTCAAAATGCAGCGATTACGAAAACATTGGATTTGGGGCACGCTCATAGTGATTTGGCTCTCTATCTTTTTTGGATTCTTCACACACAAATATGACATCCTCGGCGGTACCATCGGTTATGAAATGAACCATTTCTTTCAGGACTATATTGGCAAAATAGGAACAATTCTCCTTCTTGTTTTTGGTCTGATTACGTATTTAGCCATTCGTTTTAAAGTGACGGGTGATACATTTGTGAATTTCTTCAAGAAAGCTAAAAAAGAAATGACATCGGAATTTGATCCCTCTTCAGAAGATGATGTTACTGTTCCGATTGATAATAGCTTATCGGAGGAAGCTAAAGACATAAAATCTGCTTTTGAAATTCCGCTTGAAAATTTAGAGCCTACAATTACCAAACATTCTAAACCAGAGAAATCGAGTGATAAAGCTAAAGACGTAAAGGTAGAAGTTGAAGAGCCTCAGTTAGAAATGGAAGTGGAAACAACCAAGGAAGAAGCTTCTGAAACTGACAATCTCTCGGATAAATTAGTGGAAGATTTTGGGCAATACGACCCAACTCTTGAACTTGGTAAATATCAATTTCCGACTTTAGATCTTCTTAAAAAATATGATAACGAAGGCATCGCTATCAATCAGGAAGAATTAGAGGAAAACAAAAACCGAATTGTTGAAACCCTCAATAATTATAAGATTGGGATTTCTAGTATTAAAGCAACGATAGGACCAACAGTTACACTTTATGAAATTGTCCCCGAGGCTGGAGTCCGGATTTCAAAAATTAAAAATTTAGAAGACGATATTGCTTTATCGCTTTCGGCATTAGGTATCCGTATCATTGCCCCTATTCCTGGCAAAGGCACCATTGGTATTGAAGTTCCAAACAAAAATGCCACAATCGTTTCTATGCATTCGGCTATTGCCTCGCAAAAATTTCAGAATAGTAAAATGCAACTGCCTATTGCACTAGGGAAAACCATTAGTAATGAAACTTTAGTGGTTGACTTGGCTAAGATGCCACATCTTTTGATGGCAGGTGCTACGGGACAAGGTAAATCGGTAGGGCTAAACGCAGTATTGACTTCACTTTTGTACAAAAAACATCCTGCTGAAGTTAAGTTTGTACTGGTTGATCCTAAGAAAGTAGAATTAACCTTATTCAATAAAATAGAACGTCACTATTTGGCCAAATTACCTGATAGTGAAGATGCTATTATTACGGATAATACGAAGGTGATACATACCTTAAACTCCCTCTGTATTGAAATGGACAACCGCTACGACTTGCTTAAAAATGCATTCTGTAGAAATATAGCGGAATACAATGCTAAGTTTAAAGCGAGGAAACTGAACCCAAATGAAGGGCATCAGTTCTTGCCTTATATTGTTTTGGTGGTAGATGAGTTTGCGGATTTAATTATGACGGCGGGGAAAGAGGTAGAAACCCCTATCGCTCGTTTAGCTCAGTTGGCAAGAGCCATTGGTATTCACTTAATTATTGCCACACAAAGACCATCGGTTAACGTCATCACAGGTATTATTAAGGCAAACTTTCCAGCAAGGATAGCCTTTAGAGTAACATCGAAAATAGACTCTAGAACCATTTTAGATGGCTCGGGTGCCGATCAGTTGATTGGTCGCGGTGATATGCTTTTTACTCAAGGTAACGATATGATACGTATTCAATGTGCCTTTGTGGATACCCCAGAAGTTGAAAAAATCACTGAGTTTATTGGTTCTCAAAAGGCCTATCCAGATGCGTATTTATTGCCAGAATATGTCGGTGAAGAAGGTGGCACAAATATTGATATTGATATAGCGGATAGAGATAAATTGTTCAGGGAAGCAGCAGAAATTATTGTGACAGCACAGCAAGGTTCGGCGTCTTTACTACAACGAAAACTGAAATTAGGGTATAATAGAGCCGGTAGAATTATCGATCAATTAGAAGCTGCCGGAATTGTTGGTCCTTTTGAAGGTAGCAAAGCACGGCAGGTTTTAGTGGCAGATTTTGTAGCCCTTGATCAACTCCTGGAAAATGAAAATAGTTAAATACGTAAAAATAATGAGACATATATTAGTTTTAATCGGGTTCCTATTTATAGGTTCATTGCAGGCCCAATCAGACAGTAACGCAAAAGCCTTATTGAATGAAGTGAGCACAAAAGTGAAAAGCTATAATAACATAGCTCTTAGCTTTAAATACGAGTTGAGCAATGTTAGTGAAAACATCAATCAGGAAACCAAAGGTGATGTTACCATTGAAGGTGATAAATATTTGCTGAATGTATTGGGCATTACAAGAATATTTGATGGTAAAACCCTATACACCATAAGTCCGGAAGATGAAGAAGTGACTATTTCTTCAGATAACTCAGATGATGAAAGCACAATTACACCAAGTAAAATGCTATCCTTTTATGAAGATGGTTATACTTATAAAATGGATATCCTTCAAAATGTAAAAGGACGTAAAATTCAGTTTGTAAAATTGACACCTATAGATACTAATTCTGAGATAAAGCATGTGCTTTTAGGTATTGATGCCACTACAAAACACATCTATAACTTAATAGAAGTTGGGAAAAACGGTACAAAAACGACTTTGACTGTTAATTCTTTTAAAACCAACGAACCGATATCAAAAACCTTATTTACATTTGATGCCAGTAAATACAAAGATTACTACATCAATAAATTAGATTAGGTTGAAAATACTCGACAGGTACATACTCACTACCTACTTAAAAACCTTTTTGAGTGTATTTATTATACTCATGTTCATCTTTGTCCTACAGACTATATGGCTCTATATTTCAGAGTTGGCAGGTAAGGATTTGGATATTACTGTAGTGGCAAAGTTCCTCTTGTATTTTGCACCTAAAATGGTGCCACTTGTACTACCATTGACCATACTCCTTGCCTCAATAATGGTCTTTGGAAATTTTGCCGAAAACTATGAGTTTGCCGCCATGAAATCAACCGGTATTTCGTTGCAGCGTGCCATGCGCAGTCTTGCGGTTTTCATTTTTGGACTTTCAATCTTAGCATTTTTCTTTGCCAATAATGTTATCCCTTGGGCTGAATACGAATCTTATAATTTAAGAAGAAACATTGCCAAGCTAAAGCCCGCAATGGCCATTGCAGAAGGACAGTTTAATGAAATCGGAAATATCAATATTAAAGTTGACAAGAAAACTGGTGATCGTGGACAATATTTAGAAAACGTCATAATTCATAAAAAGAAAGCAGTTAAACAAGGTAACTATACCGTTATTATTGCTGAAACTGGCGAGTTGATTAGTAGTGAGGACTCTGAAATTCTTCAATTACAATTAAATGATGGTAACTACTACGATGAACTCGTTAGTAGGGATTCTAGAAAGTATAGAGAGAAAATGCCGCATGCTAAAAGCACATTTGATCAGTATATTATCAATGTAGACTTAGGCAACCTCAACAACATAGATCTCGAAGACAAAAGTAGTGACAATCGCTATAACATGCTAAATGTAAGTGAATTAAACTACACGATTGACACCTTGAAACAAGCTAGAAAAAAGGATTACGAAACCTTATCCAAGACCTTATACAACCGTACAACGTATGAAGCTTTACAAAATAATTTTGAAGTTAGAAAAGATACTTCATTCACAGGGAATGTCCTGGATCTTTTTGAAACCAAAACACAACTACAGATAACGAATCTAGCACTGAACAGTACCAATAGCACTGAACAGATTTTAAAGACCAACAAAAAAAGCTATAAAGAACGTTCGGCGTGGAGAAACAGACATATAATTGCTTTACACGAAAAATACGTACTGGCTTTTGCCTGTATTATTCTCTTTTTCGTTGGAGCTCCACTTGGCGCCTTAATTAAAAAAGGTGGTCTAGGATTACCAATGGTTATTGCCATATTACTATTTTTAACGTATCACTTCATAGGTTTGTTCACAAAAAACAGCGCAAAAGACGGAGCCTTAGATCCTGTTCTTGGGACATGGTTATCGACACTTATTATGTTGCCATTTAGTATCTATTTAACCTCTAGGGCAACCAAAGATAGAGGCTTGTTTGAAATGGACATTATTTTAGTACCTCTAAAAAAACTATTCAAAGTTAAAGAGCAGTCTGGAACAGAAGATATCAAAGCCATTCAATCTTACAGCTATTATAATAAGCATAGCATCGAGGAATTAGTAGAAGTCGTTAAAAATCATGATGAATTCGATATAGATAAAAAACCAAAACAAATTGCCCTACAACAACTGTCTGACCGGAATATTTCTCTTGATACGTTAAAGAATAAAGGCTTAAACGTCCCAGATTTTCTATTAAAAGCTAAGCAACATTTAAAAGATTATATAGATTATTCAACCACTAGTTTGGTAACCTACAGTATTGGTGCTATTTTATTGGTACTACATTTTGTATTTAAAAACAATAAATTGCCAGAATTAGCTATAACCGTTAGAGACTTAAGCATTATTTCCTTTATCATATTCATTATCTACGTGGTCGTCTCAACTTTATATTATTTGAAATTTTACAAAAGTCTAAATCTTAAAAACAAAAAAGCAAACCCTCTCTTAATTTTATTGAGCCTTCCCTTCTACCCTCTTAAACATTTTTTATATAAGAGTAAAATGAAGCACGACTTCCATCTCTCTACACTAGAAAAGATAAATTAAGTGTACATTTGCAAAATCAAAAGACACCCTAATGTTAGCGCATACTGTGAATAAAGACATTCAACTAAATACCATAGAAGAAGCCATTGAAGACATCCGACAGGGCAAAGTCATTATCGTTGTAGATGATGAAAACAGGGAAAATGAAGGTGATTTCTTGGCTGCAGCAGAACGTGTCACTCCTGAGACCATAAACTTTATGGCTAAACATGGACGTGGCCTCATCTGTGCTCCTTTAACAGAACAGCGTTGCAAGGAACTCGACTTAAATATGATGGTTCGCAACAACACTGACCCTATGGAAACGGCATTTACAGTGTCTGTAGATTTACGAGGTAATGGTGTTACTACTGGAATTTCAGCTTCGGATAGAGCCAAAACAGTACAGGCCTTAATTAATAAGGATATTAAGCCACACGAATTGGCAAGACCAGGACATATTTTTCCTTTAGTGGCCAAAGAAGGTGGTGTCTTAAGACGAACAGGCCATACCGAAGCCGCCATTGATTTTGCGCGCTTAGCTGGTTTTGAAGCCGCAGGTGTCATTGTAGAGATTATGAATGAAGATGGTACTATGGCAAGGTTACCTCAGCTTTATGATGTTGCTAAAAAGTTTGATTTAAAAATTGTATCCATAGAAGATTTAGTAGCCTACCGAATGGAACACGATTCTTTAATTGAAAAGAAGAGTGATTTTGATATAGAAACTAGGTTCGGGAGTTTTAGATTACGTGCATACGAACAAACAACCAATAATCAAGTACATATTGCTTTAACCAAAGGCAATTGGACTTCAAAAGAATCAGTCTTAACCCGAGTGAATTCTACATTAATCAATAATGACATTCTCGGTACATTGACCAACAATGCTGATAAGAAATTAGACGATATGTTTAAGGTCATCAACGATGCTGGCAAAGGAGCCATCATTTTTATAAATCAGCAAAATCAATCAACCAACCTCTTAAGTCGTCTGTCGATTTTAAAAGAAAACCAAGTGAAAGGTGAATTGGTAAAAGCACCAAGAATCCCTATGGACAATAAGGATTTCGGGATTGGCGCTCAGATTCTTCACGATATTAATATTTCAAAACTAAGACTTATTTCAAATAGCGAACAAACCAAACGTGTTGGTATTATTGGCTATGGATTAGAGATTATTGACTACGTTAATTATTAATCGAGTACTTCAAAAGTATGAAGCATGCCTTTAGCTTTGGCATTTGGTACTTCAGCAATAAAAACATAATTTCCAGGTTTTAAGTCGACCTCAAAATAACCAGTACTGCTTTCATCATCATCATTATACCCTCCTAAAAATGTTAATCCTTTTGGTACAGGTGTTATAAACCCTTTAGGATCATACCAAACCATCCATGCCTCTAAGTCTTCCATGCTAGCGTAGTCCTCTAATTTTACGAGGTGAATATCTGAAGTCGCAAAATTTTCATGTAGTTTTTGGTTCACAATATCTACTTGAAAAACGTGTGTGCCTTTTGTGATGTTTCTATCAAAATGAAAGCCATCTTCCTTAATTGAAATAGTATCTGTTGCTATCGGAGGTTTGAGACCACTATTAGCTTCGGACACATAGACCTGCTTCACCATGCCCATAGTAGAATGAAACTTACCATTTGGCATTTTTACATAACACTCAACACTGTAAAGACCAGGTTCTAGGTAAAGTGTAGAAATAGCCGATGATTTTGGAGCAATTAAGCCAGAACCACCACTTGGAACGACGTTACTGAACCATTCTGGCATTTTTCCGAAAGCGGCAAAACCTTCTTCGGGTTTACCGGCATTGATCAAGTCCATACCCTCCTCAAAAACAGGGTCAGCTTCATTAATAAAATTTTCGACCGTAATGCCTTCTGGCAATTTTACAAATCGAAAAAAATGGGTTTCCTCAGCTCTATTGTCGTATTTAAAAGTGTTCCAGCCAGAAGGGATAGTATCTGCCATATCAAACTCCATGGCGCGGGTAACAATTTTAATGGTCTTGTCCTTAACCATTTCCTCTTTGCTTATTAGAGTTTCTTGATTGTCATTTTTATCAGTTTTACAGCCAGTTAAAAATAATGTAAGGACTAAAAAAAGGGTTGAATATTTCATAATCTTTGGTTTATTATTTATAAAAATAAGATTTTATTGTGATTATAAAATGCCCTCAAAAGGGCATTTCATAGTTCATTTTAGGATTAGCTAGACTTAAACATTGTCGAACTAACTAAAGTTGTTTAATTTGAAGGTACTGTAAAAGTTTGTAACATTCCTTTAGACATTGGGTCTGGCACCTCTGCAATCAATGCATAATTACCTGGTTTTAAAAGCGCTGTAAAATAGGTAGTATCTCCTGCAGGGGCTTCTTGTGTTCCCCCAATAAAGGTAACACCATCTACACCATGACCAGTTAAACCTAAAGGTGCTGACCAGTTCATCCAAGCGTTTAAGGAGCTGATATCCGCAGTGTCTTCTAATTTTACTAACTGCACATCATGGCCGAGAAAATGCTCATGAACGATTTGGTCTTCAAAATTAACTTCAAAAGTGCGTAATCCTGGTTTTATAGTATTAAGGATCTCTATTCCGCTTGTACTTGATACATTGATATTTACATCTGCTTTTGGTACAACATTATTGTTAGACTCTTCAGTGACTATAATTTGGTCTATCATACCAAGCGTGGTATGAAATGTACCATCTGGCAACTTTACGTAACATTCAATAACGTAAGTCCCTGGCTCTAAATTAACAGTACTTATAGCTGACTCACCAGCTGATACCATACCTGGTCCACCAACTATTACAACTTGGAAATACCAAGCAGGTAAGTTACCAAATGCTGCTAGAGCACTATCAAAATCTCCGTCTATTATAAAATCCATACCTTCTTGAAAAAGAGGCACTACCTCATTGATAGAATTGTTAACATCAAAACCCTCTGGCATTTTTTCTAAAATAAAGAAGTGTGGGTGATGAGCATTATTTTGATACTCAAAAGTAGTCCACCCTGAGGGTATCTGATCTGGAGCTTCAAAATCAAAGCCGGAAGAGCTTATCGAAACAGTATTCTTAATACTTTTTATATTAAAGGTTTCAAAATTGCTTTCTTCATATTCTATTGATTCTTCTTTTTCACAGCCATAAAATAGTATCGCTGTTAATAAAATTAAACCCCATCTTTGATGTCTCAAAAAATCGATTAATTGTGTTTTCGTAGTTTTCATAGTTATTATAGTTTTTATTAAAATTCATTCTTTTCTTAATTTTATTGCTTTAAACACTTTATTGTTCAACAATAATTTAACGGTGTACTTTCCATTTTTTAAATGGTCAAAAGAGATGTAAATGTCTTTATTAGGTACTGTGCTTTTAATGTTTTTAACATCCATAGTCTGGATAATTGCTTATATAGGATTGCTTTCCTAGATGTTGATTTTTACCAAATGTACTTTGTGTTTATTGTTTGCTGGTGCACATATGTAACATTCTCTTGAACTTATGTAACAAAAGTCAAATCTGAAGAAAACAAATGTTCAAATCATTGTTTTACAACCACTTAACGTATTTGTGAGATATACATCTAATAATTAGAGACACCCTGAATACTGAATTGTTTTTACCCTCTCTGTGGGTTTTTGTAGTGTTTGGAAAACTAATATTATGGTGTTGGACAACTTCGTAGAGGTCAAAGTTATCTGGAGAATCTATGCTTCTGCAATATAACTTCCCGGAGCCTTACCGTAAACCTTTTTAAAGCATCTGTTAAAATAAGATGGGGAATTAAAACCCGTTTCGTAGGCAATTTCAGCAATAGTTCTATCGGTACGTTCTAATAGTTCTACCGCTAATTTTAAGCGCTCGTTGTTAATAAATTCTGAAGCAGAAACACCTATCATGCCCTTGATCTTTCTATGCAACTGCATACGGCTCATAGCGAGGTGTTCGCTTAATGCTTCCACCGTAAAAGAACTGTCTGTAATATGGCTGTCTAAAATTGTTTTTAACTTGTTTACAAACTCTTGCTCAATACTTGTTACAGCTACCTCCTTTAATTTAAAGTTCTGCCCATAGCGCTGTTGTAATTTAAGGCGTAACTCAATTAAATTCTTTACCTGGATCAGCAGTTTTTCTTTATCAAAAGGTTTGGTGATGTATGCATCTGCACCAATCTTTAACCCTTCGATCTCATGAGCTTTATCACTCTTTGCGGTTAGTAATACAATTGGGACATGACTTGTTTTATCATCTTGCTTTAGCACATTACATAATTCAATACCATCTTTAATTGGCATCATTACATCACTGATAATAAGGTCTGGTATGTTTTGTAAGGCTTTATCAATTCCAGATTCACCATTTGTGGCTTCGATAAGTTTGTAGTGGTGTTTTAAAATAGATTTAAGATATAACCTAATGTCTTCATCGTCTTCTACTATTAGTATAAGCGGTTGGTCCTTTTGATTTTCCTTGTTTAGAGCATCTATTACAACCTTTGCTTTGTCTATTTCTGTTGAAGTATCTCTGTCTAGTCGATCGGAAATCTCGGAAGCCTTAAAGTAAGACCGCTCTATTGGAAGTGATACCGTAAATTGAATCTCATCGGTATTTACAATATGGGCTACAATACTGCCATGGGATAATGTAACAAGCTCCCTGACTAAGGATAGACCAATACCAGCCCCGTCACTGTGTTTATCTGCTTGGTAGTAACGCTCAAACAATTTTTGTAAGTCGTCCTGATTAAGTGTTGAGCCAGAGTTGAGAACAGTTATAATTAACTGCCCATCGTTATTTTGGGCATTAAAGCGTATGCGACCACCTTGTGGTGTATATTTTAAAGCGTTAGACAGTAAATTGGTGACTATTTTCTCTAGAGCATCTCTATCAAACCAAGCCTTATCAGAAGTATTTACTTCATAGTAAAAATCAAGACCCTTTTGCTTTGCTTTAAAATCGAATAGATGCGCCAACTGCTTTAAAAACACATCCAAATCGTCTTCACTGACATTGAGTTTTAAATGTCCTGATTCTAATTTGGATAAATCAAGAATTTGATTGACCAAATTCAATAAGCGCTTGGCATTTCGTTTTACTAAGGAGAGTTCCTCCTTATCGTCTGAGTTTAAGCTGGGCTTGTTTAGCTGGTTGTCAATAGGGCCAGAAATCAAGGTTAAAGGTGTTCTAAACTCATGGGAAATATTGGTAAAAAGCCTGTTTTTAAACTCATCCAATTGTTTTAAGCGTGTTGCTTCCTTATGTTCAAACTCTAATTTATTTTTTATTTGTAATCGCCATTTTAAATATTTAAAGAAGACAAGTAGCGCTGTTAAAATCAATAAGCCATAAAGCGTATATGCTAAATTTGTTGCAAACCAAGGTTTATTAATCTTAAAGCTGTAGGTAGCTGGTGTTTCGTTCCAAACACCGTCATAGTTGCTGGAAATTACCTGAAACTCATAATCATTGGGAGGTAGATTGGTATAACGTACATTATTTATGTTTCCTGCCGATTGCCAACTCTTGTCATAATTAACGAGTTTGTATTTGAATTGATTCCTGGCAGGTGCAGAATAATGAAGGCTTGAGAATGTAAAACTGATGGTGTTTTGATGACTCTTAAAATTTGATTCATCATATAAATTATAAAGAGTGTCCATAACCTCAATTTTGGAAATTCTGGTTTGAGGTTTGTAGCTATTCTTCTCAAAATTATTTGGGTTAAACCAATTAACCCCTTTAAGTCCTCCAAAATAGAACATGTTATTATCTATATCCTTTATGGCAGCATTATCGTTAAATTCTAAGGATTGTAAGCCTTCCTCTGTATCAAAATTTTCAATTTCATTTGTGATCATATTTAACTTTGAAATGCCTTTGTTAGAACCTAACCACAATTCATCTTCATTAGGTAAAATAGAAAAAATGGTATTCCCTGCCAATCCATCACTTTCTGTAAAGTATTTTATTTCATTGGTGCTAGGGTTAAAGAAAATTAACCCGTTGGTATTTGTTCCTATCCATAGATTATTCTCGGTATCTACAAATATGGTTCTTAACATACCATCAATCTGTGGATAACGTGTTACCTTATTAGTATATGTATCAACACGGCATAGTCCCTTGTACTTTGTACCAATCCAGATAATACCATCTTGTCCTTCCTCAATTGAAAAAATAAGATTGCTAGAAATAGAATTGAAATCCTCTGGGTGATACTTAAACTGCTTTACTATACCTTTTTCTCTATCAAACTGAACTAAGCCGTTATCAGCAGTTGTTAACCAAATGCGTTTATTTGAGTCTTGAAAGATTTCATAAATGTAGCCAACATCTAACTTAGGTTTTGAGTTTTTATTAAATGTTGTAAACCCGCCGTCTTTATGGAGTATTTGAATTTCGTGTATTTCATTAGCAATCCACAAGTCATCTCCTATCTGTTTAATAAAAGCAACTTTATTTGAATTTAAGCCCGAATTTTCTCGTGTTATCGTTTCAATATTTGTTTTTGTACTGTCTAATTTTAACAATCCGTAATTGTGTGTTGAAATCCAGAGGTTTTTTTGTCGATCCAGAGCCAAGGATTTAACAATTTTTAAATTAATACCTTCTGGCACTTTATAATCTGTAAGAGACTGAAATTTAACCAGTTTTTCATCATAATAACTTACTCCACCTCCATCTGTACCAAACCAAATGGTTTGGTTATCGTCTTCAAAAACTGAAGATATACAGTCATAATGTAAGGTGTAGGGATTATTCTTTTCAGGCTTTAAATTTACGATATCCGTGTTTTGGAAGTCTATTAAGTAAATTCCCTGACCATAAGTACCTAACCATAAACGGTTTTTACTGTCAAAAAAAACGTTGTGTATATAAATGTCTTTCGGAAGTGGGTGATTGATAAAGCCTTCAAAAAGTTTAAAAGTTTCATTTTTCTGGTCTAAATAATAAAGTCCATTCATGTAAGTCCCTACCCATAAGCCATGTTTTATAGACGCATCCATTAGGGTTATATCGCGGTTATTTAGAATCGGTAATTTGATTAATTCATACGAATTATCTTTTTTTATTTTAAAAATACCAGAGGTAGACGAGGCCCAAATATGATCTTTAAATTCTACAAAACCATTGACATTCTTTGCAAAATCTTTTTTTTCAATAAGTTGAATTGTATCTCTAGTAGTATTGCTTATTTTAAAAATTCCGTTGTTTGAAGTTCCAACAAACCTATTTAAATAACTGTCCTGAAATATTGTTTTTGGTAAGGGGAACCAATTGTTTTTTTCAAAACTGTCTGACAAGGTGTTATATTTTTCAATCTCTCGCTCACCTGTAATAACCCATAAAATGCCTTCTTTATCTTTGTAGAGTTTTCGATCATAGACAATAATATCATCTTCACTAACAAAGTTTTTTGGATAAAACCTAAATGTTCTTCCATCATACTTGTTTAAGCCGTTCGGGGAAGCGAACCACAAATAGCCTAAGCTATCTTGTTCAACACCAAATACGGCGTTAGCAGAAAGGCCCTCATCAACCGTAATTGTTTTTAATGCAAATTTATTGTCACTTTGTGAGACAAGAGCATTAGAAAATAAACATGAAAAAAGTAACCAAAAGTATTTCATTAACTTAAAGTTACTAAAAATGCACAATACCACTCTATTACAGAACGTATAACTTTTGTCATGGGTTTTGTCCGTTGTTTCAACTTCTCTTCAATCCAAGACAACTTAATTAAGCAAGAAATATTTCTACCAATAAAATAATGAGTAGTTAAAAGTATTGAATTATAAGATTGTTATTAATCAATAATAATTTTTCGGGAAATACTTTTTTCCAAACTGTTTAGTTTCAAAATATAAATACCCGCTGAAACTCCACTGACATCAATTTGTTTTTCACCCTTGGTGTCCAAAACCAACTCACCCAAAACGGTATAAAGTCTTATACTATCGAAATTAACATTTGATTGAATATTCACTTGATTTGACGATGGATTTGGATAAATTTTAGTTTTGTTTAGGTCTCTGTCTTCTGTACTAAGAGAATTATTTTGATAAACCCTAACATAGTCCACAATCATACTACTTTCCGTAAAGGAAGGGTCTATAGTTCCAGATATACCACCCATTGCAATATTTAACAATAGGTATTGAGGTTCATCAAAAGGCCATGTATTAGCATCTTTAACTGTAGGGTTGTAACGGTAAATAACGTTTCCATCTACTAAAAATGCTATTTCATCTGGTGACCAGTTCATGGAATAGATATGAAAGTTATTGGCTACGTCCGATATCACCTCGGTTGATGTATTCATTGTATTCCCAAAACTCGATGGAGTATGCAATGCTACACTTACTTCATTGGTACTATGTAAACCGTGCTCCATAATATCGATTTCACCACAAGCAGGCCAACTGGTCGTTCCAAACCCCTGATTATCCCAATATGCACCATCCTCATTTATATTTTTACCTAAAGTCCAAATTGCTGGCCATGTTCCTTCTCCAAAAGGTAGCTGTGCCCGGACATCTACTCTACCATAAGTGAAAGCAAATTTAGAATTGAGTCTCGCAGAAGTATATTGTTTTGTTTCTCCTTGATCTGTAAAGTTCTCTTTAATTGCAACTATATTCAAAAATCCCCCAGTTACAAATGAGTTGTCTGTACGGTCAGTATAATGTTGCTCTTCCCCGTTAAACCAACTTCCCCCAGATGGTAATTGTGTTTGGTGAAACCAATTTGTGCTGTTGACAGTACCATCAGTACTAAACTCATCCGCCCAGACCAAATCAGTATATTCAACATCTAGGGCATTAGGGTCTGTTGGTTCTGAGCCATCGTTGATATTATCAATCAAATACGTTCCTGAAGACATTGCGCCTCCATCAATGAAAATAGTTAACCTTGAATACGTTCCTGTAGCATCAACAGTATTAGAAGTACCGCTATAGGTTGCATTAGAAAAGTCAAAGGTTATATCATTAGTCCAGCCCACCGTTGAATTATTTTGAACAACCTCTACATCTGGGTTAGTACCATTTTCAAGTTTAATGTAGATGGTATGGTTATTAGGGTCAAATTGATAAAAATTCAAGGTAATCTCTTTTCCATCATCCAAATTAATTGGGACATTCAAATCGATATAAAATCCTTGCCAAGTTACATTGCCATCATTAAAAAATTGTCCAACATCATTTCCTGAATCATCTGGGTCAGTAGTAAATGAAAAACTACTGCCACTAAACCCATTAAAGTTATCAGATGCTGCTGAAAAGTCAATGGGCATTTGTTGCCCAAAAGACATTCTAACTACAGTAAAACTAGATAGTATGAAGAGAATGTATAGCTTTTTCATGTTGTTTTTTTGTAAAACTATGAAATGATTGGAGACTACTCTAATTATTGACCCCAACAAAAGCTATACAAAAACAGTATTAGATCAAATAAAGACCTTAAATAACTGTTTCAATGATTGATTTCATCTTTTCAGCTCTTTCCTTAACCTCCGCTTCAGTCCAGGACAATTTAATGAGGCAAGAAATATTTCTGCCTATGTAATGATCCGACTGTGAAAAATCTTGAGTCTTGAGTTTTTCTAGTGCAGCTTTAATTTCATAAGATAATGGATATAATGATTTGGCATCTTTAAGATGGTGCCATTTTCTAATATAGTGCCAATTGTTGTTGTAATAATTCCAACAGGCATCAATACCATTCTCACCAAAGGCTTTGGAAACTTTTAGAGCTGTTTCGGTATCTGGTAAGAAGAAATTGAGAAAAGCACAACTTTCCACTCCACCCTCTGGAACCGACCTAAATTCCATTTCGGAGATTTTAGACAATTCCTGTCTTAATATCTCAAAATGTTTTTTCTGAATGTCTAAAAACTCGGGTAATCGCCTTACTTGTGCCAACCCAACAGCCGCATGTAATTCTGATATTCTAAAATTATAGCCTAAAAATGGATGTGTCTCGGCTCCTCGATCACTCCCAATATGGTCATGTCCATGATCTGAATAATGATCTGCATTTATATAATACTGCTCGTTATTAGTAATCACTGCTCCCCCCTCTCCACAAGTAATGGTCTTTACAAAATCGAACGAAAAACATCCTAAATCCCCAATACTGCCCAAAGGCTTATTTTTATAGGTGCCTCCAATAGCTTGACAAGCATCTTCAATGAGTAATAAATTATGTTTGTTACATACTGCCTGTATAGCGTCCATATCCCCCATACTACCACACATTTGCACGACCATAACAGCTTTAGTTTTTTCTGTAATAGCTCGCTCTACAGCCTTTGAATCTAAACAAAGCGTATCGTCAATATCAACTAAAACAGGGATAGCACCAAGCATCATAATGGCTTCAAAACTCGCAACGAACGTAAAGCTTGGCATTATAACCTCATCACCTGCTCCTACTCCTGCTGAGGCTAAAGCCACAGAAACTGCAGCCGTACCGCTAGAGACCAATTGCACATGGTTTGTTTTAAATGCAGTGCACAATTCCGATTCTAGTTCTTTGGCCTTCCAATGCCCTTTCCGCATACCATCAAACCCATAGCGCATCAACACTCCATTGTCTAAAACATCATTAACTTCATTACGTTCAGCATCACTGAATAATTCAAATCCTGGCATAGGTTTCTTTTAAATTAATTTAAACACAAATATACTATTTTGACAAGCCTTAGTCTAATGGGCTTATAATTCAATTACAGTTTCATAAACCGACTTTCTTACTTTTTTAAAACCTGAAAACATATCATCATCAGCTCTATACCCCACTGGTAGCAACAGAACAGATTCCAAATTTTTAGACTTCAATTTTAGAATGTCATCAAATGCTTCTGGATTAAAACCTTCCATCGGGCAACTATCAATTCGTTCTACGGCACAAACCGTCATTAAATTGCCAAGTGCTATATAAGCCTGGTTTTTTGCCCATGCTTGTTTTTCAGAACTAGACATATTAGCAATGGTTTCATTCATTTGTATTTTGTAGGGATCCAAAATTTCGTCTGGAGTTTTTCTGATGGTTTTTATAGTATCAAAATGAGAATCAACGTCCTCAGTATCAATAACCTTATCTATACAAATAATTAAAAGGTGTGAAGCATCAACTACTTGGCGCTGGCCAAAGGCTTCAGCTACTAATTTTTCCCTAATAGTTTTATCCGTAACCACAACCAACCTCAACGTCTGAAGCCCATATGACAAAGCAGTAAGATTAAAAGCCTCTTTCAGCAACTCTAATTTATGGGGTTGAAGTGTTTTATTAGCATCAAATTTTTTTGTGGCATAACGCCATTTTAAATCCTGTATAATATCCATGACTTATTTTTTGCAAAAGTATTGAATGTTGTGCTCTTCGCCCATATTCTTCTTATCAATTATTAATATGAGTATTGAATTTCTCAATTTTAAAATTTATTAAAAATACTTTGCCTTGAATGAAAAAGGGTTTTATATTTGCACCCGCTATTGGAGAAATGGCAGAGTGGTCGAATGCACTGGTCTTGAAAACCAGCGAGGGTCACACCTCCGGGGGTTCGAATCCCTCTTTCTCCGCAAAAGAAGACCCACAATGCAAGTTGTGGGTTTTTTATTTTCCGAAATCAACCAAGCTTGCTTGAGTAATACAAAGGAAAATACGCTTTATCTCATTTGTGGTTTCTCTATTTGTATTGGATACGTTTTCGGGATTATTGAAAGTAATCCCTTTCCGGGAAAAGTTACGTAACCTCAATAATGACGGAGCTTTTTTTTAGTTGACAATACATCAATATTTATATCAGTTATGACCAACTCATGTTCTGCAGCCTAACTGCATTGAGAATCGCCAATAAAGCCACACCAACATCTGCAAAAACCGCTTCCCACATTGTTGCTAGGCCACCTGCTCCTAGCAGCAATACAATCACTTTGACTCCAAACGCTAATATGATATTTTGCCACACGATTTTACGAGTTGAACGACCTATTTTAATCGCTCTGACAACTTTTGAGGGTTGGTCAGTTTGAATAATGACATCTGCGGTTTCAATAGCAACATCACTACCTAAACCACCCATAGCAATACCAACGTTACTTGCTGCTAAAACAGGCGCATCATTAATTCCATCACCAATAAATGCAATTTTATTTTCAGGATTCTTCTTTAGAGTTTCTACTTCGTTTAATTTATCTTCTGGTAGTAAACCACCTTTAGCATTTTCAATATTCAATTCTTTAGCGACTTTTTGGGTAATGGAATCCTTATCACCTGAAAGCATCATAATTTTTTTAATACCTACTTTGTGCAATGCGGTAATCGTTCCTTTTGCATCCTCTTTTAATTCGTCTGCAATCACAACGTAACCTGCAAATTGATTATCAATTGCGACTAAAACTATCGATTCTACAATAGATTCCGTTTCAGTGGGAACATCAATATTACTGGCAGCCATTAAGGCTTTATTTCCTACTAAAACGGTTTTGCCATTTACAATACCTTTTAAGCCTTTACCTGCAATTTCAGAAACATCTTCTGCGTCATAGTCATCTCCACTTTTATTATACCCCATAATAGCTTTGGCAATGGGATGTGTGGATTGTTCTTCCATTGCCATTAGGTATTTCATCATCTCGACTTCGCTCAATGACCCATTGCTCACTACAACATTTTTAATCTTGAAAACACCTTTAGTAACTGTTCCTGTTTTGTCCATTACCAATGTATTTATCTTGGTTATGGCATCTAAAAATGAAGCACCTTTAAAAAGAATACCATTTTTTGAAGCTGCTCCCAATCCACCGAAATAACCCAACGGAATAGAGATAACCAACGCACAAGGACAAGATATTACCAAGAAAATCAAGGCTCTGTACAACCAATCCCTAAACACATAATCATCTACAAAAAAGTAAGGAATGAATGTTACTCCTATCGCCAAAAACACCACAATCGGTGTATAGATACGGGCAAACTGTCTGATGAATAATTCTGTTTTAGATTTACGAGCTGTTGCATTTTGAACCAAATCTAATATTCTGGCAATAGAACTATCTTCAAAGGTGTTGGTGACCTCAACTTCAATGACACTTTCTAAATTGATACTACCGGCGTAAACTTTTGCTTCTTTCCGTATGGAATCGGGTTTGCTTTCTCCAGTTAAAGCTGCGGTATTTAAAGATGCTTTTTCGGATAATAAAATACCATCTAACGGAATTTTTTCGCCAACACGAACCTGAATTTTCTCTCCAATAGTAACATCTTCTGGCAACACACTTTTATAATCACCATCACGAAACACAATAGCTTCTTTTGGCCTAACATCTAATAATGCTTTTATATTTCCCTTAGCTTTTTTAACAGCTGCGCTTTGAAATAATTCACCCACTGCATAAAACAGCATTACTGCAACTCCTTCGGGGTATTCACCAATGATAAACGCCCCAATAGTAGCGATAGACATTAAAAAGAACTCTGTAAACACATCACCTTTTATAATGCTTTTCCAGCCTTCTTTGACTACTGGAAACCCTACAGGTAAATAAGCGACACCATACCAAATCATACGAATCCAACCAGAAAAGTGAGGAAATGCTTCAAAATAATCTACTGCAATACCTGCTACCAACATTACAAAACTGAATATCGCTGGCAAATAGCCTTTTAAGATTGAAATAGGTGTAGAATTGCTATGATTATGTCCATCATCGTGACTATGTTGTGTTTCTGAATTTGATGTTAAATCCCTTAAATTAGTTTTCCTTTTTTTCATGTGTGTTCAGATGTATTTACAGCAAAATTGTACTAAAATCAAATGCAATGGAAGTGTATTTACTAAGCTTTCAGTTAATATATAAATTTTACTATGAGACCGCCTACAAGCCATATATAGCATATATAGGCAGCGTATTTTAGAATCTTTTCAAGCAGTGGGCTTTTGGGTGCCATTTCGCTCATTGAATGTTCTACATCTTTCCTCTTGAAAAACCCTAAGTAAATCAGATAGCCAGATATAATTAAAAAGGCAAAATTTAAAAATAACGTATAGTCAATTTTGAAAAACGCTCTATTCTCAATTTGAACATTAGAAGGGTCTGGTAAAATACTCAAAAAATCAAAAGCATAATGTAAAGTCAGTGATGCACCTATTAAAGCAGTAAACAGCAGAAACAATATAAAAAGAGACATCTTCCAACCATAGTACTTAGCATTGATACGCAGCACAGGAAACACCACTAAATCACTAAATATAAAAGCCATGACGCCTGCAAAGCTTACTCCTTTTCCAAATAGTAATGCAGCCAAAGGAATATTACCCATAGACCCAATGAAGGTTAAAAAAGCAGCAAGCGGTCCTACAACAATATGTTCCAAAATTTCAAAAAAGGAATAATCGGTTTGGCCTTGACCACTATTAATAAATAACGTTTGAAAAAAAGAATCTGGAACAAAAGCTGCTACAATACCAGCAATCGTAAAACCAACGGTCACATCTTTCCATACCATTTGCCACTCCATTTTGTATTTCTTGGCAACCCTAGCCCAACTTTCTTCTTCTTGTATTTGTTTTTTCCAATCCTTGGAATAGTCAATTTCATCAGCACCCTGTCCTTCAAGATTTTTCCGTGCGGTATTAATCAGTTTTTTGGGATTTATAATTCGGATAAGTATCCAGCAAATGAGAATAAGCAAAAGGCCTCCTACATATTCACCGATAACGAATTGCCAACCCAAAAAGATAGAAATGATGATTCCCAATTCGATCACTAAATTGGTAGATGCCAATAAGAAAGCAACGGACGACACAAAACTTGCTCCTTTTTTAAATAGGGATTTTGCACTTGCCAAAGCAGCAAAACTGCACGAGCTACTTATAAAACCGAAAAACGTCCCCAAAAGCACGCTTTTAGATTCATTTTTGCCCATGGTTTTTTGCATTCGTTTTTCGGTGACAAAAATTTGAATCATGCTACTGATAATATAACCCAATATAAATGCCCAAAGTGCCATCCAAAAAAAGCCTGCGCTAGTATAAGCCGCTTCTCCCCATTGTTTTACAAAATCATTCATAAAAACTGTTTATTGTCCGCTGCACTTATCGCAAATACCTTTAACAACTAAGTTAAAAGTTACTAATGGCTCATAGGTAATTGACATGCCACAGCAGTTACAAATACAAGTTACTGGACAAGAATCGTCACTATCTTCTTGATGATTATGATTAACACTTATATCATCCTGATACTGATCTTCTCTGTTTTGAACATCAGAACAAGGCTTTGCCGAAAGCAATAGTATTATAAATGATAATATGACTGTCACAAATTTCACTACTACAAAGGTAAAAATTTAAAGATGCAATGGTTGTGCAATTATGTCCTAATGATTTAAGCTTTAACCGGTAAATACAGCCAAATACTGAGGGCTAGACGTTTAAAGTGGTAAAGTACAATTAGAACTTAATGCAATACCCACACTAAAGTAAGCTGAATTATACACCTCTTATTACTTTGGAAGTATTAAAACCTAAATCCGGCTGAAAATAAAAGTCTGGCATCTTCCGTACTAACGTAATAACCTATATTTAATGTTAGTGCCTGAAACCCATTGATAAAAAATGAGCCGCCGTAACTACTATGCCATTTGTCTGAATTATCATTGTCCGCCCACACTCTTCCTAAATCATAGCCACCAGTAAGTCCCATACGCAATGGAATAAAACCTGTTCTCACTTCTAGCAGACAAAGCCGCAAATCTGTAGTTTGAAAAAGAGATGTCTTACCTAAAAACCGGTCATTCCTAAAACCTCTTAAACTATTGTTACCTCCTACTCTAGCTGCATGGTAAAATTCATAATCGTCACCAAATCTAAAATCTGCCTGTGCTTTTGTAGCCAGAGTTACCATACCACTATCGTGAAATGGATAAATAAACGACACCGTTGGTGTTACATACACAAAGCTATTATCAAATTGATTGTCAATGTTCTGCTTATATCCTGCAACGATGCCTAATTCCATTCCCCGTCTTGGAAAGGCCAATAAACTTTCTTTGTTATTAAAATGAATTCCGACTTCTCCACCAGCATACATCTGTCTTTCAAATACATCATTGGTAGGATCAAAAAACTGCTCTGCAAAACCATTTTCTGTGTCTTGAAGGTCATAAGACTCAATCTTAGCTGAGATGTGTGCGTCTACATTTCCATCCGTCTTGTAGATTAATGAGGGTTCAAAATGCCATTGGCTGATCTTTACTCGGTTAAAATCCATATCAACAGCATCGTCATCATAAATCGTTTCATTACCAAAACCGAAAAAGTTAACGGCAAAGTTGGCACTTGTAATTCTGGCATCTAATCCCAAATTCCATTTGTAAAATACATGTGCGAATTCCCCATAGTAGTTAAATTCAAATCCTTGTGTTGCTGAGTAGTATGATGCTCCCAGAGTATGACTTGACGAAAAAGGATTTCTCAATAAATCGTAACGCGTAAACGTGTTTTTTAGTCCGAAATTTAATCCCGCATCCGGGTCAAAACCAATAGCGGGCAGTAATATGTTATTAGAATATTTTCGCTTCTGTGGATCGTAATTATTAATATCGTAAGAATCGGTCAGCATTTTACTTACAGGATTTTTAAACGTATTTTTCTTTGACTTGTAGTCATAGATTTTTACCGCTCTGTTATTCTGAATATCGTAAATATCTTTTTCCTCGCCACCAAATATTTTCAGTTTAATAAGGTCATTTCCCTTACCAGTAACTGTAATCGTATCATCCCCGTCTAAAGCATATATCCAGATTTCTTTAGTTTCAGATTTACTATAGGTGTTTTCAAAATAAGGCTTGTCCTTGTGAAGGATACTCACCTTAGTTTTTCCATTGGGCATACGCTCAATAGCAATAGTATTATCTTTTGTGGTAGCAACAACCACTTCGTGTTCTTTAAAATAATTGTAATAGTCATTAGCAATCTGTAGCATATTGCCTCGGCGTTGCTTCAAAATACTTTTAATCCGTTCTGTGGTTTCATCTTTGGTATCCTCCAAGAGATTGTCGAATGCTGAATCTATCACCGCATCTGTTAAGTTGGTTTGCAAATACTCAACCTGAGTTTTCCAGTCGTTCCAATCAGCCTTATTTATAAAGGCCTTATCGAGATAAAAAACTGCATTATTAAATGTTTTTACATTATGGATGTCTGGAGCATAACTCTGCATATTTCGAGCTAATGGGGATACCAATTTTAAAATAACTGGGAACACTCCATCATAAATTGGAAACGCCTGATCACGATCGCGTGGTATAGGTTTGTATAATTCAGTACCATCGTCTTGCTCGTGTAAGGCCCAACGCCATTGATCTTCATGGCGATCCCAGTCACCTATCAGTAAATCGAACAAACGTGCTCTTAAATAAAGATCTTCATCTATACGAGCATCTTTATCTTCCTGCAGTTCTAATAGCATATCCTTTGTACTGATAATATCATCTGCATTTCCGAAAGTGTCGAAGCCTTTATTTTCATCTCCAACATGCTCTTCGAACATATACAGTTTATCTCCATAGTTTTCATTAAAACGTCCTAAACGTTCTTGTTTAGGGAGATAAATGATTCTAGGGTTGGCATGTGGAATTTCAATAGCATTTAATAATTCGCCCACAGCAAACTGAGCATAAGGATGAGCCGTGGTATAATAATCCTGAACAATATCTTCGGCCACTGTTTCATTCATATATTCTAAAACATAATGATCTTTTATCTTGGATTGAATAAATCGAACCCCACTCTTACGCAACTCACGTACGGTATATTCATTTTCATTATCGTCGATTAATCTTAAGCTCCTCGATTGGTTTCCTCCACCTTCCGTAATGGCTCGCACATTGTCTGGTAAATCATCTAAGAATACTACAGGGGCAGTAATTTCCTTACCATAAAGATCTCTGTAATGCTCTCCCCAAAACCACTTGTAAAATCCAGATTTATCTATTTCTTCCTTGGTGTAAATGGCGTCAGAATAGGTGTCACCAAATTCCGAATTATCATGATATTCAAAATCTTCTAGCTCACCTAATTTTGATTTTATTTCTGTTGAAAATAATTTGTTGACTTTATTTCCATCTACCGAATAGAATTCGACCTCAGAATGTCCGTCTTTAAAAATATTCAATTTTGCAAAGCCTTGTTCTGTAGAAGCAAACTGACCTTTTGGCAAATTGGTTTTTGTATTCTGCGTATCTCCACTTGCTCCACTAATAATCTGCGGGATATTATCGTCCTCTAAGAATTGTAAGTTTCTGCCACTGCCCGACACAAAAATAATGTCGTTAAACTGACTCGCGAGAGTTTCTAATCTCCCTACCAGATATTGCATCTCGTTATGGTAATAAGCCTGCTTAGACAATCCTCCTAAGCGACCAATGAGTCCCTGTCGCGTCGCCGTTAAAACAGGATGATGTAAGGCTACAATAATTGTTTTGTTTTGCTCGTCCTTTATTTCATCTTTAAACTCTAGAAAAAATTGCTCACGCGTTTTTATTTCACATTTGTTATTGATGTAAGGATGCTTATCCCAATCCTCTAAGTACCACTGTGTATCTACCATAAGCAGCTCTACTTGGTCATTTAGGGATTCTCGTTCAATCGGACAGCCATCATTTGGCCAAAATTCAACTTCACTATTATCCTGAAGATACGACTCTAAGTCATCTAGAGCATCATGTCCGCTTTTGTTCCACTCATACTGTCCAGGGATAAAAACCGCCTGTCCGTTAAAATTTTTGAGCGGTGCTAATACATTCGTTTTTAAAAAATCTTTTTCTAATTTTCTCTCACTCTTAGATTTAGGATAACCTATTGGTCGGGTACTATTTCCTAATGCTACAAAAGTCGCGGCTTTATCATTTTGGGAAGCAGCTACAATGGCTTTTAAAATATCGTGAGAATTAGAATTCCTTTCAAATCCGATATTTGAAGTAAAATAAATGGATTGTGATATCTCACTAGAATTGCTTTGCGCATTCAATCTAAAAAATGCTGATAGTACAAATAAGAATAGTATGTTTTGAGTCTTTGAAAGAAGCATGCTTGAAATTTAGTCCTTCAAATTTCAGCTTTTATTATTAATACTAAGTGCTTTTATGAAAGAAATATTACATCATATCGCATCTTAAAAATAAAAAATACATTAACAGATACCTGAATTAATCATTCCCCCATTTTTGGAGAAGCCTATGATAAGGCTAAAATGTTTTAGCGTTCTTATAATTCATTAGTTTTCGATTTTTATAGGATACCGAGAAATATCCATTTGAATGATTTTCCAACTGCCATCATTATATTCCCAAAGGCGTGATGCAGTTTCATTAAATTGTGATCCTTCTTGTCGTTGGTACATTTGACTTACAAATTCGTAAACCATGGTATCAGAAATGATCTTGTAAGCTCTATCAGTAGATAAAACAGGTTTTACTGGTATTTTTGGACAATAGGTTTTTACCTTCTCATAAGGCCAGTATTCTCCATTTTCAAAAATGACCAAGTCTTCAGATAGGTAAGGCATTAACACCTCACAATTGGCATTCATATAAGCGTTTTGGTATTCTTTGGATATTTTGTTGAATTCTGCTTCAATGCTATCTGATGCATTCACCGTCTGAGCTAGTAATGGAAGAAATGTAAATAGTATAAAAATGAGAGTAACTGATTTTTTAATGCATAGTTTCATAGTTTTAGTTTAGATGATTATCGATTTTTAAAAGACGTGTTAATATTAAAGCCTTTTAGCCTTCCATTGATTTTCCATGCCATTAATAGAAGTAATGTAAATACAATGAGTGTTATAAAGAAGGTCATTGACTCTGACATCGAACCAACCCATGCTGTTAAGTCCTGAATTTTATCGTACTCGTATAATTTTGAATTTATAAAATCATTCATGTAGAAGCATGCAGGTACCAATAACCATGGCCAGCCTATTTTCCAGTTTTTAAGGAAGAAAACCAAGCCTATCCCCGCACAAATCGCTTTTGCAGTTGAAGCAGCAATTCCAAATCTGTAAAAGGTATCGGGGCCTTCAATTTTTAACTGTGGAATAAACCCCATCAAAGCAAAAAACAGTGCAATCCCCAAGAAAAATAAAGAGGATGCTAACAGTAAATTACCGTGAATCAATCTGCTTTTCATTAAGAGAAACGCCAAGAAAATTACAAGACCCAATTCTAGGGTGATCATAACATTTTGAACAATTAAGATATCAGGTTGACCTGTTGCTAGAGCTCTACTGGCCGAATGTACCGATAGATATGCCACTGTAGCCACCGTAAGTGGAGCAATAATAAAAATAGAAAGTCCTATTTTTCGGTGTAGGGAGAACTTTCGCTTTGTAATGTACATCAGTTGAATCAAAATCAAGGATAGCCATAGCAAACTTGTTATGAGATGCAAAAAGTGATGAGGTTCTGGGTTGGCACTTTCCCCTAAAAACAAATGCCAAAATCCACCTAGACTAACCAACAGGGTGATAATTAAAAAAATAATTTCTGGTCTGTATGAGGTGATTTTCATTTTATTATTTTTAAACCATAATAGGCATTAATGAGGTAAAGTATATTGACGAGTGGCGCAATCATCATGGCTTGTTTCCAAGTTATTATATCTGAAAAAGAGAGTAAAAATGCTATGGCAGCAATTCCCGAACAGGCCATAGCAATGTACTTAAGCCATTTAGAAACGGCAGAATCATTATAATAAAGATGAAAAGCGCCCGATAGAAATACTATGTTTCCAAAAACGAATATGAGAATAGCCATCTTATTGGCCATTTCCGCAATTTCTAAAGGTGTATTGTGATAGCCACCAATCATAATTGGGTAAATAAGCAATGCTATAATTTGTCCCACAGCTATGATAGCCCAGCTCACCTTCTTTAATTTGATGGCAAAGTAGAATGCCCCTATGGCAATCATGGTCATGAATAAAAATTCGGCCTTCCAATGTGCGGAAAAAATACCCCAATTATCATTGATGTACGCGTAACGCTCCTCAGCACCTGAAGGCGCCTTGCTCATTACACTGATATAAATGGCTATGGTAACGTTTAACAATAATGAGCCTAGTGACCAAAGTACTTTTGCTGTTTTCATAATATTTTAAAAGTTTCTTTTATAAATGTTTTAATCTACTGTGGCAGAAGCCACTTCTCTAAACATCTTCCAGTTACCATCTACTTTTTTGAGAATGACTAAAAACGTATCCCTCAACTCAACTGGGTTTCCTTCTGTATTGGTATAATACACCTTACTGGTACCAAAATCATAGGCCATAGAATCGTTTAGAACGACAGTTTCCTTTGGACTAATTAAGATACTATCATAGGCCATTGGATTTTCACTTACACGATAATATTCCCTCCAGTCTTCACTTGCTGGATGAACAAATACCATGTCTTTGGTAACCAAATTTCCTAAATCCTCGAAGCGCTTTTCTTTTATCGCTTGCTGGAAATTTTGACGCAGTGTTTCAATTTTTGCTAGCTCTTTATCAATGTTTATCGATGGTTTTGGTTGTTCAGTAATTTCTACTTCTTTAGTGCTGGTATTGCAGGAAAGTAAAAGACTGAAAACAATACCTGTTTTTAAAAGTTTCATATTGATTCTGATTTATTTTGAATTACTTGTTAATCATTCAATCTTTTTGATTAGCATTATAGGGTTTGTCAGTAGGTTGACTTAGTCTTGAGAGTACCTGCCAAGTACCATCCTCACGTTTTATCCACGTGTCAATCAAATCCCAATAAGGTGGTAGTTTAACGCCGTTCCGTGCCCAATCCATTGTCCATGTTACTCGTGCCACGGCTATAGACCCCATTTCCTCTACGATTTTTACAGAAGTGACCTCTGCCACGGTGGCGCTCATCCCCTTCATCCCAAGGTACACCTCCTTACTTATTGGTGGTTGATCTCCAATGACTCCTTTTAGCCGAAAGTCACGATGCATAATGGAATCAACAGTAGTGAGATCATATGCAAGAAGTGCCGCGGCCCAAGCTTTCTCTTGTGCCAAAATTTCTTCAGCAGTTTTGCTTGCAGATTTCATAATAGTGTTTGTTGTCTCTATACGAGTTTCTGGCGGAGTCTCGTTTTTGTTACTTTTGAATGACAGTAATAGAAAAAATGTAAATAGTGCGCAAGTAGCTATTAGCTTTTGGTAAATAGTTGTAGATGTGCTTTTAGAAGATTTCATAATTCTTATTTTTATTTTATAATTGCGTTAAAGAGATTTTGAATAAATTCAGACTTTCCAAGGGGCTCCAAAATCAGAACATATAAGTTGATACCGACTGCCAGAAACGTAGCTGGGTGTTTTAATTGCCCAAACTTTTTCGCTGACAATAGTAGCAGACCAATAATTATGATGGTACTGAAATAAATAGAAGGCATTACGGGGATATTGGGCCATTGCTCAATATTAATAAGTATATGAACATTTTGAACTCCCCTGCCCAAGGCAGGAAACATGATTATAAACACGGTTGAAATTAACCACCAGGCATGGTCGTGTAATTGCTTACGTTTAATAATGCTTTGCATAACTGCGTAAGCAAATGCTAATATCATAGGAATTTCGATAGCCATAACCCCATAGAAAAACCAAGGCTTAAATGGTCCGAAACGGTCTGGAAATTCTATAGCTCTTTCAATGGTTGTAATATCACCGTGCATCATACTTAGTGCCGTAAGTGCCACTCCACCTGCCAAAAACATACCGATGATACCATTGGTTCTATGCCTTGCCATTTGACCACTTGTAGCTAAATAAGGCTGAATGATTAAGTACAGATACCAAATCGTTCCTGTCCAATAATGAATATGAACCGACCAGGGGTTATCAGTAAAGTCGCCCCAATAGTCCCCATAGATTCCTAATTGCATAATGACCATTGGGATGATCATCCATTTCCAAAGATTTTTATAACGTTCCATAAAGCTTAATTTATTGAGATAGTTTTTTTAGTCTTCTTTTATAGCGGAAAGCTATAATGGTAGGAATGAGTGCTATCAGCAGCCCAATCAAAAGACCTTTTATAGTAAAGCGTAAGGTCTGATTGGTATCAATATCGTGTCGATGGTTCCAGACTTCTACAATCTTACCGTCATCGTTAAAACGAAAGACATTAATTATTGGAAGATTTTTTGTTTCATACAACTTCCCCATCATTGAGTTTCCTTCCATGGACCAGAGCCATCGAGTGGCTACTAAATCTCCATCCGCAATTTGGTAATCTATGCGTCCGGACATTTCACCGTCATTCCAAAAGCGGTCTGCTATATATTTTTGTTCAATAGCTGGTTCTACTAAGTCTTTCCTATCTCCAATATCATGTGCCACATATTCTTCAGCCATGTATTTAGAATAATTGTCTGTTCGGTTATTAAACCAAAGGTCTTCGTAAAAGTTTCTGGCGAGTTGTTTGTTCCGTTCTTCAGTTATTTTCTGAATGGAATCCGTCTGTGAAAAACAATAAATAGAAGTGCAAATTAAAATGACAAAAAACTGGATAATCGTTTTCATTTGGATAGTTGTTTGTGGTTGTACCACTAAACTAAAACAACAATAACCTACTTATTATCAGATATATCCCAAATACTATTGCTTATGTAACAATGCCTGTAAATTGAGGTGTTTTAAGGCTTAAGTAATAGGATTGGAATTGAATTGAGACGGAGGGACACCAAATTTATCCTTAAAACATTGTCCAAAATATGATAGATTTGAGAAGCCACATTGGTAAGCTACTTCCGAAACTTGAAGATGACCACTAGATAATAAATCCGAGGCACGTTGCAAACGAAGGTTGCGTATAAATTCTGAAGCTGAACTATCGGTAAGTGCTTTTAACTTACGGTAGAGTTGCATGCGACTCATACCCAATGCTTTCTGAAAGTCTTCTGAAGAAAAAGTGTCATCGCTAATATGGGTCTCAACAATAGATATAGCACGTTTAATAAATGCCTTATCAGGGTCGGGCATGTTAACTTTAGAAGGTGCAATAAGTAGTTTTTCTCCATATTTTTCTCGTAGAGATGCTCGCTGATCGATAAGGTTTTTTGCCCTAATTAACAATTCAGTATTATCAAAAGGCTTACTAATATAATCGTCGGCACCTATTTTCAATCCGTCTAATTTACTGCTTTGATCTGCCTTGGCCGTTAGTAGAATTATAGGAATATGACTGGTATTTTGATCTTGTTTTAGGGTTTTACACAATTCATCACCAGTGATATTTGGCATCATCCAATCCGAAATGATGATATCAGGAACTAATTTTAATGCTTCCTCTACTCCGTTCTTTCCATCAACAGCATAATGTACATTATAGCCCTCTTTGAATAAGCGACCCAAATACTGTCGTAATTCGTCATTATCTTCTACTATAAGTACAATTGGTAAATCATCATGACCAACAATGATATCATCATTAATAGCCTGAGACGATTGATGATTATTATGATGGCTTAATGCACTTGAACCAACCAATTCGGACTTATTGTAAGCTTGTTTAGTTATCGGAATACTAATTTTAAAACTAGACCCTTCTCCTTGAGTACTATCTAAAGTTAAAGTGCCTTGGTGTAAAAGCACTAACTCTCTACTAAGCGTTAAACCAATACCTGTTCCTGGTTCTGAATTTGAAGTATCACCTTGCTGAAAACGTTTAAAGAGTTGCTCATGTTCATCAGAATCAAATCCATGGCCTGTATCCTTAATCTCAATATTTAATATTTTTCCCTTTTCGTTACATATAAAATCAACTTTCCCTTTTTCTGGAGTAAATTTGAATGCATTCGATAACAAATTATACAATACCTTTTGAAGTTTATCAGTATCAAAATAAACCTCTTCTTCCGTTATATTGAATGATTTTGTAAAGGCAATATTCTTGGATTGTGCAAGAGACTCAAACGAAGCGTAAATGACCTCTAGAAAAGATTTTAAGTTTTGCTGACCAACGTTTAAGGTCATTTTACCAGCTTCTATCTTGCTTAAATCTAGCATCTGATTTGTCAACTGTAATAAACGATCAGCATTTCTATGCGCTAATTTTGCATTGCTCTGAATATCATCATCCGAATCTGTTGCTAAAATATTATTTAATGGATTTAATATAAGCGTTAATGGAGTTCTAAACTCATGGGATATATTGGTGTAAAACTTAGTTTTGAGTTCGTCTAATTCCCTAAGTTTTTTGTTTGCTTTTATTTTTAAGTTATAACGGCTATATACTGCTAATAGTAGCAATACCAATATAACAGCAGCTATAATTAAGAAGTTTCTGAGGTTTTGTTGCTTCTGTATTTTAAGCTTGGATATTTCATTATCGGCGCTCAACAACTCAATTTCTTGTTCTTTTTGAGTGGTTTGGTATTTAGTTTCTATCTCAGCAATTTTTTCTTTACTACTTATCGTAGTAATACTATCACTTAAGATTTTGAATTGTTTTTGATAATCGAATGCCGCTTTGTAATCTCCTTGCTCTTCTTTTATGATGCTCATAAGGTTTGCAACGTCAGATTGGACATCAATCATTTTTAATTCTTTAGCACATAATTCTGCAAGTTTTAGTTGAGTAAGCGCTTCCGATATTTTCCTAGAACCGTGATATGCATTAGCCTTGTATAGTTGATTGTAACATGCGCCAGTAGGATAATTAATAGATTGTTGAATTTGGAGACTTTGATTATAATACATTAGTGCTTTGTCGAAGTCATTCATTTCAAAATAAACATTTCCCATGTTTTGGATGATCTCCGAACTACTAAAATCATCTGATAAACTCTTGTAATGTTCTAATGCTTGATTATAATATTTTAGAGCTTCATCAAAATTTCCCGTTTTCTTTTCTAGGATTCCTAAGTTTCTATTTATAAAAGCCAAATGACCCTTTTTACCTAATTTCTCTGCTTCAATTATGCTTTTTTGAAAATAGTCTCGCGCTTGGTCAATGTTACCCATTTGATTGTGGACAACAGCAATATTTATCAGTGCGACACCTTTGATAGATGCATTACCCAATTCAGCAGCTTTTTGATAGTTTAATAGTGCATTTTCAAATTTAGATTGGCTTAAAAAAGTGTTTCCAATATTGTTATGGGCGCTGCCAATTTGAATACTGTCACCTTCCTGTTGTGCCAGTTCAATAACAGTTTCAAATTGCTTTACAGCATCATCCCATTCACCTAATTGGTTATACGTATTGCCTAATCCAATATATGCATCGGTTATACCCTTGTAAAAAGAAATCGGCTCAGCATATTGTATCGCCCTATTATAATGATAAAATGCTGAATCGCTTTCGCTCCGTGTTCTGTAGGTATACCCCAGGTTATTATGAGACAACACTAAGCCTTTTGTAAAATCAATTTTTTTACTGAGTACCCTTGCCTTATGCGAGTAATCAATAACACTTTGCGGATTATCATAAAAAAGATCTGTAAAAAAGAAGTGGATATAAGCATTAACCTTAACGGTATCTTGCTTTGTATTAGAAATGATTTTCTTTAAGGAATCGACATCCTTTTGTGCATGTAGCGGACAAAAAAACAATAGAAGTAAAAAGCTGGCTAGTAGTTTATTCTTCATAATGACCTAAAAGGAAGGTATTAAGATACCAATAATCTTTTAAAATTTTTATTTAAAAGAATACCTATCGTTATTCAATTTTTTACATTTGATGCCATTAAGCCAAACGATAAAATCCCATTTTAGATTGGCACAATAAATGATACCAATTACGTTATAGATAAAACTCAATCCATGAAACAGCTCCTTTCAGCTTTCCTGCTTATTACTTCGTTATTCGCATTTTCTCAAAATACTGCCATAGGGTCTAATGAAAAATTAGTCTTTTCAGCGTCTTATAATATGTCTGGTTTATTAACTGATATAGCACAAGTGACTATGGAAACTAGTGAAATAAGGACTTCTAAAGCAACCCTATTACGTCTAAAATGCACTGCTGCCACATACAGCAAGTGGGATAATTTCTTTAAGATTAGAGATTTGTATGAAAGCTACGTAAGCCCAAAATATCTGACGCCATATTTATACAAACGCGATATTGATGAAGGTGGTTACTACAAGTTTATGCAATACACCTACAACCGCAAAGCAAGTACAGTTAGCAGTTTAAAACGTAAAAAAAATGGTAAGGGCGAATTTTGGGAAGAAAAGAAAACATTGAATATTGGTGGTTCAACACGCGACATTGTTTCTACCCTATACCACATTAGAAACCTTGATATTGCTAAAGCAAAACCAGGCGACACCTCTAACTTTACAGTGCTTTTTGATAACGAACAAACGACGGTTACCGTAAGGTTAGTTGGCAAGGAAACCATTTCTACAAACATCGGAAGCAAATCTTGCTATAAATTGGCCATATCTATTAAAGGGAAAGATATTTTAAAGGGAAATAACGATAATTTAATTTGGCTCACGGCAGATGCCAATAAAATTCCGGTGTATGCAAAGTTTAAAATTCCCGTAGGCAATGGTGAGTTAAAAATTCAATCTGCATCAGGTCTTAAAAATTAAAATTATGAAGCGATTATTTATCATATTGGGTTTTATAGCTGCAATTTTAGCAGTGATATTAGCTGTAACGCCACTTTCAAATTTAGCTATACTCCCAACTATTATCGGTTTTATATGTGGTTTAATAATTCTATACCTTACTAAAAAGTATCAGAAAAAAACAAAGTCAATTCAATACATATTCCTATTGGTCATCATTGCGCTTTCACTTACAATTTATAAAGGCATTTTTACTACTACAGAAATTGGAAATGTTGAAGAATTAGAAACCAAGGAGGAAGAATCCGTTGAAGATTCTAAAGAACTATTAGAAGGCCTTGATTTAGATGAAATTGATACGGAACAATAATTTAATTTTAATTCTCGGTTCTTTTTAGCATTAATATCATTTGCCTTATTTTTACGGTCAATAAATTGATTTTCATACATGAAGATTTTAGTGGCCTCACTACTTACCTTAATTGGGTCCTGTGCAAATGAAAGGCATAGCGATAAAGTTAAGAACCTAAGAGCATCTATAGTTTACAATGAGAAAGAAGCCATAAAAACCTTTATGACAGAAATAGATGTGGATGATCTTAAAACGCACGTCTATGAGATTTCTGATGGTAAATATGGTGGTAGAATGACTGGTGAAAAGGGACACAATGACATTTGTAATTACATACGCTACTATTATGATTCGCTAAATGTTACCGCTCCGGTTAAGGCACCAGATTATTTTCAAATTGTACCAAAATCCGAATTGCCCGAAAACTTAAATGAATCTCAAAACGTTATCGCCTATATTGAGGGATCAGAATTTCCTGATGAATATGTTTACATTACCGCACACTCTGATCATGAAGGTATAATAGCTGGGGCAACCTATTATGGTGCTGATGACAATGGCTCTGGTACTGCCGCTGTTCTAGAAATTGCCGAAGCTTTTAAAACTGCAGCAGAAAGTGGATATCCACCAAAACGAAGCGTCGTTTTTTTACACGTTACTGCTGAAGAAGTTGGACTTTACGGTTCTCGATTTTATACCAACAATCCTATTTTCCCAATTGAGAATACTGTGGTTACTTTAAATACTGATATGATTGGACGAGTAGATGCGCTTCACAGTGAAGACCCCAACTATGTATATGTCATAGGTTCGGATAGAATGAGTACTGAGCTAGATTATATCATCCAGAAAGCGAATGACGAATTTGTAAATCTCAATTTAGATTATAAGTATAACGCCAGTAACGATGTTAATCGCTATTACAGCAGGTCTGACCATTACAATTTTGCACTAAAGGGCATCCCTGTAGCATTTTTCTTTAACGGTGAGCACGAAGATTATTCTAAGCCAAGTGATACACCAGATAAAATCAACTACCCTTTACTTAAAAAACGGACTGATTTAATCTTTACTACAGCTTGGTACATTGCCAATTCTCCTACAAAACTGAGCGTAGAACTGCTTTAGTGTTAAAAAATGTTAAAGCGAAATTTAGTGTAGTTCATTATCATATCTAAATCCTTAATTTTAGCATCTTCTTTTCAATCACCACTGTGTCATTGAGATTTAGGCATCTATAAACAAACATAAACACGAATGAAAAAATTATTTACAATTTTAGGATTGGCAACACTAATTGTTAGCTGTGGTACAAAGCCTCAAGCAAAAGTAGTTAAACCAGTTACAGATTATGGTAACACCATTACATCCGAGGAGCTTAAAGAAATGTTATATATCTATGCTTCTGATGAATTCGAAGGCAGAGAAACAGGTGAAAAGGGTCAGAAGTTAGCTGTTGATTATTTAAAGAAACAATACCAAGACATGGGAGTTCCTTCGCCACTTTCAGGTGACGATTACTTTCAGGAAGTTCCGTTAGAAAAGCAAAAAGTAGCTGAAGCTAACATTACTGTTAACGGTGCAGCCTTTAATAGCTTTGAACACAGCGTGGTTTTACGCCTGTCTGAAAGCTTAGACCTTAATGTTGATGAGATCGTTTACGTAGGTTATGGAATTGATGCTGACAATTATTCCGATTATAAAGATATCGATGTCACAGGGAAAGTGGTATTGGCTAAAGCAGGAGAACCAAAAGACGAGGATGGAAACTACGTCACATCAGGAACTACTGAAGCAACCAAATGGACCAACGGAAGGCAATCCTTGTCAAGCAAAAGAACAGCTGCTGAAGAAAATGGTGCAGCACTTTTTTTATTGTTAGACAACGCTTTATTTGAGCGTTATGCTGGATTTTATAAGCAAAGTGCAGAATCCGGACAAACTGGTCGTTTAAGTCTTAAAAGTAACGAGCCAGAAATGGCAATGCTTATGGTGAGTGGTGCTTTGGCAAAAGCTATTCATCCAGATGTTGACACAGATGATACCGTAAAAAATGTGACAACTGAAATGACATTAAAAGCTGAGAAAAAGGCGGAATCAATCGTTTCAGAAAATGTTGTAGCATTCATCAAAGGCTCTGAAAAACCAGATGAAATCTTAGTGTTATCAGCACATTTGGACCATGTTGGCGTCAATGATGGTGAAGTGTATAATGGTGCTGATGATGATGGCTCAGGTACAATTGCATTATTGGAAATTGCAGAAGCTTTTAAAATGGCTGCTGACGATGGTAGTGATCCAAAGCGTTCAATATTGTTTTTACATGTTACCGGTGAGGAAAAAGGTCTTTTAGGTTCTAGATACTACACCGATATGGATCCTATATTTCCATTGGAAAATACAGTTGCCGATTTAAATATTGATATGATTGGTAGAATAGACCCTAAGCGAAAAGAAGGTGATCGTAACTATGTCTATCTTATTGGTAGTGATAAGTTAAGTACAGAACTACATAATATTTCTGAGGAAGTAAATGAAAAATATGCTAAAGTTGAACTGGACTATACCTATAACGATGAAAACGATCCAAACCGTTTCTATTACAGGTCTGACCACTATAATTTTGCAAAAAATAATATTCCTGTGATATTCTATTTTAACGGTACACACGATGACTACCATCAAGCTTCTGATACACCAGATAAAATTGAATACGATTTATTGGAAAACAGAACACGTCTTGTATTTTATACAGCTTGGGAAGTTGCTAATAGAGATGAAAGAATAGTTGTTGATAAGGCTACGAACTAGAACAAATATTACCAAATATAGATAACCAAAAAAGCTTCTCATTTCTGAGAAGCTTTTTCTTTTGGGGTGGAAGACCGGGTTCGAACCGGCGACTTTCGGTACCACAAACCGACGCTCTAACCAGCTGAGCTACAACCACCATTTAAATTGGATTGCAAATGTAAATTATTTACTATTTTCTGCAAAGTGTTTTTTACACTTATTTTAAATCAAAAAGACTATCAACCGCTGCACATCGTTCTACCGTATATCCTTCTGCATGATCGACGCCAATTAAACGTCCTAAATTACGAGCACGATAGATAATACTATCGGTAAAATTTTTACTTGAAATTGGTGTTTCAGGATCATTACTTTTTGGATTATAAAACTGAGTCTTATAGGCTAAAACGGCCTCCATCTTCTTCTCTATAAATCCTGAAACATCAACAGAAACATCTGGCTCTAAATCCTTCCACTGAATATAATGATAGATAGCTTTTGGCCTCCATGGTTTTTGGGCCTCCCCTTCAAATTCGGTTTCTATTTTCACTAAACCACTTAAAAAACAAGCATCACTAACTAAACTACTACCCTTTCCATGATCAATATGTCGATCCTCTACAGCATTACAAATCACAATTTCTGGCTGAAAATAGCGAATCATTTTAATGATTTCAATTTGATGCTCTTTATCATTAATAAAAAAGCCATCAGCAAATCCCATATTCTTTCTAGTATGAACGCCTAAAATATCTGCAGCATTTGTAGCCTCTTCATGCCTAATTTCAGCCGAACCCCTTGTTCCAAGTTCACCTCTGGTTAAATCTATGATGCCTACTTTTTTTCCGTTAGCAACTTCTTTCGCCAACGTAGCACCACAACCCAATTCAACATCGTCTGGGTGCGCACCAATAGCTAATATATCTACTTTCATATTTGGATAGCTTCTCTCTTATTTATTTTATTAATAGTAGCACTTATATCTCGCTTCAAATCTTTTACATTTTCTATACCTACTGAAAAGCGTATCAATTGATCACTAATTCCGACTGCTTTCCGCTCTTCTTCAGTCAATAAGGCATGTGAGGTTAAATGTGGAGAAATCACCGTGCTTTCTACCCCCGCTAAACTCATAGAGGACTTTATTAGGCTTAACTCTTTTTGAAATCGATAAGCATCCAAGTCCGAAGTTAATTCAAAAGATAACATCGCCCCAAACCCTTTCATTTGTGATTTTGCCAATTGGTGTTCTGGGTGGGTCTTCAATCCTGGATAATAAACCTTCTCAATTTTTGAATGACCATCTAACCATTTGGCCAACTTCATGGCATTTTTGGTCTGTGCCTTCACCCGTAACCCCATAGTTTTCATACTACGTTCTAACATCCAAACCGTCATATCACTTAAGCTTCCACCTAAATTCTTTCCAACATTCCATATACGCTCCATAATATCATTGGTACTGGCTACAGCACCAGCACAGATATCACTATGACCACCAAAATATTTGGTTGCCGAATGCATTACCATATCAATGCCTAAATCAATCGGGTTTTGATTCACTGGCGAAGCGAACGTATTATCAATTGATGTTAAAATCGATTTTGATTTAGCCAATTTAGCAATCGCTTTAATATCCGTAATGGTCATTAAGGGATTTGAAGGAGTTTCAATATGAATCAATTTGGTATTCGATTGAATCGCATTTTCAAAATCTTCAACTGAATAGCCTGAGGTAAATGTATATTCTATACCATATTTCGGCAATTCCTCTTTTATAAAGTTTACTGTACCACCATATAAGGTGTTTTGAACTACTAAGTGGTCTCCTTTTTGCAAAAATGCTAAAAACATAGTGCTTATAGCAGCCATACCAGAGCCAAAAATCATAGCGCTTTCAGTATGTTCTAAAGCCGCAATCTTTTTGGCTAAATGCTCTTGATTAGGAGTGTTAAAATAACGTGGATAACGCTTTACATCAACATCCAAAAACTCATAAGAAGAACTCAAATACATAGGTGAAACCGCACCTTTAAATTGTTCGTCTTTTACTTCTCCTACATGGGTACAAATAGTATTTAAACCTAATCCTTTCTTTGTCATATCTTTTTAATTAACCTGACTATAAAAATAATGAGAATAAACTAAACGTTTACAAATTTCCAATAGCCTTTTCTAAACCATAATATTCCGATGATTGTAATTAACACCTCTGCTAAAGTAATGGCGGCAAAAACACCAATTGGACCAAAGTCAAACGTTAGCGCCATGAGATAGGCAAATGGCAATTGAAATATCCAAAAGCAAATAAAGTTAATCCAGGTTGGTGTCTTTGTATCTCCTGCCCCATTGAACGCGTTAATAATGACCATTCCGTAACCATAAAAGACATAACCTGCCGCTATAATCCTTAAACATAAAGCACCGTTTTTAATAACCTCAACTTCTTGCGTAAACAACGAAACAATTTCTGGTGCATAAATGAGATAGACGACTGAAACCAACCCCATAAATATAGCGCTGTATTTTCCAGTTTTCCATACCGAATCTTCTGCGCGTTGAGGTTTTTTGGCCCCTAGATTTTGTCCGACTAAAGTAGCTGCAGCATTGCTCATGCCCCAAGCTGGCATTAAGGTAAACATCATTACCCGTATTGCTATTGTGTAGCCTGCTAATACTTCACTACCAAATTCGCTCATTATACGCATTAAGAACACCCAAGAAGAAGTTCCTATTAAAAACTGACCGATGCCACCAAGAGATACTCTTATTAAATTTAACATCACTGCAACTCTAAGAACTAGGTCTTTAAATCCGACTTTTATTTTACTCCAACCAAAGAATAACACCATAAGTTGGAAAATAACAGCAGTTCCTCTTCCGATAGTTGTAGCAATAGCAGCTCCTTTAACACCAAAAGCTGGTATTGATCCCCAACCAAAAATAAATATAGGGTCTAAAATAATATTCAAACCATTCGATAGTACCAATGCCCACATCGCAACTGAGGCATCACCTGCTCCACGAAATACGGCATTGATTAAAAACAGTAGCATAATGGTTACATTACCTCCTAGTAAAATCTGAGTGTACCCATAACCTTCGTCAATTAACGATTGTTCACCTCCCATCAGTCCGAGAATTTCTCTTGGATAGAGGATACCAATAACGCTAATAACAGAAGCGACAAGAACACCCAAAATAATAACTTGCACAGCTGCCTGTGAGGCTCCTTCCCTATCCTTTTCTCCAATGCGTCTAGCGACTATTGCAGTAGCTGCCATACTAAGACCAATAGCAACTGCATACACCAACGTAATTACTGACTCGGTTAAGCCTATTGTAGCTACAGCATTGACGCTGACTTGCGACACGTAAAATATGTCTACGATAGCGAATATAGATTCCATGAACATTTCTAAGATCATGGGAATAGAAAGCATAAATACCGCTTTGCGTATACTTCCTGAAGTAAAATCCTGTTCCTTTCCAGATACAGCGACTTTAAAATGTTTGAAAAGTTGTTTGATTGTCATTTTGAAATTGCTTAATACTACAAATGGATTAGCAATAGTACATACTAATCCTCTTTCACTTGAGAAGTGATAATTTTTCTGGAAATTTTAATTAAGCAATCATAATGACACAAATATGCGCATTAATTTGATAATAAAAAAAGAATTATTCGTTCTTAGATACCTTATTGTAGGCTCTAATCATTAAAAATGCCCAAAGCACAACAAGGATAACCACGATAATGGAAAACCAAAATATGATATCATTTGCTTCCATTCTCAACTAATTTAAGGTAAATCATCACGCCTAATAGTGTTGGCGCCCAAAGACCAACAAACAAACCGTGTTCAGTATCGCCGGTTAAGAATAAATATTCAGCAACTAAAATGATAAGCGCACACAAAACCAACATTAGAAGGTTTCCTAAGCCCAAATTTTTGAAGTAGTTCATTCAACAATAGTTTCAATAAAATTAACTAAAAATTCACTGAAAATTAATTATATGAATTGAAAAATATAAAACTTTACTTCTTCTTAAAGTAAGCTTTATGCTTTCTATAAGAAAAGAATCCTATAACAGCAATAATACCTAAAGCAATAGCGATAAACTGAAAACTGATAATTTGGTCACCGCTGGCGTAAGAATGTAACCCTGACAAATAGAAGTTCACTCCGAAGTACGTCATTAAAATACTTCCAAAAGCCAATATAGCCATTAAATTAAATAACCATCGTCCTCTTAATCCAGGTACCAAGCGCATGTGCAGTACAAAAGCATAAATCATAATACTAATTAATGCCCAGGTTTCTTTAGGGTCCCAGCCCCAATAACGTCCCCAACTTTCATTCGCCCACATACCACCGAGAAAGTTTCCTATGGTCAACATCACTAACCCAACTGTCATCGACAATTCATTGATAATGGTCAATTCCTTTAGGTTTAATAGCATTCTATCTTTATTGTTTTTGCTCGTCAATATCATCAATAAAAGACTTACCAACCCTAAAATCATGGATAATGTAAAAGGGCCATAACTAGCAACAATTACTGCAACATGTATCATTAACCAATAACTATCAAGAACGGGCTGAAGATTAGCAATCGCAGGATCCATCCAGTTCCAATGGGCTACCATTAAAATAATTGAGGTTACAAATGCGGTTGCTGCAATTGTAAGATTGCTTTTTCGACCAAACAACAAGCCAAATAACATGGTTGCCCATGCTACATAAATCATAGATTCGTAAGCATCACTCCAAGGTGCATGTCCAGAAATATACCAACGTGCAATAAGTCCGAATGTATGAAGTGCAAATAAAGCAATTATAACACCTATTAAAATATTGGCACTTATTTTTAGTCCTTTACTTTTGAATTTAAAAATCTGAAAGATGAGCAGAACAAACAACAAAGTGCCTGCATACATATACCAACTAAAGAGCTTCTTAAAAATATCGTATTTGTTATAATTAATTTCTGCTTCAATTTTTTTATCCGAAAGCATAACTTCACTTCCGTATTTGGTCTGAACCCTTTTAAATCCTTGAAGCAAACTTTCTGCATTAGAAAAATCACCTGTCTTTTTAGCCTCATTTAAAGTTAACAGGTATGCACTTATTCCGTTATTGACAAAATTGCCATATAATGAATCTTTTATGGTTTCTCGATAACCGTTTCGTCTAAAATCTACAGATGAAATCCATTTGTTATTTTCATCTTCCGGAACGGGAAACACTTTGATTGCTTGCCCTTCAACAACATTGTATAATAAGGTAATGCGTTGATCGGTTTCTTTAATTTCCTTTTGAAACCCGTTTGGGATTTGAGCCTTGTAAGCTGCTTCTAGGTAAGGAGCTAATTTATAATCGCCTTGTGATGAAAAGTAATCCGTAAAGCGTGTGTATTTTTCAGATGGGTCAACACCGATAAGGCTTCTAATACTGTCCCCTTTCTTTAATTTTAGGTATATAATAGGCATGCTGTACCACAACTGTGGACTTTCTTGCATGGACAGCAATATCTGGTTGGCATCAAAATCTTTATAATGATCTTTCTTTGATAGTTTCCGCAATACCTCAGAACCAAAAGTGTTCATCGGCATCATGCGACCACTGACATCTTGAATGACTACTTTACCAAACTTAGCAGCATGCTCCTTTGGTGTAATATTAGCTTCTAAAATTGAATCTAATTGCACTTGAGAAGGCATGCTATGATCATGGCCATCATTGGCATGATGTTGCTGGCTAAATCCTGATAGCCCTATCATTAGAGCAATAACAGTCAGTAATTTTGACTTTTGAGTCTTAATTTTTGTGAGTCGCTTTCTCAAATCATCAAAACGTGTATGCTTGGCAAACATGATAGCCATCAATCCGAAATAGAGCAACATATACCCAAAATAGGTGATGTAGGTTCCCCAGCGATCGTGATTTACAGAAAGTACAGTCCCTTTTTCATCTGGGTCGAAACTCGACTGAAAAAAGCGATAGCCTTTATGATCCAAAATATGATTCATGTAAATATGGTAATCAAAATCACCTTCGTCTTTATCTAAAACCGTGACCTTGCTTTCAAATGTCTTGTACACACTCTCAGTACCTGGCTGTTTTTCGGCAATAAAGTCATTCAGTTTAACTTCAAACGGTAATTCCAAAATCCTAGCACCGTACTGCAATGAAACTTCAAGTCCACCCACATTTACAACTTCTGGATTGTTATACGTGCCTTTACCACCGATGAGATTTACGGACTCTGTTTCCTCATTTACAGAAACATCCAAGATAACACCGTCTTCATCATTCTTTAAAATGTTAGGCTTTTTTACAACACTGAAATTTCCTTTAACAACAGGCTTAGGAAACACCATTTGTAAGTTACCAATGAGGTAGCGCGATCTTAATTGTAAACGCTGTAAACTATCCTTTACAAGTTTTCCTTGAGATTGAGTTGCCATCACCATATACTCACCTTCGTAAGGGGATTCAATAAACAAACCTTCATCGGTTTGTGTAATATTGATAGCGCCATCAACTTTATTATCTAAAGAGATTAATATATTATGAAGACTCTGTACCTCACCAACTTTTAAAAAGTGATTGTGAGGTCTGCCGTCACCAGCTTCAACGATTTTTAAATATGATTCCCCATTTTCATTCGGAATGATATCCTTTTCCGCACCACGAACAAATTTTCTGAGCTTTATCTCAACATCAGCTTCACCGTATTCGTAAGATTTTTGAAAGTCGTTATCTAAGCGTTCAGAGAAATCTACTTTTTCGGAAAAACGTTTTTGCTGTCGTTGTCCGTTGATTTCAAAATCACCAAGTATGCGTCCTGTGATAAACGTTTCTGTCGACAAAAATTCACTTTCAGTTGCACCTTCCCTAATCGACATCATACCTTCGTAACCAATGTAACGTGTCACAAATGCTCCAAGCAAAATAAATATAAAGGCTAAATGAAGAGTCAGGGTTGCCCACTTCTCTTTTCTAAATAATCGAAACCGAAAAATGTTACCAACAAAATTAATGACAAAAAACACCATGATGGCCTCAAACCACCAAGCATTATAGATCATTTCTCGTGTATATGGGGTCGGTGAGGTTTCCATATTACGATCCAAAATTGTGCCTGTTGCCATGGCAACAGCAAAAACAATAAATAAAACAGCAGTAAGCCTTGTGGAAAATAGAATATTAGCGATTTTCTTTTGCATAGCAGAACGCTTCATTTTAGCTCGTGCAAAGATACTGCTTTTTGTTTGTTTAAAAGTATATTAAAACTGTCAAAAGTTGTTAAATGTTATAACTATTGAAAGTATAAATCAGGACGCCTTTTTAGAAGCTGTTTTTAACAGTTCATTTTGTTCTTTCATCAGACTTTTAAGGTCCGAGAGCAACTCAATATCCTTAGGGGTCACTACTGTTTTGTCTTTAACATCCTGTGCTTTGGTTTTGAGGCGATTCATAAATTTAACGACGATAAATACTGTAAAGGCAATGATTATAAAATCTAAAAAGACTTCAAAAAGGCGACCATAAGCAATGGCAACTTCTTCAATGGTCACAGTTCCTTCTGGATTAGTAACAGCCTCCCTGAGTACCAATTTTTGATTTTGAAAATTTGAACCTTTGGATAATAAAGATAATGGAGGTAACATCACTTGTTTTGCCAAAACATCGATTACTTTATTAAACGATGCCCCTATAATAATACCAATGGCCATATCGACCATATTGCCTTTAACTGCAAATTCTTTAAATTCTTTTATGAGTTTCATGATTTATCTTTGTTATTATTTTCTAGTCTTGCTTCAAAAATTTTTAAATATAAAAACGTTCCCATTTTACGGGCTCTTCGTTTTGCATTTTCAGCATAATCGCCTTCAAAAAGTTCATCGATTGTTTGAAACCACAGGTTCAACCATAAACCAAAATGCAATTCAGTAATACTATTATTAGTCGCCGCATCTAGCTTAACATGGGCTTCTAATGGATTTCCGGAGTACTTGGTCTTTAAAAACAAGCTCGATTCCCAAAACGTTGTGAGGTGTTCTAGATGCACGTCCCAATCTTTAATCGTATTATTAAAAAAAGGGCCTAATACGCTATCTTTTTTTACTTTTCCGTAAAAAGTAGACACCAATTTAAAGACATCATCTCTAGTTTTTATGTCGTGTTTTGTCATTGCTACAAAGTTATTATTTTTAATTCTGCCAGTGTTAACCCAAAACAGATAATCTTAGTATTTTTACACTATGATATCAGTTGTACTTCTCGGTGCTGGCAATGTGGCCTCACATTTATACAATGCTTTCTCAACATCCAAAACCATTAAGGTTACCCAATGGTATAATCGATCTATTGGATCCATAAAGTCATTTAAAAACAGTGTTGCCATAACGGACAACCTTAAAGACTTAAAAGATGCTGATATTTATATTTTAGCATTAAGTGATAGTAGTATTTCTAAAGTGTCACAAAATTTACCTTTTTCAGGTCGATTTGTAGTGCATACCTCAGGAAGCGTTAATATCCATGATTTAGATAAGAAGAACACAAGAGGGGTCTTTTATCCGCTTCAAACATTCTCCAAGTCAGCAGCTATTGATTTTAAGAACGTTCCGTTTTGTATTGAATCTGAAGATAAATCCAAATTAAAACTATTAAAAGAACTTGCAGGGTCATTAGGAAGTCCTGTTTATAAAATAAATACCGAACAGCGACAAACATTACATCTATCTGCTGTATTTGTCAATAATTTTACAAACCAATTATACAGAATTGCTCATGAAATCAGTGATTCTAAAAGTATTAATTTTGAAATATTGAAACCTTTGATTTCTGAAACAGCAAATAAAGTACAAGAACTGTCACCTTATATGGCACAGACAGGACCTGCAAAGCGCAACGACCTAAAAACCATAAAAAGGCATCTGAAACAGTTAGAAAAAGAAGAGCATAAAGAGCTTTATAAGCTTCTTACTAAATCAATCCAAAAAACCCATGGCACTTCGACACTTCGACAAGACTCAGTGCAGGCGAACTCAGTGACCAAAAAAAGAAACGATAAATGAACGACGATAAAAGCTACAAAGAATACCTTAATGACATTAAAGCTTTTGCCTTTGATGTCGATGGAGTCCTTACGGATGGCACCATTATAATAACAACTCAAGGAGAGATGTTAAGAAACATGAATGTTAAAGACGGTTTTGCGCTTAAAACTGCTATTGATGCTGGTTTTCATATTTGTATCATTTCTGGAGGTTCTAATGAAGGTGTCCGTAAACGCTTAGAAGGTTTAGGTGTTGGCAATATTAGCTTAGGCACTCATGATAAGGTTACGCATTTAAAAGATTTTATGTTAAAGTATAATTTAGAGGCATCCCAATTGGTGTATATGGGCGACGATATCCCAGATGTCCCAGCAATGAAAATGGTTGGTTTGCCCTGTTCTCCACAGGATGCTGTTCAAGAAATAAAGGCCATCTCAAAATATGTTTCTCACAAAAATGGTGGAAAAGGTTGTGTTAGGGATATTATTGAACAAGTCCTAAAAGTACAGGATAAATGGAATGCTAACTTTGATGCCAAATACGATTAATCCAACCAATCAATCCTTATGACACATTTTTTTAAGCTGATAAGATGGCAAAACCTTTTACTCATTGCCTTGGCCCAAGTACTAATTAAATATGCTTTACTAGATCCTTTTAAAGAAACCTACGGAGTCGAAACTGCGTTGACCCCAATAGGAATGGTAGTCTTAGTTTTGGCCACCTTGTGTATCGCAGCCGCTGGTTATATTATTAATGACATCCAAGATGTGGAAGCAGATCTCATCAATAAACCAGAGAAGGTAGTCATAGACAAACACATTTCAGAAAAAAATGCAACCAATCTTTTCATTGTCTTCAATGTTATAGGAGTTGCTTTGGGCTATTATTTAGCTTATTCCATAAACCAAACTGGGTTTTTTGCACTATTTGTTATTATTTCGGGCTTACTTTACCTCTATTCTACATTTCTGAAACAACTATTGATTATTGGTAATGTGGTTATTTCTATTTTGGTTGGATTTAGCCTTATTATGGTAGCGTTATTTGATTTGTTACCAATGATTACAGATACCAATCGTGAGATACAGGTCTTCTTTTTAGAATTAATTTTAGACTATGCCATTTTCGCTTTTATGATTAATCTGCTTAGGGAGTTTGTTAAAAGTCTTGAAGACATTGAAGGAGATCATAAAGTAGGCGTGCAAAGTTTGCCTATTGTTTTAGGACGAGAGAGAGCAACTAAACTTATCTTTCTGTTGTCTTTAATTCCGACTCTACTTGTTATTTTCTATGTCTCTAGCTACCTTTTTAAGCAAACCTTGGTTGTTGGTTATTTTTTAGCTTTAATAGTGGCTCCGCTGATTTACGCTAATATTAAACTCTTTAGCGCAGATTCAAAAACAGAATACAAGCATATTAGTTCTGTTTTAAAAGTGGTTATGCTTACCGGAATTTTGTCTTTATTACTTTATAATTTGATTTTGAACTAATGCTTTTAAAAGATAAATTAAAACCATTTAATCTCATTTTAGCCTCTGCTTCCCCAAGACGGCATGAATTTTTGAAGCTTTTAGATTTGGATTTTACTATTCAATTGAAGCCCGTTAAAGAAGTATATCCAAACGATCTAAAAAAAGGGGGCATTACGGATTACCTTTCAAAATTAAAGGCTGAACCATTTATACTTGATTTGAAATCAAAAGATATTCTAATTACAAGTGATACCATAGTTTGGCATAATAATGAAGCGGTCGAAAAACCAAAAGATGAAAATGACGCTTTTAAAATGATAAAACGGCTTTGTGATGATACTCACGAAGTCGTTACCTCTATCTGCATCACAACAACGAAAGAGCAAATCATTAAAAATACGGTGACTAAGGTCACTTTTAAATCACTTTCGGATGAAGCCATCAAACATTATATCAGCACACACCAACCCTTGGATAAAGCTGGTGCTTATGGTATTCAAGATTGGATTGGGGCAGTAGCCATTTCTTCTGTCGAAGGCTCATACAATAATGTCGTTGGCCTACCAACCCACCTTCTTTACGAAACGTTAAATGCCATTGCAGACCGCCAATAGCATTGTATTTTTAAGAAAAAGCGTTATGAATTCTACTTATTTTTTAAAACCTATAATCCTGCTTTGCTTAGCCTTGTCTTTAAGTAATTGCAAAAAGGCAGTGGAAGAAACTTCTGAAATTGTTGATATTGCTGACAATACAGAGACTAAAACAATTAAGCAAGCACAGCCCCTTTCTAAAGAATTTAAAGATTACTGGTATACTGGTGAAGCTGAAATCACATCGTTTAAACTTGAACAAGCTCGATATGGAGAAATACGCAATGGTAAAGCGGTCTTGGTATATGTTACAGAAGATTTTCTACCTGACGAACAGGTGAAAGCAGACACTTATAAAGAAAGTAACATCCCTGTTTTAAAGCTGAATGCCACTAAAAATTTTAATACTGGTATCTATCCATATTCCATAATGCAGAGCACGTTTTTTCCTGTTGCTAATAATCAACATGCCATTAAAGTTTCGGCTTCGATTCAAGAATGGTGCGGACAAGTATATACACAATTAAACAATCGTTCACAATTTGAAATTGACTCCCACTCCTACTTTCAGGGTGAAGCAGATCAAACCATAACCCTTGAAAAAACATTTACCGAAAATGAATTATGGACTAAACTAAGAGTCGATCCAAAATCACTTCCTACAGGTACAATAAAAGTTGTTCCTTCTCTCGAGTACATAAGGCTTAAACATAAAGAAATTATGGTTTACGAGGCTAATGCTACTCTTAAAGACGGGCAATATTCATTAGAATACCCTAATCTCAATCGTACTTTAACCATTGACTTCAATTCGGCTTTTCCCTATGATATATTAAGCTGGGAAGAATCTTTTAGAAGTGGTTTCGGTGCAAATGCCAAAACATTAACCACAAAAGCCACACGTTTAGAATCTATAAAATCAGCATATTGGGCTAAGAACAGTAATGCTAACGAATCTTTGAGAGAAACACTTCAATTAGAATAAAAGTTTTAATCTTCTGGGTTATATTTGTTAAGTACCAACTTCATTACTATGCAAGATTTCCTATCCCTCTATAAATTTGAGATTATAAATACTATAGCACTTATAATTGTTCTATCTATTATCAGAGCTATCATTGTCATTACTGTTAAAAAAATTGGAGCTAGAAGCGGCACCACGGAAGCAAGAGCTGGTCTTATTGGCCGCTATGTAACAGTTACCCTTGTTTTAATTGCCTTTTTAATAGAGGCTTTTATACTTGGAGTTGAGTTTAGTGAAATTTCATTAGTATTTTCTTCCGTTTTTGCAGTTATAGGTATTGGTCTTTTCGCTATTTGGTCTATTTTAAGTAATGTCACTTCGGGGGTTATTATGTTTTTTTCCTTTCCGTATAAAGTTGGGGATAAGATTAAAATACACGATAATGATTTTCCCTTGGAAGCCATTATCGAAGATATAAGGCCTTTTCAATTACATCTCAGAAAAGAAAACGGAGATTTAGTAACTTACCCTAATAATTTAATGCTTCAAAAAGCAGTTACCCTAATAGAAAAAGACGCTCTTGATGAAATTATTTAATAAAAAAATTAAGTTGAAAATAAGGTCCCAAGATTATAAAAAACATGTTGGTCAAGTACCTGGAACTCTTGTCTATACTGGTAAAAAAACGGATAATGTTTTAAAAATTGATTCCTTTGATTACAACAAAGATCGCCTTGAAGAAACACAAATCATTGATATAAATGATGCAAAATTGTTCAGGGATACAGACTCAATAACCTGGATAAATGTCAACGGTCTTAATTTTACAGATGAAATCGAAACCATCGGGAACCATTATGAGTTACATCCTTTGGTGCTAGAAGATATCGTCAATACAAATCAACGTCCCAAGATTGATGAATATGACGATTACATTTTTGTAGTTCTTAAAATGTTACATTACGACGATCAAGAAAAAATGATTTTAGAGCAAGTCAGCTTTGTTTTGGGGAAGAATTATGTGATTTCCTTTCAAGAAGCAGAAGGAGATGTTTTTGACAGTATTAGAGACCGATTAAGACATGCTAAAGGGCGCGTCAGAACTCAGCATTCAGACTATTTGCTGTACGCTTTAATGGATTCCGTTGTGGATCATTATTTCAGTGTTATCGAAATCTTAGGCAATAAAATTGAAGATTTAGAGACCGAACTTTTTGCAGGCCAGCCACGGGAAGATATTAATATAGAAGTTCAGCAATTAAAACGCGAAATCCTAAAAGTAAGACGTGCTATATTTCCGCTTCGAGAAGTCGTAAGTCGTATTGAAAAAATAGAGCACCCATTAATCTATAAGCGTACAATTACTTATTTTAGAGATGTTTACGACCATTTAATTCAAGTATCAGAAAACATTGATATCTATCGTGAAATGATCTGGAGTTTAATGGATATGTACATGACTACTGTGAGTAATAAGATGAATGAGGTCATGAAAGTTTTGACAATTATAGCTACCATTTTTATTCCGCTAACCTTTATTGCTGGTATCTACGGGATGAACTTTGAGTACATTCCTGAATTACAGTATAAATACAGTTATTTTATTCTATGGGGAATTATGATTCTGCTTTTTGTAGGAATGCTCATTTACTTCAGGCGAAAAAAATGGCTATAAACCGTTAAAGAAAATCTAAATCCAAACTGATAGGTGTTCAACTTTTATATATTTGAGTTCTGACTAACACTATCATATATGCAACAAATTAGAAGTTGTTTCTTACTAATTCTATTCGCACTTTTTACTGCACAAGCCCAACAACCAAAAAAACTTAATTCTTCAGAAATTTATGAAGCCATCCAAAAACTCAATGTTTTAGGGTCTGTTTTATATGTTGCTGCCCATCCAGATGATGAAAACACACGACTAATCTCGTATATGGCTAATGAGAAAAAAGCCAGAACAGCGTATCTATCATTAACCCGAGGCGATGGTGGACAAAATTTAATTGGTCCAGAAATCAGGGAATTACTCGGAATTATTAGAACACAAGAGTTGTTAGCTGCAAGACGCATTGATGGTGGAGAACAACGCTTTACACGTGCTAATGATTTTGGTTACTCAAAACACCCAGATGAAACTTTAGAAATTTGGAACAAAGACAAGGTCTTGGCAGATGTGGTTTGGGCCATCAGAACCTTTAAACCAGACGTCATCATTAATAGATTTGACCACCGCACCTCAGGAAGAACTCATGGTCATCACACGTCTTCCGCAATGTTGAGCATGGAAGCTTTTGAATTGGCCAATGATGCGTCAAAATACAATGAGCAATTAAATTACACTTCTACATGGCAACCAAAACGTTTGTTTTTTAACACGTCTTGGTGGTTTTATGGTAGTCAAGAAAATTTTGAAAAAGCGGATAAATCTAACATGATCAATTTTGATGTTGGTGTATATTATCCCATGAAAGGCCTCTCAAATAACGAAGTCGCTTCCTTAGCAAGCAGTCAGCATTTGTGTCAAGGCTTCGGGCGATTATCCCAACGTGGTTCTCAAGATGAATATGTTGAGTTTTTAAAGGGAGATCCTTTAGATGGTAACAATGATATTTTTGCAGGCATTGACACCTCCTGGAATCGTGTTGAAGGCGGTAAAGCCATAAGCGATATTCTTTTACCGATAGAACAAAACTTTGATTTTAAAGACCCTTCCTCTCACCTACCACAGCTGTTAAGAGCATACAAAATGCTTCAAAACATTAAAAATGAGCATTGGAAGACTATTAAGTCACAAGAAATAAAAGACATTATCCAAGCGTGTGCTGGTCTGTATCTGGAAGCTTCGGCAAATTCATCTTCTGCTACACCAGGTAGTGAAATAGATTTAAGATTAGAAGTTTTAAACAGGAGTAGCGCAACTATTTTATTAGATGCCTATACGCTGACAGGCCTCAATAATCCGGTTTCAAAAAATATAAGCTTAGAATCTAATACGAGGTTTAATTTTGAAGAAGCGCTAACAATACCAGAAGATACAGAATACACCTCACCGTATTGGTTAAAGGAAAAAGGAACACTGGGGACTTACAAAGTACCTGACCAAGAATTAATAGGCTTACCAGAAACTCCAAGAGCTTTGTTTGCTGAGTTCAATTTAACGATAAACAACATTCCTATAGCGTTCAAAAAACCTATAGTCTATCGCTATTCGGAACCCGATAAAGGCGAATTGTACCGTCCTTTTGAAATTGTGCCACCTGTAACTTCAAGTATTAAAGATAAAGTCTTCATATTCGAAAACGATCAACAAAAAGATATCGAAGTTACGGTAAGAGCTGGCAAGGATAATGTTGATGGCTATGTGCAAATGGCGTACCCGGATAATTGGAGCGTGTATCCTAAACAGCAAAAAGTATCCATTGCCAATAAAGGTGATATACAAACATTGGTGTTTACCGTAATTCCACCTAAAAACCAGTCAGAAGGTTATATATCACCAATGGTCGTTCTTGATGATGGCATATACACTGACGAATTAATTGAGATAGACTATAACCATATTCCATTTCAGACTGTACTTCTACCTTCAGAAAGTAAAGTAGTGCGACTAAATATTTCAAAACGAGGAAATAATATTGGCTACATTGAAGGCGCTGGGGATGTTGTGCCCGAAAGCTTACGCCAAATCGGTTATAATGTTACTATGCTTCAACCTGAGCAAATCACACCAGAAAATTTAAAACAGTTCGATGCAATTGTGACCGGAATTAGAGCTTATAATGTCGTTGATGAATTAAAATTCAAACAAAAATATCTGCTAGGTTTTGTTGAACAAGGGGGAAACCTTATTGTGCAATATAACACTAGTCGTGGCTTGGTTACTGACGATTATGCCCCATACACCTTAAAATTGTCAAGAGATAGAGTAACGGACGAAACAGCAGAAATCACCATATTAGAACCAGAGCATCCTTTATTAAATTTCCCTAATACAATAACCCAAAGCGATTTTAAAGGTTGGGTACAGGAGCGTGGCTTGTATTTTCCTGATGAATGGTCCGAAGAATACACACCCCTATTATCTTCAAACGATAAAGGCGAAAGTAGCAAAAAAGGTAGTTTAGTTGTAGCAAAGTATGGTAAGGGTAATTACATCTATACGGGTTTAAGTTTCTTTAGGGAGTTCCCTGCTGGTGTATCTGGAGCCTACCGCCTATTCACTAATCTTTTATCAGCAGGCAAAGAAAATATTAATACCGATCAAAAAATCACGGATTAATTATGGATGAAAAACAAGTACTTCAAAAACAACCGTGGTTGCGAATTTACACCATAGTTTTAGTGGCTAATATCTTATACATTTTAGCTTTTTACCTCATAATGAAAGCTTTTTAAGATGACAAAATTAGAATGGATCGATTGGCTTGTACTCATAGTCACACTCTTAGCTATTGTAGGTTACGGAACATGGAAAACCAGAGGAAGAAAAAATGTTCAGGATTATGTGAGAGGTGGTAACACCTCAAAATGGTGGACTATAGGTCTGTCCGTCATGGCAACCCAAGCAAGTGCTATTACGTTCCTTTCAACAACCGGCCAAGCCTTTACTGACGGTATGGGCTTTGTTCAGTTTTACTTCGGGCTACCAATTGCTATGGTTATCATTTGTATTGTTTTTATTCCCTTGTACCATAGGTTAAAAGTTTATACAGCTTATGAATTTTTAGAAAATAGATTCGATTTAAAAACCAGAAGCCTTACTGCTATTTTGTTCTTGATACAGCGAGGTCTGGCAGCCGGGATTACCATTTTTGCACCAGCAATTATTTTATCGGTAGTCTTGGGGATTAATATTGTCTATCTCAACATTATCATAGGAATTCTAGTGATTATCTACACCGTTTCGGGAGGAACTAAAGCAGTAACCGTAACCCAGAAACAGCAGATGTTTGTCATTTTTGCAGGTATGTTAGCGGCTTTATTTATCACTCTTAATATGATTCCGGACGAAGTCAGTTTCACAGAAGCTTTAGACATTGCGGGTGCTACTGGCAAGATGGAAGTCCTAGACTTTTCCTTCGACCTCGAAAACAGATATACCGTTTGGACGGGTTTATTGGGTGGTACCTTTTTAATGCTATCCTATTTTGGGACAGACCAAAGCCAAGTACAGCGATACCTGTCTGGTAAAAGTATGAAGGAAATGCAGATGGGGCTTCTCTTCAACGGTCTTTTTAAAGTGCCTATGCAGTTTTTTATTCTGCTTTGTGGTGTTATGGTATTTGTATTTTATCAGTTTAACCCTGCACCTCTTAATTTTATCGACGCCTCTACTGAAAAGGTGTTACAGTCTGAATATAGAAACGATTACATTCAACTACAAGAAAAACAGAACGAACTCTTTTCTGAAAAGAAAACGATTAGTATGCAGCTTGCCGAATCCCATAACCCGGCATTAAAGCAACAACTATTTTCTCTTGACAGTATTGAAAAAACGTATAGGGCAGAATCCAAATTTTTAATCAAAAAAGCTATAGATTCTGAATATGCTTCAGACTTTAATAGACTGAGCAATGAACTAGAAGCTTTGAGGGCAAATCCAACTAGTGACGCTTTTATTGCAAAATCTGAAGAATTAGATACACTATATGCTGACGCAGCAAAGGATACACAGACCAATGATCGGGACTATATGTTCATCAGGTTTATATTAAAGCACTTACCAACAGGCTTAATTGGTTTATTGCTAGCCGTTATCCTTTCTGCAGCCATGTCTTCTACGGCATCTGAAATTAACGCCTTAGCCACCATTTCCTCTATCGATTTATATGGGAGGAACCAAAAAGAAGATAAGGGGGAAGAACACATGGTAAAAATGACCAAATGGTTTACCTTAATGTGGGGTGTTATTGCCATCATTATTGCATGTGTCGCAGATTTGGCAGAGAATCTTATCCAATTGGTAAATATTATTGGTTCTATTTTTTATGGTAACGTTTTGGGTATATTCTTGCTTGCATTCTTCTTTAAAAAACTACAGGCTAATGCTGTATTTATTGCAGCGTTAATAACACAAGTGATTGTGATTATTGGTTGGTGGTTCGATTGGATGCCATATTTATGGTTGAATCTTTTTGGATGCGTGTTGGTTATTCTTATTGCAAATAGCATTCAAGTACTGACCAAAAAAACTGATCTGAATGTCTAAAGTTATTAATTGGGGCATTATTGGAGCCGGTAAAATCGCCAGAAAGTTTGCATCAGACCTAAACACTATAGCTGATTGTAAGTTGATAGCAATAGCTTCAAGGTCGATTAATAAAGCACAAGAATTTCAAAATGAATTCGGTGCTCAAATAGCTTATGGTAGTTATGAAGCTCTTGTAAAAGATTCTAATATACATGCTGTTTACATAGCGACACCACATTCTTTTCACAAAGAACACAGTATACTCTGCTTAAATCATAAAAAGGCTGTACTGTGCGAAAAACCTTTTGCTATGAACAGCCAAGAGGTGGAAGAGATGATACATTGCGCTAAAGAGAATGACACACTTTTAATGGAAGCCCTTTGGACCTATTTTTTACCACATTATCAGTATGTGTTGGATGCTCTGAAATCTAAGAAATTTGGTGATATTTTAAGTTTAAAATCAGATTTTGGTTTTCACCCTAAATATGACGAAACCTCTCGTGTTTTTAAAAAAGAACTTGGTGGCGGAAGTTTATTAGATATAGGTATTTATCCAATTTTTGCTGCGTTATCTTCATTGGGGAAGCCAGATTCTATTTCAGCAACAGCCGAATTTTATAATAATGGTGCAGACTCTAAATGTGATATGTTATTTACATATAATAAAGCAGAAGCCTCTTTGAATAGCACCTTCTTAGAAGAAACACCAACTGAAGCTATATTCACTTGCGAGAAAGGAACGATTAAAATTAATGGTCGTTGGCATGAACCTTCTTCGGTTACATTGACATATTCCAATGGTGAAGTCCAAACTAAGCACTTTCCTAAAGACACTTTTGGTTACAATTATGAAATTGAGCATTTCAACCAATTGCTGCGAGAAGGTAAAACTGAAAGTGATATTATGACATATAATTTCAGCAGATTGCTTATAAATACCCTTGATAGTGTTAGGTCTACAATTGGATTAGATTATTAGAAAAGAGCCTATCTTAAAAGTGTCATTCTGAATGAAATGAAGAATCTCAATAAAGCATAGACTACTGTAATTACAAAGAAAAGATTCTTCGCTTTGACTTCGACAAGCTCAGCCCGACAGCTCTGAATGACAAAAGAGTCATTAAATAAAAACGCAACTGAATCAGTTGCGTTTTGTATTATAAAAGATGTTGTAAATAAATTACATTGCACCCCACTCTTTTAGGGAATCCTTGTTCATTTTAATATAATCTTCATTACCTGCATCTTTTGCACCAGCTAATGACTTCTTAGCTGTAGCAATTGCTTTATCTTTTTTACCCATTTTAGCATAAATCAATGATTGCTGTCTCAATTGCCAGAATGCTGGCTTTTCAACCATAGACATTGCTTTTTCCATCCACTCGCCAGCTTTATTGATGTCCTTACCTTCTGAAGCATAATATACTGCAGCATTATAGTAATCACCAGCAGATGGACCAGACATTACTCGATTAATTGCAGCATCTACCTTCTTATCTGTAGGCACTTCAATCGGCACACCTACATAGGTATTCTCCCAAAGCATCCCTAAATGAACAGATGAACTTGTGACATCATCAAAAGTCATCGTAAATGATTGAATGTCCATTGGTAGTGCTTGTGTTTCTACTGTAGTTTTTGCTGCAACCTTAGCGTCGTCCCATTCTCTCGGTAGGCCTCCATTGTTAGAATCTGTATAAAATACTATATCCCAAGAAGATTCATTTGGTGTAGCATAAACAGCGTAAGAGCCAGCTTTTAATTCTTGTCCATCTATTGTTACAGGGTCACTAAATGTAATTTTAGTGTTAGCATTAGCTCCAAGACGCCACATAGAACCAAAAGGCACTAAATCGCCGAAAATCGTTCTACCCCTCATTGCTGGACGAGAATACTCTAAAGTAATATCCGTTAATCCCACTTTTTGTTCCACTTTTTGGAATGGACTTGGCTGTGGGGTTTCAATTTGAGCATTTACCGATACCATTAAAGTAAAGGCAAATACCATAAGTACTAATTTTTTCATATTTATAAAGTGTTAGTGTTGATTATTAATTCTATAAAGTTAAGAATTCAGCGCTCTCTTAAATGTTAACATATCCTTAAAAGAAGAGAATGTATATTTGCATGAAGCTAATAAAATTATGAAACGATATATTTCTGAATTCATAGGAACATTCTCAATGGTCTTTTGCGGTTGTGGAGCGATGACCGTCAATGAAATTACAGGTGGCTCTGTAACACATGTTGGTGTAGCCATTACCTGGGGTCTTATCGTCATGGCTATGATTTATGCCTTTGGTGAAGTTTCGGGAGCCCATTTCAATCCTGCAGTAACCATAGGTTTTGCTGCAGCTAAAAAATTTGAATGGAAAGAGGTTCCTAAATATATAGTGTTTCAAATTGGTGGTGCTTTTTTAGCTATTGCCATATTATGGCTACTTTTCCCAGAAAGTCAAAGTTATGGCCATACGTATGCCGCTGAAGGGTTTGAACCTTATAAAGCCTTTATTCTTGAATTACTCCTCACCTACTTCTTAATGGTCGTAATAATCAACGTCTCTACTGGAAGTAAGGAAATTGGTACAACTGCAGCCATAGCTGTGGGAGCTGTTATTTTATTAGAAGCCATGTTTGCAGGTCCCATGACCAAAGCTTCCATGAATCCTGCTAGATCTATTGCACCAGCCATAGTTTCTGGAAATTTAACTGATTTATGGCTATATCTTATAGCGCCATGCATTGGTGCCCTACTTGCAGTTTTGAGCTGTAGATTTGTGAAAGGCAAAGATTGCTGTGATTAAGATTAGGTCTTAATTTTCACCAATCAACATAACTTCTTCTCTTCATACTGTTAAATATTGTTTAACTATTACTGTAAATACTTAAACAATATTATCTTTGTTGTTATTAAAATACTAAGATGGCAAAGAAAAAATCAGTTAAAAAAGAGAATATTATAGCACATTATATGGATTATGTGTTAACCCACAATAACAAACCGAACTCTGTATATGCATTTGCAAAAGAGCATAAGTTTAATGAACAAGAATTCTATGCCTTTTACGGTTCATTTGTAGCTTTAGAACAAGATATTTTTAAAGCGTTTTTTGACAACACCCTTGCAGCATTAAATAAAAGTGATGACTATGCTCATTTTGATGCTCGCAATAAATTACTGAGTTTCTATTACACGTTTTTCGAAAATCTTACGGCGAACAGAAGCTATGTAGTCCATGTGTTGCACGCCAATAAAAATCAACTTAAAACGCTACAACTCTTTAAAAAATTAAAGAAAAGCTTTTCTGCGTATATAGAATCTTTAGACATCCAAACTCTAGAGTTAAAACAAGAACAACTCGAAAAAATTCAACAGCGTGGGTTAAAAGAATCGGCCTGGTTTCAACTCTTAGTCACCATGCGATTTTGGTTAGATGACACATCACCATCATTTGAAAAGACAGATATTTTTATTGAAAAATCAGTAAAAGCAAGTTTTGACCTTATCGACACTACCCCATTGAAGAGCATTATCGATCTTGGAAAATTTTTATTTAAAGAAAAAATGCACGCCCAATAGATGAAAAGTATAGATAGTATTCCTATTTCAAAAATTTCGAGAGCCTCAAAATTAGTATCTACTGGTGCTAAAGTTGGTGTCAATTACTTAAAATATTATGGCGACAAAATGGTTAATTCGCCCACAGATGCCAAAAACAGGTTAGACAAAAACAACGCAGAGGACATTTACGACAGCCTAAAACAATTAAAAGGTAGTGCCCTAAAAGTTGCACAGATGCTAAGTATGGAGAAAAGTATTTTACCACAGGCTTATGTGGAAAAATTTTCCCTTTCTCAATTTTCCGTGCCTCCACTATCGCCACCATTAGTTATAAAAACATTTAAAAAATACTTCGGGAAACATCCCGAAGAACTTTTTGATACTTTCAATGCAACCTCAGTCAATGCTGCCAGTATCGGTCAGGTACATAAAGCTGAAAAGGATGGGAAAAAATTTGCTGTGAAAATCCAATATCCTGGGGTTGCAGAAAGTATTGCTTCAGACTTAGCTTTGGTAAAACCCATTGCTATCAAAATGTTCAATATTAGAGGTAAAGACTCCGATAAATATTTTAAGGAGGTAGAAAATAAACTCACAGAAGAAACCAATTACATTTTAGAATTAGAACAGAGTAAAGCTGTAGTTGACGCCTGCAAACACATTCCAAATTTATTGTTCCCTAAGTATTATCCTGAATTTTCATCAGAGCGCATAATTACTATGGACTATATGATGGGTGAGCATCTATCAGAATTTGTTTCTCACAATGAGAACCAAGAACTATCAAGCACTCTTGGACAAGCACTCTGGGATTTCTACATGTTTCAGATTCATAATCTAAAAAAAGTGCATGCTGACCCACATCCTGGCAATTTCTTGGTTTCTGACAATGGACAATTGATTGCACTTGATTTTGGTTGCATGAAAACAATTCCTGAAGACTTTTACACCCCATATTTTGAATTAGCAAAAAAAGAAACCATAGAAGACGCTGATATCTTTACTCAAAAACTTTATGAGTTAGAAATTTTAAAACCAGAAGACTCACAAGAAGAATTAGACTTTTTCAGTGCTATGTTTCATGAATTATTGAGTTTATTTACGCAACCCTTTCATTCAGAAAATTTCGACTTTTCCGACCCTGCTTTTTTCAATCAAATTTCAGAAATGGGGCAACGCTACTCTAAAAGCACTGAGTTAAGAAACATGAATGGTAATAGAGGTTCTAAACACTTCATATATATCAATCGCACCTTCTTTGGCTTATATAATTTAATGTTCGACCTTAAGGCAAAAAATATAAAAATCAATAATTTTACAGCGCTATAGATGCCTAGTTTCACAACTTCAGATTTAGAAAAATTACATCATATCTACCGCATCAATCTCATAAATAGTTGTAGTGGTTTTAAATCTGCAAATCTAATTGGCACAAAAAGTAAAGATGGAAAAACAAATGTTGCAGTTTTTAGTTCAATTACTCACTTAGGGTCTAATCCTGCAATGCTTGGCTTTTTTCTTCGACCAACCACTGTAAGTCGTCATACCTATACCAACATAAAAGAAACGGGCGCTTACACTGTTAATCACGTTTTTGAAGACATCATAGAGGACGCTCATCACACTTCTGCTAAATATCATGAGTCCATATCCGAATTCGATGTTACAAATTTAGAAACAGAGTTTCATGATGAGTGCCATGCTCCATTCGTGAAAGGATCTCCGGTTCAACTGCAAATGCGATTTGTTGAAGACTATGAAATTAAAGCGAACAACACGATACTTGTTGTGGGTAAAATAAAGGCTCTTCACATTAAAGAAGGACTTTTAGACACTGATGGCTACATTGATCTTACCAAGGCAAACGTGGCCTCAATAAATGGTTTAGATGGCTACACCATCCCAAAGTTTAAAACAAGATTAGGATATCAACAACCTAAGTCAGAATTTAAAAAACGGGACGAGCAATGAAAATCTTAGTTACAGGCACAACTGGCTATATTGCCAAAAGGCTCGCACTTCAATTGCTCGAAGAAGGACATCATTTGGTATGCTGTGTGCGTGATTTAAGTCGCATTCCTGATGAAATAGAAGATCATACTAATGCAAGTTTTATCAAGGTTGATTTTCTAAAACCCGAAGACATTGAGTTACCAAAGGATATAGATGCAGCTTACTATCTTATCCATAGTATGGCAACATCTTCTAATAACTTTGAAAGTTTAGAAAAAGAATGTGCAGTTAACTTTAAAAACTTAGTTGAAAAAACCAATTGTAATCAGGTTCTATATTTAAGTGGTATTGTCAATGATGACTCTTTATCTAAACACCTTCAGTCGCGTTTAGAGGTTGAGAAAACCCTAAAATCGGATTCCTACGGGTTAACCGTTTTTAGAGCCGGAATTATTGTTGGTAGTGGCAGTGCCTCATTTGAAATCATAAGAGACATTGTAGAGAAGTTGCCATTTATGATTACCCCGAGATGGCTAAACACAAAGACACAGCCACTTGGCGTTAGAGATGTTTTAACGTACCTCTCAAAAGCTTTAGGAAAGAAAGAATTATACAATAAGCATTACGACATCTTTGGTCCAGAAATTTTGACCTACAAAGAAATGTTGCTTCAATTTGCAGAAGTGAGAGAGTTAAAGCGCTACATTGTTACACTGCCTGTTTTAACTCCTAAATTGTCTTCGTATTGGTTGTATTTTGTAACATCTACGTCCTTTCAACTCGCTTCAGCACTCGTAGATAGTATGAAGGTCGAAGTGATTGGAAAACAAAGCGACATTAATACAATTATAGACATAGAGCCTATGTCTTATAAAACTGCCGTAGAATTGGCTTTTCAAAAAATTCAACAAAATTCGGTAATATCAAGTTGGAAAGATGCAGTAAGCAGTGGTGTTTTTAAAGACCAGCTCTCAAAACACATTGAATTACCTCAATATGGTTGCTTTAAAGATGTAAGATCTCGTGACATCGAAGATGAAGAATTCACCCTCAACAAAATTTGGAGTATTGGAGGCCGAAATGGCTGGTACAGTTATAACAACCTTTGGAAATTAAGAGGCTATATGGATAAGGTCTTTGGCGGGGTAGGCTTAAGACGTGGAAGAACTCATGACAGTTATTTAGAGCCTGGTGACCCCTTGGATTTTTGGCGTGTCCTTTTTGCAGATAAGAACGAAAAACGACTTTTACTTTTTGCCGAAATGAAACTGCCTGGAGAGGCATGGCTAGAGTTCAAAATAGTTAAAGACAAATTATATCAACGAGCTGTTTTTAGACCAAAAGGTTTACTTGGCCGCTTGTACTGGTATACGGTTTTACCTTTTCATGCTTTTGTGTTTAACGGGATGATTAATGCTTTAGTTAAAAAAGTCTAATAAGTGAAAGCGATTAAAAAGCAACATCTACCCAAAAAGATATGCCTCATTTGTAAACGTCCGTTTACGTGGCGTAAAAAATGGGAAAAGGATTGGGAGAATGTGAAATATTGTAGTGAACAATGTCGGAGAAACAAGAAATAACACATTTAGTTTGGTTTAGAAATGACTTAAGAGTCGCGGATAATGACGTTCTCCAAGCCGCAAGCTCTAAAAGTGCAAAAGTTCTTGCAGTATATTGTTTCGACCCAAGGCATTTTAAAATATCAGACTACGGCTTTAGGAAAACAGAAAAATTCAGAGCTCAATTTTTAATAGACACTGTTAAAGGTCTAAAAGACTCATTAAGCAAGTTCAATATTGAATTATTAGTCTACAACGATTACCCTGAAAATGTAATTCCATTACTTTGCAATGAGTATGGAGTTACAGGTGTCTACATTCAAAAAGAATGGACACAAGAAGAAATTGATGTTGAACAAAAAGTGAAAGATAAAATTGATAAGCCCATTGGTTGGACAAGTCTTTACAATCAATTTCTCTATCACCCAGAAGATGTAACCAACGATTATTCTAAAATTCCACAGGTATTTACTGTTTTCAGAAAAAAATTAGAAAAACAAATTTCAGTTAGGAAAACAGTATCAATTACCCAATTTTCAGACGAGAATCGTTTAAAAAATACGACCAAAGTTCCTACTTTAAAAAATTTAGGGTTTGAAGATTTTGAATTAAACCCAAATTCAGCATTTCCATTTAAAGGTGGTGAATCATCCGCTCTAGAAAGGTTGAACAATTACTTCTTTGAAACGAAAAAACTTGGCTTCTACAAGAAAACTCGAAATGGCCTGTTAGGAACAGATTATAGTTCTAAATTTTCACCGTGGCTTGCCAACGGAAGTTTATCTGCTAGAACCATATATTGGAAAGTGAAAGAATTTGAAAAAGAGCACTTCAAAAACCAATCTACGTACTGGCTTGTATTTGAATTGATTTGGCGAGATTACTTTAAATATGTGTCGTTAAAATACGGTAACTCTATTTTTAAGCTCGGTGGTATTTTACATAAGAAATACAATTGGTCGACAGATAAAAAAGCGATTAATCAATGGGTACATGGCAATACAGCATCAGACTTTGTTAATGCAAACATGAAGGAAATCGCTCAAACCGGATGGATGAGCAATCGTGGACGACAAAATGTGGCCTCTTTCTTTGCCAAAGAACTTAAACTCGACTGGCGCATTGGTGCAGCTTATTTTGAGTCCCTTCTTCTCGACTACGATGTACACAGCAATTACGGCAATTGGATGTATGTCGCTGGAGTTGGTAATGACCCAAGAGATAGAAAGTTTAATGTAAAATCACAGGCCGAGCGGTATGATCCTAATGGAAAGTTCAGAAATCTATGGCTTCAACCACAATTATTTTAACCCATGGGTAAAACACTACGACTACTTCTCGGAGATCAACTCAACAGTGAGCATTCATGGTTTAAAGAAGTAGATGACAACCTAATCTATTGCATGTTTGAGATGCGACAAGAAACAGATTACGTTACTCACCATATCCAAAAGGTCATTGGCTTTTTCTCAGCTATGCGCAATTTTTCAAAAGAGTTGAAATCTAATGGTTATAATGTCATTTATTATAAAATCAATGATACAAAAAACACTCAAAAACTAACTGATAATCTTTCAAAGATTATAGAAGAAAAAGGTATTAAGCGCTTTGAATATCTTTTACCCGATGAGTATCGCCTAGACCAACAATTAAAGGATTTTTGTACTTCTATTGCAATTGATTCCACTGCTGTGGATACCGAACACTTTTACACCAAACGCAATGAGTTAAAAACATTTTATGAGGGTAAGAAACAATACCTCATGGAAAACTTTTACCGCCACATGCGTAAAAAACACGAAGTCCTTATGGAAGGCGAACAACCCGAAGGTGGCAAGTGGAATTATGACAAGAGTAATCGAAAAAAATGGAAAGGCAACACAAGTATTCCACATTACAAATGGTTTGTTAACGATGTCTCAGAAATCGTAAGTGATATAAAAAAAGCAGAAATCGAAACGATTGGTACATTAAGCACAAAAACATTCAGTTATCCTATAAACAGAGAACAGTCGTTACAGCAATTAAACTATTTCTGCGAGCAGTTACTGATTCATTTTGGGGATTTTCAAGATGCAATGCATACTAATGAAGTCAATTTATTTCATTCACGTATTTCATTTGCAATGAATTTAAAACTCATTAATCCAAAAACAGTCATTGATACGGTCATTGATTATTACTACGAACATAAAAATGATATCGATATTTCTCAGGTAGAAGGTTTTGTAAGGCAGATTATTGGATGGCGAGAGTATATGAGAGGTATGTATTGGGCGTTGATGCCAGATTACAAAAAGAAAAATGAGCTGGAAAACACTAATGCCCTTCCAGATTTTTTCTGGACTGGTAACACCAAAATGAACTGCCTAAAAAATGCAATTAACAACTCCTTAGATAATGGATATGCACACCATATTCAACGCTTAATGGTGACTGGTAATTACGCCTTGTTAACCCAAATTAATCCCGACGAAGTTGACCAGTGGTATTTGGGTATTTATGTTGATGCTATAGAGTGGGTGCAATTACCAAATACCAGAGGTATGAGTCAATACGCAGATGGTGGTCTTATAGCAACAAAACCGTATGTCTCTTCAGGCAGTTATATCAATAAAATGAGTAATTACTGCAAAGATTGTCATTACAGTCACAAAGAGAAAGTAACAGAAGACGCATGTCCGTTTAATAGTTTGTATTGGAATTTCCTCGATGATAAACGTCAACAATTAGGAAATAATCACAGAATGGGTATGATGTATAGTTTATTAGATAAAATGAATGCTGATAAACTTACTGAACTAAAAGAGAGGGCGCAACATATAATCGAAAACGCAGATGAATACTGATCGAAGAGACATATCAGTTGTGTGGTTTAAGCGAGATTTACGCCTACATGATAATGAAGCCATTTACAACGCATTGATGAGTGATAGACCTGTGCTATTGTTATATGTGTTTGAGCATATTATTTTAAATGATAACCACTATAGCAAACGTCATTTTGATTTTATAAAACAGTCCATTGTAGACCTTAACGACAGACTCAAACCATATAACACAAAGGTATTAACAGTTACATCAGATATTACAAATGCTTTTAATCAAATTCAATCTCTGTATAAAGTTAAAGCAGTGTATTCTCATTCTGAGACTGGAATTTTGATTACGTACAATAGAGATAAAGAGTTTCAACGTTATTGTAGAAACAATTTTATAGAATGGAACGAAAATAAAAATAATGGTGTTGAGCGAGGCTTGGTGAATAGAACAGATTGGTTTGAGAAATGGGATGAATACATGAATAGTTCTATACTTCCTTTTCAACCAAAACAGCATCAATTTTTAAGTTTAAAAGCTATTGAAAACCTTGAAAGCATTTTAACCATAAGTAATCTCTCTACAAAAAAAGACAGGTCATTTCAAAACGGAGGAAGAACAACAGGTCAAAAATATCTCGAATCATTTTTAAAAGAACGTTATAAAGAATATAGCTTTAACATCTCCAAACCTGAAGCATCACGACAAAGCTGTAGTCGCTTATCACCTTACATTGCCTGGGGAAACCTTTCTGTAAGAGAGGTATATCAAAAAGCTAAGGCACTTTCAAGTAATTTAAAAAACAAATCACAGATTAAGGGGTTTATTTCTAGATTGAGATGGCAGGCACATTTTATTCAAAAGTTTGAAATGGAACATACCATGGAAAACGAAAGTGTAAATAAGGGCTATAGAAAATTAAAGAAACGTATTTCTTCAGAATATCAAAAAGCCTGGCGGAAAGGACAAACTGGTTTTCCTTTAGTTGATGCATCAATGCGGTGCTTAATAGAAACAGGTTATATTAATTTTAGAATGCGTGCTATGCTTGTTTCGTTTTTTACACATATTCTCTGGCAACCTTGGCAAGATGCTTCAGAACATCTTTCTCAACAATTTTTAGACTTTGAACCAGGTATTCATTTTCCTCAACTCCAGATGCAAGCAGGTGAAACAGGGATAAATACGCTTCGCATTTATAATCCAACCGTAAATAGTTTAAAACACGATCCCGATGCCACATTCATAAAAAAATGGGTGCCAGAATTAGCCGAATTACCAATTCCATTTATACACGAGCCATATTTAATGACAGCTCTAGAACAAGGGCTGTATAATTTTGAATTAGGTAAGGATTATCCTAACCCCATTGTTGATATTTCTAAAAATCGAAAAAAAGCGAGTAGTATACTATGGAACCTAAAAGATGACCCTAAAGTAAGGGGTGAAAGTTTAAGGATTTTAAAGCGACATACACTACTAGACAGAAGGCGTTTATTAAGCGATGAAGATTCTTAAATAGCTACGCTCATAATTCTATGTTAATTTTGTTTAACTATTGCAATTAAACGTTAAACATTTTGTAGCTTTGAGATATGCTACTTAATACAACGTACGACAACAAAGATGATAAGGATCTCATTGAAGACTTGGTAGGCAAACCCTATTCTTTGGTACAGAAATTGCGATTGGGTGGTATAGGGTCAAAACGCATGATGATAAGTGAAGTAAGTCCAAATTTAGCATCGGTAATCAATACCGTCAGCGATATTAACTACGCTAGTATAGAACTTAGGCCAAAAGGTATCCTTATTAGAATTACAAAAGGTTTGAAAAACTTTACGTGGGTCATCCCTTTCTATCAATTGGTTATTTATAAAGTTAATGGCTCAAGTATTCATGCTCAGGGAAAGTTTGTTCATTTTAAAGCCAATAAGACCTTTAAGGAGAATAAAAAGTTTTTTGATAAGCTTCTGGATCACAAAGTAAGATATGACCTCCAATACTCAGCACCTGCTCTATGACTTTAAATGATAGACAAACAGATAGAGTTATTGAGATGGCATGGGAAGACAGAACACCCTTTGAAGCTATTGAATTCCAGTTTGATTTAAAAGAACAAAATGTCATTGAGTTAATGAGAAGAGAACTGAAGCCTAGCAGTTTTAGGTTATGGCGAAAGCGAGTTCAAGGCAGGCAAACTAAACATATAAAGAAAAGAAATTTTGATAAAGGTCGATTTAAGTGTAGCCGACAGAAAACAATTACACACAACTCTATTTCAAAACGTTAATCGTGCTTTGATTTAAGATTAGAGCCCTTAAAGACAGCACATAAAAAAGATTTTTATGAAAACTCAAACTCTTACCAAGACCAATGAACTTAAAGGTTTCTCACCAGAAGACATTGGCGACGATCATTTATTCACAAGTTTACAAACCCCGATGAAAGCTAATGCTTTCGATATGCCCAACGAAGAGAAAAAGAAAAGGATTTCCATATTGTTCTCTGAGATCATGGATGTGCTTGGTTTAGATCTTACAGATGACTCATTAAATGGTACGCCAGATAGAGTTGCAAAAATGTATGTTGAAGAAATATTTTCAGGCTTAGACCCTCAAAATAAACCAAAGATTGCACTTTTCGATAACAAGTATCAGTATAATCAGATGTTAGTTGAAAAGAACATAACATTCTATTCTAATTGCGAACATCATTTTGTACCAATTATTGGTAAAGCACATATTGCTTATAAATCATCAGGCAAGGTCATTGGACTTTCAAAACTAAATAGAATCGTTCAGTATTATGCCAAAAGACCTCAGGTACAAGAGCGGTTAACAAACCAAATTGCAAGTGAATTAAAGGCTGTTTTAAATACTGAAGATGTTGCAGTAATCATCGATGCCAAGCATTTGTGTGTATCATCAAGAGGCGTTAAAGACGACACCTCTGCAACTGTAACCACCTATTATGGAGGTGAATTTAATACTTCTGAAAAAATAAATGAATTACAGAATTATATAAACAATTAAGTCATGGAAACAATCGAAAAAGCCCTAGAATTTGAAAAAAGAAAGCTTTCTTTTAAAACCACAAGTGACCGAATTTTAGCTTCTAGAGAAGCTAAAGAACTGATCTTAGATCTGAATGAAATTTATAAAAAGAAAAAAGACGCCAAAATAATGGACATTATGAAGCGTCTTACTAAAATAAAACAGAAAATTGAAAAGCGTCTCAAAGGACGCCCATTAACAGCAGCATAAACATGAGTAAAATAATAATTATTGGTGGTAGTAAGGGTATTGGTAATGCCATTGTCAAGGCTCTTATTAAAGACCATAATATCATAAACATAAGTAGAACAAAACCAGAATTAGAAAGTTCTGACCTTCAGCATTTTGAATGTGATGTACTAAATGATAACTTACCTGATATTGACGAGGCTGATAGTCTTATTTATTGTCCTGGTAGTATTAATCTAAAGCCAATAAATCGTTTAGATGTAGAAGACTTTAAATCAGACTTTGATATTAATGTTATTGGTGCAGTAAAAGCCACTCAGAAGTATTTGCCAATTTTAAAAAAGGGTAATAAACCATCTATTTTATTATTTAGTACTGTCGCATCTAAATTAGGTATGCCTTTCCACTCGAGTGTTGCCGCATCTAAATCAGCCGTTGAAGGTTTAATGAAATCTTTGGCAGCTGAATTAGCTCCAACAGTTAGAGTTAATGCTATTGCACCTACAGTAACAAATACAGATTTGGCATCAAAACTATTAAGAAATGACAAAATGATTGAGAATATTACCGATCGTCACCCTCTAAAGAAATTTTTAGAGCCAGAAGAAGTTGCTGATATGGCTACATTTTTAATTTCTGATAAAGCAGCTTCACTAACAGGACAGGTATTTGAAATGGACTGTGGTATTGTTAGCTTAAAAGTTTAATTTATGAACCCTATTACAACATTTGCATCGACTTTGAAAACAACTAATGATCCTCTTCAGAAAGTAGCAAACGAACCTATTTACGATATTGAAATCAATAAACTAGACGGTTCACCTTTAAACCTTTCTGAATTAAAAGGAAAGCACATCCTATTCGTTAACGTGGCATCTCATTGTGGATATACTCCACAATATAGAGCGCTCCAAAAACTGTACACAACGCACAAAGAGAAACTGATGGTAATAGGTGTTCCGTGTAATCAGTTTGGAGGTCAAGAACCGGACTCAGCGGAGACAATTCAACAATTTTGTGAAGTCAATTACGGAGTAACTTTTATTATAACTGAAAAAATTGATGTAAAGGGAACTGGTCAGCACCCATTGTATAAATGGTTAACGGATAAAAGTCTCAACGGTAATAAAAGTTCTAAAGTAAAGTGGAATTTTCAAAAATATTTGGTGGACGACAATGGAAACTTGGTGGACTACTTCTACTCTATTACAAGACCATCGAATTCACGTATCACAAAACACATAAAATAATTATGTTAGGCTTATTTAAAAAAAAAACATCGAAATTAGAAAAACTTCAAAAAGAATACGAAAAACTGATGTCGGAATGGCACAAACTTTCTACAACAAATCGTTCTGAAAGCGATAAAAAATATGCAGAAGCCCAAAAAGTTATTGAGCAAATTGAAGTTTTAAAATCTAATTAGCATGAAGAGAATAGGCTATTTAGCGTTTTTCCTCTTCATAAATTTTGGGTCATTGGCCTTAGGAAGCTTACTTATGTCCGACGGTCCATCATCAGAATGGTATCAAAACTTAAATAAAGCACCATGGAATCCACCAGGTTGGCTGTTCGGTGTTGCCTGGACTATTATAATGATCTGCTTCTCTATCTATTTGACGTTTCTTTTCACTATTCGGAATTCAAAATATGTTAAAACACTATTTGTTATTCAAGTTCTTTTAAATATTGTATGGAATTACTGGTTTTTCAATCAGCACCTAACTATGGTAGCCCTGATTAATATTATTTTATTGACGCTTCTAATAGCCTATTTCTTCATTAGCTTTAGAGATAATACCTTGAGCAATGTACGGATGCTACTGCTACCCTATTTAATATGGCTCAGTCTTGCAACTTCCTTAAATGCCTATATTGTTTTATACAACTAAAATTATTCAAACTTGAAAATATATACGTTACACAAAAAGCAAAACCTACCTATTTCGGTAGATAAAGCTTGGGACTTTCTATCAGACCCAGCAAATCTAAAAACTATCACACCACCTTATATGGGGTTTCATATTCTCTCTGGAGCCGATAGAGACATGTACCAGGGTCAAATCATACAATATATTGTTACGCCAGTCTTAGGCATAAAAACAAAATGGGTAACAGAAATTACCCATATTAAAGACAAAGAATATTTTGTAGACGAACAGCGATTCGGGCCCTATGCACTTTGGCACCATAAACACTTTATAAAAGCTATTGATGGTGGTGTTGAAATGGAAGATATTATAGACTATAAAATTCCGATGGGCTGGCTAGGTGAATTGGTTCACCCTATTTTAGTGAAACCAAAACTTGAAGAAATTTTTAATTTTAGAAAAGAAAAACTCGAAAAGCTATTTGGAACTTATTAAGTATATGTCATTCCTTCGTAGGCAGGAATCCATTTTACTCATTTAGATTCCGCATCAAGGTTTCGAGAGCCTCAACCTCCATGCGGAATGACAAAACACAACACTGATGACAAAAAAAGTAAATATATTCTGGTTTAGACGCGATTTAAGACTAGACGATAATGTTGGCTTTTTAGAGGCATTAAAGTCAGATAATCCAGTTTTACCAATATTCATTTTTGATAAACATATCTTAGACGAATTACCAAAAGATGATGCTCGTGTCAATTTTATTTTTGATACGCTTCAAAAAATGCGAAAAGAATTACAAGACGATTATAGCAGTAGTATTGCAATGTACTATGGTACTCCGAAAGATATTTTTAAAACACTCTCTGAGGATTACGATATAGATACGGTTTATACAAACCATGATTATGAACCTTATGCAAAAGAACGAGACACTACTATTTCAAATCTTCTAGAGAAGCAATCTATCGATTTTAAGACCTTTAAAGATCAAGTCATTTTTGAAAAAGACGAGGTCGTTAAAAAAGACGGAGATCCCTATGTAGTATATACACCTTACATGCGTACATGGAAAGAGAATTTTAAAAATCATGATCTAAATATTTACTATACCAGTCAACATTTAGACAATTTGGTTGAAAATATAAGATTACCTAATCTTAGCTTATCGGACATTGGGTTCAAGCCTACATCACAACAAATTCATGATTATGATGTCACTCCGACTTTAATTCAAGAATACGAAAAGACACGCAATTATCCAGCGAAACAAGGCACATCACGTTTAGGTCCTCATTTACGTTTTGGAACCGTAAGCGTAAGAAAAATGATGAAAAAAGCTATTGCTGAAAAAAACGAAACCTTTTGGCAAGAATTAATATGGAGAGAGTTTTTTATGCAGATTCTTTGGCACTTTCCAGAAACAAAAGACAAAGCATTCAAATCTAAATACGACCGCATTGAATGGCGTAATAATGAAGATGAATTTAAAAAATGGTGCCAAGGAAAAACAGGCTATCCATTAGTTGATGCTGGTATGCGTCAATTAAATAAAACTGGGTTTATGCATAATAGAGTGCGTATGCTTGTTGGCAGCTTTCTGTGTAAGCATTTATTAATCGATTGGCGCTGGGGAGAAGCCTATTTTGCAGAAAAACTTCATGATTATGAAATGGCAAGCAACGTGGGTAATTGGCAATGGGTTGCTGGCTCGGGTGTGGATGCTGCACCTTACTTCAGGATTTTTAACCCTACTACACAAATTGATAAATTCGACAAGAACAGAGAGTATATTAAAAAATGGGTAGAAGAATATAAAACTGATGCCTACCCTAAAAAAATGGTAGACCACAAAGAGGCTAGAGAACGCTGTTTAAACACTTATAAATCTGCATTAAATTAACATGCTTTGTTTATTATTTATTGTTTTTTATTTAATTTTTTAAATTAAATACAATATTTAAAAAAATGTTGCGTTATCAACAGCAAAGACCTCTCGGTCTTTTGAAATAACCATTTCAATAAACAATTTTAAAGCTCCGGTTGGTCTCGGAGCTTTTTCTTTAACGTACAATAAAAAAAGCTTCAAGTTAAACTTGAAGCTTTTATATTTTTCAGACAACCGAGTTATACTCAGTTTCCTTCTATTCTTTCAATCTTAGCACCAATAGCTTTAAGGCGCGTATCAATATTTTCATAACCACGATCAATCTGCTCAATATTATGAATGGTAGATGTTCCTTTCGCTGATAGTGCAGCTATTAAAAGTGATACACCTGCTCTAATATCTGGAGAGGTCATTGTCGTTGCTTTCAGCTTAGATTTAAAATCATGACCTATAACTGTCGCTCTATGAGGATCGCATAAAATAATTTTTGCTCCCATATCAATAAGCTTATCAACAAAGAACAAACGACTTTCAAACATTTTTTGATGGACTAATGCACTTCCTCTAGCTTGAGTCAATACAACCAAAACGATACTCAACAAGTCTGGTGTAAACCCAGGCCAAGGAGCATCAGCAATAGTTAAAATTGAACCATCGATATAACTTTGAACTTCATAACCATCTTTATGTGCAGGGATATGAATATCATCTCCTTGTCTTTCAACCGTAATTCCTATTTTTTGAAACACATTAGGTATTTGTCCTAAATCATCCCAGCTTACATTCTTTATGGTCAACTCACTTTTGGTCATAGCGGCTAATCCAATCCAGCTTCCAATTTCAATCATATCTGGTAACATGGTATGGTCGGTTCCACCAAGTTCTTTAACACCTTCAATAATGAGCATATTAGAACCAATACCAGATATATTAGCTCCCATTCTATTGAGCATTTTACATAGCTGCTGCAAATAAGGCTCACAAGCAGCATTATAAATGGTCGTTTTTCCTGTTGCTAGCACTGCTGCCATAACGATATTAGCGGTCCCTGTAACAGAGGCCTCATCTAAAAGCATATAAGTCCCTTTAAGCTCATCGGCCTCCACTCCATAGAAATAATCTTCTCGATTATATCTGAATTTTGCCCCTAGCTTAATAAAACCTTCAAAATGTGTATCTAAACGTCTGCGCCCGATTTTATCACCTCCAGGCTTTGGAATGTAGCCTTTACCAAAGCGTGCCAATAGAGGCCCAACAATCATAATAGAACCACGAAGACCTCTGCCCTCTTCTTTAAAGGCTGCAGATTCTAAATAATTGAGGTTTACGTTTTCGGCTTTAAAGGAATAAGAATTTGAACTCAATTTTTCAATCTCAACACCTAAATTTCCAAGTAGCTTTATTAGCTTATTGACATCTACAATGTCCGGGATGTTTTTAATTGTAACTTTTTCTGGCGTTAAAAGCACAGCACATAAAATTTGCAATGCCTCGTTTTTTGCACCTTGTGGAGTTATTTCGCCTTTGAGTTGGTGCCCTCCTTCAATTCTAAATGTACCCATTACCTCTTAATAGCGTTTTCTATTAGAATACTTCTTTTTCGAACCTTTTTTACCCTTGCTACTTTTTCCGTATTTTGATTTTGAGCGCATTAAGCTAGTCGCATCAGTTAAATCTTCTTCGGTATTTTTTAAGTTCAGCTTACCGTTGGACAGTTCAAATAAGTGGTCGTAAATAACATCGTCTTCAACAGTGTCTTTATTCCAATTTAAAAAACACTTCTTCATATGGTTAGCAATGGTATAAACCAAAGCTTCCTTTAATTCCCCATCTTCCCATGTTATGGCAACATCAATCATCGTTTTGATGTTGTTACCATAAAAGCGATATTTGGGATGGTTTTGAGGGTATTTTAAAGGTTCTGGATGCGCGTAAATCACTTCTCGTTCTGGTTTATCATAAGGCGAATCAACATCCAATTCAAAATTGGACATGATAAAAAGCTGATCCCATAGCTTATGCTGAAAATCCGGCACATCACGCAAATGTGGTTGCAAGTTACCCATAACAGCAATAATGGATTTAGCCACTTTATTGCGCTCTTCCTTGTCTTCAAGGGCTTTGGCATGGTTAATCATCTTTTGAAGGTGACGCCCATACTCTGGAATAATTAAATGTTCTCTCTCGGTGTTGTATTCTAAATTGTCTATCAAAATTGTAAAAAATGTGTAGTAAATAATTGTTAACCCGTAGAAACTAGGTTTTGTGCAAAATACAAAAAATATTAACGATAGCGATAAATTATAATGAAATTACATCTGGAATTTTCTCTGCCACCTCTTTATATTTTTCAATAACGTGATCTGGATTTTTTAAGCGAACATTAACAGAAACACTTGTGTATTTTCCGTTTTTAGACGCATTCGTCGTTATAACAGCTCCTAAATGATTAAATATCGATTCTATGTTCTCAATTTTAACAGTATCTGTTTTTACAATAAACTTATATAAATACTCTGATGGCCACATCGCCGTATCCGATAATTGGGACTTCAGTTTTTTGTAAAAGGCTTCTTTTTCTTCAGGTGATTTCATTTGTGCAAATTTTCGCTTACAAAGATACATTTAACTTACATTTTTTATTTCATTTTTAAATACCGAATTTTACATTCTAAAATCTACCGGTTGAATACTAAAATTATCACTATTACAGGTGGCCCAGGAACAGGAAAGTCGTCGATTATAAATGAACTTCTCAAAAGAGGGTACACTTGTTTTGAGGAAATTTCTAGACAGGTAACCTTAGAAGCAAGGCAACAAGGTATTGAGCAGCTATTCTTAACAAAACCGCTATTGTTTAGTGAAAAGTTATTGGAAGGTCGTAAAAATCAATTTTTGGAAGCTATAAAGGCTGATGAAGACCTTGTTTTTTTAGATCGTGGATTGCCAGACATATTGGCTTACATGGATTATATCGGTGACACCTATCCTGATAATTTCATTGAAACATGTAAAGCTTACACCTACGATAAAGCTTTTATACTTGCTCCATGGGAGAGCATTTTTAAAAGTGACAATGAGCGTTACGAAAATTTTGAGCAATCCCAAGTCATTCATACACATTTAATAGATACCTACAAGCGGTTTGGCTATGATTTAATTAATGTGCCATTTGAAAGTGTTGAAAAACGTACCGACTTTATTTTAGAGTCTATACCTTTGTAATATGCATCCTATCGAAGTCCTTGAGCGGTATTGGAACCATACGGCATTTAGACCTTTACAAGAAGATATTATTACTTCGGTATTAAATAATGAAGATACTTTTGCCCTGTTGCCAACTGGCGGAGGTAAATCGGTTTGCTTTCAGATTCCTGCACTACTAAAAGAAGGCATTTGTATTGTGATTTCACCTTTGGTTGCTTTAATGAAGGACCAGGTTTCAACATTAAAAAGTAAGGGCATCAAAGCCATTGCATTAACCTCTGGCATGTCTTACAGCGATCTGGACACTCAATTAGACAATTGTATTTATGGTAATTATAAGTTTTTGTACCTATCACCAGAACGTTTGCAACAAACACTGGTGCAAGAGCGTATTCAGCAGATGAATGTCAACCTTATTGCTATTGACGAAGCGCATTGCATCAGCCAATGGGGCAATGATTTTAGACCAGCTTATAAAGAAATTTCTATTTTAAGACAGTTACATCCACATGTAAATTGCATTGCGCTGACGGCAACTGCCAAACCAAATGTTGTTGACGACATTATTGAAGAACTAGATTTGTTAGACACCGACATATTTAAAGGTTCTTTCAATCGTCCGAATATATCGTATAATGTTATTAAAACAGAGGACAAGCTATATCAACTTGAGCATATTTTAAAGACCTATACTGGGTCTTCCATTGTTTATGTTCGAAGTCGAAAAGCGACACTTCAAGTATCGAGTTATCTTGAGAACAAAGGTTTTGAAGCCACCTTTTACCATGGTGGTATTACTAGCAAGGAAAAAAACGACAGATTAGAGGCTTGGACCAAAAACCAAAAACGCATTATGGTTGCCACTACGGCATTCGGTATGGGCATCGATAAATCCGATGTTGAAACTGTTATCCATTTTAATCTGCCCGAAAGTATAGAAAGTTACTACCAAGAGGCTGGCCGTGCAGGTAGAAATGGTAATGAAGCGCAAGCCATCATCGTTACAAAATCCATTGATCAGTCACACTTAAAGGGACAATTTTTAAGTGCATTGCCAAGCGTAGATTATATAAAACATGTGTATAAGAAACTCTGTAACTATTTTCAAATTTCCTATGGAGAAGGTGAACACAGTGTACATCATTTAAACTTTTCTGAGTTTTGCAAAACGTATGATCTAAAATACACGATGACCTATAATAGCTTAAACATTCTAGATAGAAATAGCATTATTACTTTAAACCAACTCTTTAATTTTAAGACTAAACTTCAGTTTATAGTTTCTAACCAAGCTCTGTTTAGTTATTTAGAAAAGAATCCTTCAAAAGCAACGGTTGTAAAAGCTTTACTAAGAACGTATGGTGGTGTCTTTGATTTTGAAACTAAAATTGACCTTTCAATAGTAAGTCGTAAATCTAGCCTAAATGAAAAGCAGACTATTTCAATATTAAAAAGTTTAGAAAAAGACGAGATCATTGCACTCAATATTGCTAATACAGATTCTGAAATCACTTTTGTAAAACCACGAGAGGATGAAAAAACGATTAACCCAATAATCCACATCATAAACCAGCAACACAATTTAAAAACAGAGCAGGTTGAGGATGTTATTACTTATATTAATAATGACAAAAAATGTAAGTCGGCACAACTCTTAAATTATTTTGGAGATACTAGTGCTGAAGCCTGTGGAAAATGTTCAGTATGTATAAAGTTGGATAAGAAAACAGGCAATGCGACTGAAATTACGAGTGCGATTTTAAAATGTCTTAAATTTTCGGACCTTTCATCAAGACGTTTACAAGAGGAACTAAAGTGCTCTGAAACCGAATTATTACATAGTCTTTCAATACTATTAGAACAGAATAAAATCGTTGTTACCCATTATAACACCTACCAATTAAATGACTAAAAAAAGAGACTTACGTATTGTCTTTATGGGCACTCCAGACTTTGCTGTTGCCACATTAAAGGCTTTGATAGAAAGCAATTACAACATCGTTGGAGTGATTACCGCTCCAGACCGACCTGCCGGACGTGGCCAAAAGCTGAAAGCCTCTGCTGTAAAAAAATACGCTTTAGACCAGAACTTAAAGATCCTTCAGCCTACTAACCTAAAATCTGAGGAGTTCATCAAAGAGTTAAAGGATTTAGAAGCTAACCTTCAAATTGTTGTAGCATTTAGGATGCTCCCAAAAGTAGTTTGGCAAATGCCAGAATACGGCACTTTTAATTTACATGCGTCTTTACTTCCTGATTATAGAGGTGCTGCACCAATACATTGGGCCATTATAAATGGTGAAACCAAAACTGGTGTCACCACATTTTTTATTGATGATAAAATTGACACTGGTGAAATCATAATGAATAAAGAGATTTTAATTGGTGAGGACGAAACTGTAGGTGAACTGCATGACCGTCTAATGGCTATTGGAAGTGATGTTGTTATAGAAACTGTTATAAAAATTGAATCAGATACTGTTTCAACTAAAAAACAGGAAAATTCAAATGATTTAAAGACCGCTTATAAGTTGAATAAAGAGAATTGCAAAATAGATTGGTCAGACTCGCTCAATAATATCTACAACAAAATAAGAGGCTTAAATCCTTTTCCATCCGCTTGGTGCTATTTAATTAATGGAGATGCAAAAGAAACCATAAAACTATATGACTCTAAAAAAATAAAAGAGACACATAATTATAATGTAGGTGATGTTGTTGTTAGGGAAAAAGAATTATTTGTCGCCTGCAAAAGCGGCTTTATAAAAATTGAAAAACTACAATTGCCGAACAAAAGAAAAATGGATTCAAAATCGCTTTTAAATGGTTATGAATTTAAAGAAAATGCTAAAATGCTCTAATAGCCTATGAGCATTGACGTTGGCAAATATCCGACGAAATACATTCCTTTATTAACATTTGGCTCGAGTTATCAACAAAATCCCCGATTTCCCACGCTATTACTTGCATAGGTGAATTATACTGATAAATTTGTTATGGTGTTTTTTAACACAAACATTTAAAACCTAATTTTTAATAATTTAAAATTTACATTTTATGAACAAAACAGATTTAGTTAACAGTATGGCAGAGAATGCAGGTATTACTAAAGCAGCTGCAAAAAAAGCATTAGACGGTTTATTAATCGATATTGAAGGTGCTTTACAAAAAGGAAACAGAGTTTCTTTAGTTGGTTTTGGATCTTGGTCAGTGACTAGACGTGCTGCTAGAGATGGAAGAAACCCACAAACTGGAAAAACAATCAAAATAAAAGCTAAAAACGTAGTAAAATTTAAGGCAGGTTCTGACTTAAGTGATGCTGTAAACTAAGCCATATTTTGCATTATATAGTAAAGCCACGCTCTGCGTGGCTTTTTTGTTAGCCCTTATTAAACTTGCTTATGTCATAAATATGTAGTAGATTTCTATTCAAATCGACCTAAAAATGGCATTGAAGCAACCAAAAAAAGGACATCTTCTTATTGCTGAACCTTCTATTATTGGTGACTTATCCTTTAATAGAGCTGTCATTCTTTTGGCTGATCACAATGCGCTTGGATCGGTAGGCTTCATCTTAAATAAGCCTTTAAACTACATTTTAAAAGATTTAGTTGAAGGCACCAACTCTGAATTTCCAATATATAATGGTGGTCCTGTGGAACAGGATAATTTGTATTTTATCCATAAGTCCCCAGAATTGATTCCAGATAGTGTGGAAATTGCCAATGGTATCTTTTGGGGAGGAGATTTTGAAATAGTGTTAAACCTTATAAATGATCAGAAAATCACCAACGAGGACATTAAATTTTTTCTTGGTTATTCTGGCTGGGATGAAAACCAATTAGATTCAGAATTAAGGTCTAATGCATGGTTGGTTAGTAACAACACCTATAAAAATAAGATTATCTCTAAAGGAGAAACAACCTTCTGGAAAGAAAAGATGTTAGAGTTAGGTGGCGAATACAGCATTTGGTCCAACGCTCCCGAAAATCCGAGTTATAACTAAGACATCAATCTTAGTTTAGCATTTACCAATTTTAAAATTTCTGTTGCTGTTGAAGCAGTATACTTCTTTTTACGGTATCGCCCGATTGGTTGAATACCTTTGATAACATTAGTTATAAATAGCTCATCTGCTTTTTGAAGCTCAAAAGGCGAAATAGATTCTTCAATAACTTTATAATTTGGATTATTTTTAAGAGCATCTAAAATCTGTTTTCGCATGACTCCTTTTAGACAGCCATCTTCTAATGGTGGTGTTTTAATAGTATCACCCTTAACAAGAAACACATTTCCGTTTAGAGCTTCTACTACACTTTTATTAGTATTAAGCAACAAGCAATTATCAAAATCGTTCTCCTTGGCAAAAATACTCCCGATGACATTGAGGTTTTTGTTATTGGATTTTAATCCAGATAGAAGGCCTGGAGCCAAATAAAAATCTTTATATAGTTCTACTGTATAATCTTCAAATTTAGGAATGCTGTAAAAAGGATTTTCGAGGGGTTCAACTTCAATATTGTACTGAACTGAAGCATTATCACTTGGCATATACTTTCCTCCTTCACCTCTATCTATATTTAGCCGAACTCTTGCAGAACTGTTCAATAAATTATTAGCATCAAGCGTTTTAAGTATTTCTCCCTCTAAAAATTCCATAGTAAAGTTCATAGGAATGTCCATTCGTAAAATTCGCATAGAGGACATTAGCCTAAAGTAATGATCCTCCCAGAAGAACACTACTCCATTAATCACTTTTAATGTTTCAAAAAGCGTGTCCCCATATTTATAACCTCGATTATTAAAGGGAGTTGTTGCTTGACTAGAATCGACAATGTTTCCGTTATTATTTACCATAAAAAAAGTCTCGATATTCGATAATTTGAATTTCGAGACAAAGATATTAAGAGTAATTCTATTTTAAGTAGATCCCAAGACTTGTTTTAGGCTAGAAATCATGTTTTCCCATAGCATTTTAGATTCTTCTACCTCATCTTCTTCTGCAAAATCAGTAATCATTAAAGACACATCCTTGGTGATCTCATCGACTTGAATTCTAATTTCAAAGTAATATGGTTCTAATTCCTCTTCATCGGCCATCCATCTAAACTTAATACGCTCACCGCTTTTCTTTCCTAAAAGTTTGGCTTTTTCTTCACTACCATCCCAGATAAATGTAAAAATTTCGCCTCGACTATTTACATTGTCAGCATACCACTCTGAGAGCCCCGAAGGTGTTGACACATATTGATATAACAATTGTGGTGAGGCGTGTATTGGGAATTCCATTTCGTATTTAATCCTATCTTCCATAAAAATATTATTCTGTGCTCAATATATAACATTTTGTAAAGTCCTTAAAAGATAATTCTTAAATAATTTTTTGGAATGTTCTGTTTGCTGCGATGTAATTTGTTTATATATTTGCAGCCGCAATTACGGCGAGGTAGCTCAGTTGGTTAGAGCGTCGGATTCATAACCCGGAGGTCACGAGTTCAATTCTCGTTCTCGCTACAGCAGTAAAAGCCCGGCACTGACAAGTGCAGGGTTTTTTTATGCGCTGAATTGAAGCTAGCTTCAAAATGAGAATGCATAAAAAAAGTCTGAGCAATGCTATGGCGTTGCGGGTTTTTAGTATTGTATAGCTTATCTGCGAAGAATCACTAAAGGTAATTCTCGTTCTCGCTACAGAAATAAAGGTCTAGCACGGAAGTGCTGGACTTTTTTTTATGTAATACGCTGAAGCTTGCTTTTAAGGCACATAAGTATTAAAAAGATGAAATAATGAGCTAGAGTTGTTGACTTTTATTATTTTAAATCTCCCATTGTTGAAAATCATCGATAGGTAATTCTCGTTCTTCCTACAAACGAAACACTAAGTAAGTAGTAGTTTTAGGTAATATTAAGATTGCTATTTTAAAAAATCAAAAGGTTATCAATACTTTAAAGCCAAATCAATAAGTAAATAAATATATTGACAAAAGATTAAATTGAGAGTATTTAATCGATTAGTGTGATAACTAATGATCTAAAGTACCATTGATAGCTTTTTTCTCTGCTTTATTATATTTCTCGATGATGTGCATTATATTTTTTTGATTCCCTCTAAGGGTATCAAATTCCTTTAGAATCTCAGCATTATCCTCTAATAAAGGTCTTATTTGAGAATGGGCTTTATTACCAGCAAAAAACCATCCAATGTCAGTAGACACAATATCAGAATCATCCTTTGATACATAAAAAATTGTACCATCGACTAATTGGTACACTTTTATCCTGCCCTCAATAATTCTCTTAATAAATCTCTCACCATAAATGGTTGTAATATAGCAGTCACCATCTAACCCCTTAATAGATCTTATAGTCTTTACTTCACTTGGATTAACCTTGGACTTCTTCCCTTCTTCACCCTTAATTTTAAAAATAACCTTCGACGTATTAAGCCAGTTTGTTCCTCTAATTACTTCTCCATAAATAGTATCATTACTATTTGTGACTATATATTCTTTTTCTTGAGAAAAAATACTTGAAAATGATGCTAATAACATTAAAAGTAAAGTGTATTTCATTAATCAGTTTTATTATAGAAAATGGAGATTTTGAAAAACTCTATCAAGTCTAAACGTGCGTTAAATAATTTAATAAGGGGGCATGACCATGTTTCATTCTATCCGGATTAGTGTAATTGAGTTGTCAGAATTAAATTCAAATGGTCTTTCAGAGTTGAAATTGCTAGCTAATATCATTGTGTTTTTGTCTTTAAATTTTGCAATGAATAACATGTTCATTTGATTAATAGAATCCATTATCGTCATAATTAAATCAATTTGAACAGGTTCAATATCCGAATTAATGGAATAAGTCATCGACCCTGTTTTTCCATTTATTTCAAACTCTTTTCCACCATAAACTACACCTTCAATTTCAATAGTTGCGTATCCATCATTATCAAAAATCATGTAACCTAATTCTCTGGCTTCATCTACACCTTGCCATTTTCCAATAATACTTATTTCCGATTGATTAGAGTTAAATGAGAGCAATGGAATAAGGAATAATAGTATTAAAAGTTTTTTCATAAGAAACTAATAAATTTGTTTAAAATGGGTCTTATTGGCTTTCAATTTGATGCCGTTTTTCCTAAAAACTACTTAGCAATTTTTATAGGTTTTAACATAGTAAATCTACAGTAGTAACTATTAGAAATCCTTGTCAGTTGTAATTTCGCTTTTTTCATTTTGCATCATATTAATTTTCGGCTGTAAAATCCAAATTCCAATAAAGTAAAACCATATCATAAAAAATTCTCCTGCAAAATCTGCAAAACCGACTTCCTTTTGTAATTGTACTGTCTTAAATGTTTTTGCTACAAAATACATGGAGTAGAATATTCCAAACATAGATAATAGGTGTAATGGTATAATTATTCCAAAAACTCCACCTATATACGCAACATTAGGCTCATTTCCACTTTCCATGATTCCACCAAATAAACCAGCAATAAAAATAGAAATGCTAAGTATATACACTAATGGTATAAAGAAAAATATTTTAAATTTCTTAGTTTTCATTTTTATGTTTACTGGCACTTTTCCCTGTAAGCCAATTGCAATCGACCAAAACCAGCCAAAGAATAGTCCCATGTAGAGTAGCATTACAATTGGAAACAATTTAAACAAGTTAAAAAAGGTTTCTGGGTTTGGATTACCATTTGCACCTATATTCGCAAACATAGAAATCATAATGAATATCTGGAATACTATAGGAAGACCAAACATTAGTGTGAATAATTGCCAATGCTTAGCTTTTAAAAATAGTTTTATCATTTATATAATTTGTTTGTATTACTATCAACAGATTTGTAAAAGATCATCAAAAGGAATAAACATTAAATTTATAGAATACAAATTAATTACAAAACTCACAGGGATTTATTTGAGTAAACTTAAACAGGCAATTAATTTTATTCTTCATTTAGTTAAAGTGATTTTCGCTTTAGAAATCGAGTTAATAACTCTTAATAGATTTAAACGAATTCTAAAATTTCATTTGCGAATATTTTGATTTAATTTATCGTATTCTACTTGTTTTTAATTCTACATAAACATCTTGATTCCCGTGATATTTCTCGCCAAATTTTATTTCTATATCGTAGTCAATTCTATACAATTTAAGAACTTCATCAATTCTTGACTTTTTGTTTTTAGCAAACTCTAATTCCTGTCGAATGAGTTACTGTAATATTCTGTAATCATGGCAGAAACCGGTGTCTCAGTTCTGTTATAGTAGGAAATTGATTTTATTAACTCGCCTGCTTTATAATATTCTTCATATACTAAATGTCCGTTTCGACGTCTACCCTCAGCAATGCCAGTGAAAATTGAATCGTTAGAAATTTTGAACGCCAAATCACCGTTGACATACAATTCTTCAAATTTTAAGGTGACTTGTGAATATAAAAAAGAAGTGAGTAAGAAAAACCCAATGCTAAAAATAAATTTAGTTTTTTCTAAAATTACATTCAACATCATTTCATTAATTTCATTTGAAATTTTGTGGCATCAAAGGCCATCTCTAAACCACGTAGATTAGACTCTGATGAATTGGTTACAAAAAGTTCATTTATATATTCTTTCTGCTTTTCGGCCATGTCATCATCTCCTTTGTAAATTTGATACTTCAATAGGATTAAATTAGCCATAATTTTATCTGATACGCTCAAATCGCTTTGGCTTAGTATGTCATCTATTGTTTTTGTGATCTCAGAATCATTATCAGACAACTCATCTAATAGGTAGGCATTAGCCAAATCCGTTTGGCTCATTTTAGAATAGTCATTCTGATCAGACATATCCTTTCTATAGGTCATTTTGTTTCCATTGAGAAAATACCATCTGGTATAAGAATCATTCTCTCGCTTTATTTCTTTTTCGAACATTTTTTCCTTTACACTCCAATTTGTAAAGGCAATCAATAGTTCATTACCATCATCTGTTTTCCAAATTGCAAACCTTATTAAATAATTATTCTTACCAGGTTTTTCTATTTCAATATCTAAATTGTTTTCTACTGAAACATATGTTTTCAATGCTTTCAATATTGATGAAACATCCTCAGGAGTAGCTTCAGGGAATAAATTCTCTCTTAAAAACAAATCGATATAGAGATAATGAGTCAAATAGAAATTATCCATTTTCAGGTAATTTACTTCACTAAGGTTACCTGATTTTATTGTAATTTTTTCGGATTGAGAAAATCCAATATTTGCAGCGGAGATCAAAACTATTACTAAAAGTACTTTTCTATACATATTGCTCATGTTTAAATTCTATTTAACTGGTGGTGTTCATTCAGCTGAGAGTTGTGCACTAAAATACTTAAAACTATTCTAAACATAATTATGATAAGATTTTAGAGAAAAAAAGTCAGTTCTTTACAACCATAACCTTTATTGCATGTCGGATTTTATTAGTTCATACATTTGATCAAAACTATTTGCCAATTTAACAAAATCTTCTGCCCAACCGTTCGGTATCGATATTTCTTGAAATGTTCCTGTTGGTAGAAAGTAAATTTTATATTTTTCTAATAGTTTAAGATTTCCACCTTCGAGCTCCTTGATGTCAGAATCTAATTCTTCCTTTAGTTCTTTTGCGTCATTATACTTTGTCCAAGCTACATCTGTATGATCCGTTATTCGCGAACGCACATTCTTTATTATTTCTATTATAAGTTGATTATAAGTCATGTTGGATTTGTATAGTCTTTAGAATTTTCAAATGGATATGGACGTATTCGAATTAATAGCAATTACAGTTATATATTGTTTTAAACAAACCTTAGGCAATTCTTTCAATTCGGCAATTTTCACATTCTGGATGAGAAAGAACAAAGTCATTAATCGAACTCTTAATGTGTTCGAATGAATCTCCGTAAAAGTAAAGTCCAGTTTCTGTGTTACCTTGCCAATATCGAAGAGTATTGTCCTTTATTTCAGCTAATCTTCTTATTTCAACAGCCAAAGCTTCAGAATCGGAGCTTTTATAAACTTCATCCGATAAATTTATTCCGTCGAGATATATCCCTAATCCCTCTTTTTTACCAAATTCTAGTTTTTGTTCTATTTTCTCGATAGTTAGTCTAGAACCTTTTGGCGCACCAAGTTCTTCTAACTTTTCGATAATCGATTTTATTTGGATATCATCAATTTCATTAGAGTTTAGTTGGATTTCAACATCACAATATTCTAATTCTCCAGATTTCAATTGCATAGTTCCTCCACCTGTCACCTCACCAATTCCATTTGCCTGAAGAAATTTATCTAACGGATCTTCATAAATTTCTCCTCGGTCGATTGGCATTACCTTATCATTCAAGGTCGCAACGATAAAATTTCCAGAGTCTTCTGCTTCTTCACTTCTGTCTATTCCAAAAAGTTTTTTAATGAAGTTCATATGTTTGTTTAACTTGTTTTACAGCGGTCTCGTATAACCGTCAGTTACGGCTTAAAGTTAAACAATCTTAAGGCAGAGATCGACTGTAGCAATTCCGAGTGGATTCGGATGTAGTCAAAATCCACTGTAATTGCGGTTATACAATATTGTGCTACGTTTTTATTTCTTTTTTAAATTTTGTAAAAACTTCATCGTATTCAAGTACCTCAATTAATTTTTCGAGTACTAATTCCGCCATTTTTAAATCACGAATGACCAAATAGAAGTCAAAATCCTCTCTACCAATAATAACAAGCAATTTTGTAGAATCATTATATTGATAGTCAAAGTCAGGATTATCCGCAGGAATAAGGTTTTCAGTTTTTAAAAGTTCGAATCCTTTAAATATTTCTAAGATTTTCTGAGTCTCATTTGAGTTAATCGAATAGGTGTTTTTATCTTTTCCATTAGTCTCTAAAACAATATTCAGTTGAGTTTTTGTAGAAAAGAACGAAAATAAAAGGTTATCTTTTCGCTTAGACAATAATTCGTAACTGTTATCAGAATTCGAATTTTGCGAAAAAGCCGTCAGACCTAAAAATCCAATTAATAAAATCAATAATATTCTCATTTTCTCAAATGTAGCACAACAACCGAATATAGTTATTAACTATATCCTTCTTATATGGTTTTCCTCAAAGCTAAATAAAACATCAGAATAACCCTTCAACAAAATTCATTTTAGTAGGTTTGAATTATTATTAAAGTGAACACAAGCCGAACAGCTATTTTGTTACTATTATTTTAAATCTACCCTCAGTAATTTCTATAACATCCGAGCTGTCATCATTGTTAAATAGCGTAACCGAAAACTCGCCTTCAATTAGTTGACTTTGAGTCACTAGGTCACCTAATAAAAAACTATTGTTTTCTTGAGAATCTGTGATTTTAAATGTATTGCTTGATGCAATAGTTCCATAAGATTCATAGTAGTTATCACCGTTAGCTATTGGCGCATATTCTATTCCGATTTGCCCCATTGTTCCCCCATCATTATCATCTACCGCATAATCATAATCGTCAACCGGAAACAAACTATTGAAGACATCAGTAGAACTTTCGGTATCTGAGCATCTGTAAAACCTAATAAAATTAATTCCGATAAGTGGTTGGGAATCTTCATTTTCAAAACCAGGGTAAATAGAAGACCCATAACTTAACTTATAGTCCAAACCTTGATCTGCACTAAATGAACATGTGGCAGACTCTAATGGTATATTTGAAATGATTTGGTAATTAAATGTTGTATCGTCTATACGTTGACCATATATAAAATCATCTCCGTTTAATTTACCAGAAACAAAATACAAATAGTCCGAACTATTAAAATTGGTGTTTGGATTTGGTTCTGAGTCATCATTACTACACCCAAACCCAATAACTGCAATAATTAACAGCATACATAATTGTCTTGATTTTATCATTTTTTATATTTAATATTAATAGCGTTCCTTGTATGGCATATAAATGATATGCATAAATATTTTCTTATTGAAATCGAAATATAGTGAATTACTAATAATTAGATTGAAAATCTTTTAATGATTGTTAATTTATAATATAATCGTTTTTATCTGTAATTGCCATGGTTCTGAACCCATATAAACTCTATCATCAATAGTACATTTATAAGATTATATTCTTTTTTCAGGATGCATCAAAACCTTAAGAACAGGCTGCTCCTAGGTATTTCTCCTATGTTTAATTGATATAAACGTAAATTCCAAGACTAAAAAAATTAACTTATTAATCTAAAACTTTCATCTTTGATAAATAACTGAAATAATATTATATGGGCAGCAGTTATTTCAATTCCTAGTACACTCTACCTTTAGTTTTTGATACACAGATTCCATTTCTTTACGTATGTTACTGTAATGTTGTTTTTCGCGTTCGCTCATTGTTACAAAAAACACTAAATCATTTTGAAATTGTCTGTAATATTTTGAGTCACTATCTAAATGCCAATTATTAATAGGCAAGGTCTGTAAAATTTCAGGACCTAAGGACTTGGCTACGTAATCAAAATACTGATGTCCAAATTGATTAACGTCATCATATAAAAACGCTCTTTCCAAGCTTTTTGAGCGATTGATTTCTAGTTGATAAAGCAGTTTATCTAGCTCACCATAATATCTCACTAAATCATTCTTTAAAGCATCCTTAGTTAATAAATTTAATTTTCCGGATGATATTAAATCCGTCATAGCCACTTTGCTCGGCACAAAGGCATTAGTTCTTAAGCCTTGGAGATAGCCATTTACCAAATAGGTTTTATCCTTGCCTTTAGAGTTTAAATCTAATAGGAGTCTTTTACTGACAGTAATTTTATACTCAGATTCTTTATAAAGCTCGGCAATGTTCACACGATCCAATTCAAAGTCTGAAAGTAGTTTACAATAATACTGAGATTCTGTAATATTGTTTTTTCTGTCTTCATTCCAGTTATTAATTGAGAGCGCGATTAAAATTCCAATAACCACAAGGATAATTTCGCCAATAGCGTATTTAAAATACTTTCCAGTCTTATTTTCCATAAGCACGTTTTGTCTAATTTTTCTAAAGAATTTTATCATGGACTAAGTTCGTTTTCTATTTGGCCAATAAGCAAATTCATCGTCTCTATTACAAAATCCATTCGGTATATATAGTTTTCATATTTATCCTCTTCTAAGGCTATTAAGGATATAAACGAAGGATGTTCTAATACGTTATCCACTTTTATCCTTCCATAAATTTCTAGTGTACCATCTTCTTCCTTTACAATGACTTCCTTCAATATGTCATTTTCGTATTGCTGTTCTAATGCTACGCGTTCATCATTATATTTATTTATGAACGAGCTAAATCCAGGTAAGATCACTTCATAAGTTTTAATAATTCGCTTTCTCAATTCTTTATTCCTAATCAATTCAAAACCTGATGATTTTAAAGCATCATAAGGACCGCTATCGTATCTAAAAATAACATCTCGTTGCATAGCTCTGATATATATAATTAAGGTGTCATTTGGTAGATTCTGATTTTCATAGGTCGCTTTTTTTAAATACTCTAGACCTTTGTTCTTAATTGCAAAACGAGGTTCAAAAACCTCAGAATACAAATCTAAATTGTCTTCTAAGGATGTTTTTAAATCCACTAAAATTTCTCGTTCCCTTACACTATCCTTTGCTTTTTCATTCCAATTATTAATAGATAGAGCTATTAAAATACCTATAACAACAAGGATAATTTCGCCTATGGTATATTTAAAATATTTTCCGGTTTTGTTTTGCTCCATAAGGTCGTATCGTATTTTTCGAAAGAATTTAATCATTGGTTAGTCTTCAATTTCAACATCTATTTGTTCTATTAATTCTAGCATAGTTATTTTTAACATATTATATGCCGTTTTCTGACCCTCCAAATTATATAATTTTTGACGTAACATATTTAATACAAAAATCTCATTTCTATAGTCTTCAATAGTTTTAGGTGGGATTTTAGACTGCATTATATCAACCCTTGTAAAATCATCATACCCAACTAAGCCTGGTGTAGCTTGTGGAGTATGATCGAAATTTAATATAAAGGGGGCTATAATATTTCGTGTATAATCTAACATAGCAGTATCCCAACCTTGGTATCTGTAATTGTAATATACTGTAATAGAGTCCGTTAAATTTTGGTTCTTTATATACTCGATTTGACCAGATGATATAATATTATTGAATGTTGTTTTATTTTGGTCAAACGAACTGAGATTAAGCATAGACTCTAAATTTTCACGAAATGCCTCAATACTTGCTTCTTTCTTATCTAGCATCACGTCTATGCAAAATTTCAGTTCTTTAGTATTTTTGTCAATCAAATCAATTTCAAGTGACACTTGATTTATATCGGAAGAAATGTCAGTGCGCAAACGCTTTAAAATAAACTGCTCTTGGATGGCTTCCTTTCTACTCTCGTTCCAGTTATTAATAGAAAGGGCTATTAAAATACCTATTACTACAAGTACAATTTCGCCTATGGCGTATTTAAAATATTTTCCGGTTTTGTTTTGCTCCATAAGGTCGTATCGTATTTTTCTAAAGAACTTTATCATTGGTTATAATTAAAGTTTAAACTATTATAAATGATATTCTTTTTTAATTTCTTCAATTAAAATTTCACCCTGAGTTTTAAATTTTTTCAGTTTATTACTATATCCTCTCCATGATCCAGCGTATCTATGTAAGTAGTTTTTAAACATATCATCTTCAAAAATCATATTTGCAAATGTGGTTCTAATACCATGGATTCTATAATCTACTCGTATTCCTTTTTCAACGATATAGGTTTGTAATTGCCACCACCATTTATTAAAAGCTTCTTTATCAATTTCAATTTCATATAGATGTTCCGAATACAACAATGTAAGTGCTTCTGTTAGCTCATTATTTAGCTCGTAATTAAGTTCTATTTTAGATTCTAGTAACCTAATTCCAGTGTCAGTAATCTGAATATCGGGAAATCCAGTTGTTGAATTAAAATATTTATTAAAATACTCCAGATTTGTTAAAAGCGAATCACTATTAACCTCACCTTTAAGAATGTTTTGCAGTAAAGGATAAAAATTATCCTTTTTTTCAATATCGCGTTCAATCTCATTAGCAGAATTTTCAAAATCTTTAACAATTCGAGCATAAATATTTCTGATTTGCTTTTTTTCTAGTTGCTGCTGATTCCAGTTATTAATTTGAAGAGCTATCAAAATTCCGATAACCACAAGTACAATTTCACCAATGGCATAAAGTAGATATTTACTGATTTTGCCTGCCCGTCCCGTAGACGGGTTTTCAGCAAGCATTTTTTGGCGAAGGTGTCGAAAGAACTTGATCATACTATTGTTTATTTAATGCTGCTACGATATCCTTTAGTAGCACTTCTGCAGCATTTTTAGCCAGAATTATAAATCCTTTATTAGTCTTCATTTCAATAAGATGTAAACTAACTGCATTAACGATTTCAAACGCTTTTACAGGGTTGTTAAGATTATTTTCGAATTCAGAATTTAATCTACTTTTTAGAAGTTCTTGGTCAATTTTTTCAAGAGGGAAACCAAGACCTTCAGGGTTAATCATCACTGAAGCTTTAATAATTGGAAATACTTGATCGTAATAAACCTTTTCAACATTATTACTTACTTGGGACTTTGTTTCTTCAGAGTATTGGTAATACGCGATTATTTTTGACCTGATTAATTTATCGCGAATTAAATTTATCTGACCAGTAGTATTGAGTTCATTAAATGTTGTTTTTGCCTCAGGATAATCTAAAGTGTAGATCATAAAGTTCAATTTATGGTTGATACTGTCTATTTCAGTCAATTTTCCAGTGACACTGAATTCAAAAATAATCGTCTCTGCTTTATCAATTATGAAGTCAAAAATGTTAAGTCTTCCATTAAAGGAAGCGATTTGACTTTCTAAATCAGTTTTAAGTCCAACTAAATACTCTTGTTCTTTGTCTTTATTTATTCTGTTAGTATTCCAAGTATTAATTTGTAAGGCGATTAAAATACCAATAACCACAAGCACGATTTCGCCTATGGCGTATTTGAAATATTTGCTTGTTTTTCCAGTTTCCATAAGGTTTAGTCTTATATGTCTAAAAAACTTTATCATTTAGTGTTTTTTAGTTCTTTGTCAATCTGAGAAATAATATCTGTAAGATCTTTTTTGTTTTTGACAAATGTTCTCGAATAATAGAAGTTTTTTGATTGAAAAAAAATATTAAGATCAGCTATTAAATATTCATCTGTTAAATCGCTTATATTTTTATAGGGTCTATAGGTTATTATGTGAGCATACTTATAGTTTAAATCTGATGATTGTTGCCTAAGAATTTCAAATAGATTTTCATTAGTAGGTACATTAAAAGTATAGAATTCTTGAATATTTGAAAAAAGGGTGTCATTTGTTATAAGATCAGAATTGCCATTTGAAATCATTCCATCGAAGGCACTAGTACTATATCGAAATGGTGCCATATAGTTAAATAATGTTTTATATGACACTTGACTCATAGCATCAATGTCTGCAAAGGGAGGTATTTCATCATTTGGGTTAAATGAAGGAAATACTCTTTTAAAGTACATAATATGCCTTTCCCAGGGTGTTTTATAACGAGCCATATCCTCTAAATCATCAAGCATATCCGAACGAATTGCTTCCAAAATAGTGATAGCCTTCAGTTTTTCTTTTTGAGCTTCATTCCAATTATTAATTGAAAGTGCAATTAAAATACCTATAACTACAAGAACAATTTCACCAATGGCATATTTAATGTATTTGCCTGTTTTATTCTGATTCATAAGATTGTATCGGATTGTTCGTAATTTCCGTTTGCAGATGTATGATAAAATTTAACTTGTTGATGAGAGAGTGCCTTTTTGGTTTCTTTATCAATAAATGTTAGACAGAGTATAAGTTTTTCTCCAGGTTCATTTTTATTTGCGATTTTTAACTTATTCTCACTTGGTAAATTCTGGTAATCACTATGGATACTGATTTCCGCTTCTGATAGTTCAGCAATGGTTCTATCTATAGAGCAAGTAACTAAGAAAAGAGAAAACACAACTATAATTAACCGATTCATCTTTTATAATTTTAATTATTTACAATAACGTCGTCTGTAACGACTTCTCAATGCAATATAGCTCCATGCTCTAAGTTATCTATTTTTCAAAAATTTGAATCCTGTTTCCATCAGGATCTTTAACGATTAGCATTTTTTTGTTTACTAAAGGATCTATAACTACGTTACCATGAAATTCAACATTTAACTCCTTTAAATGTTCAACCCATGCATCAAATTCAGAAACTATAAAACCGAACTTAAAAAACCCATTGATCTTTGAGCCTTTCGGATAATTTTCCAATACATTCTCAGGAGTTAGTGCTGATTTAAGCTCTAACAATTCAACCAATATGTTATCGCATTTCAAATTAGCTTGTTTAAATCCTCTCTCTTCAGATTCAACATTACTCAACACCTTAAACCCAAAAACATTAGAGTACCAATCGATGGAAGACTCAATATCACTTACTATTATCGCTGAGAAATAAGCTTCTGGACTTGGTAAGGGTTTGTCTTGAGAGAATCCTTTAAAAGAAATTAGAATAATGAAGATTAAGATAACCTTGTCTTTCATTGTCATTGTATTAGCAAGATAAAGTTAAACTAGATTCGCATACTATTTCCCTATTAAATGTTAATTCAGCATTTAAGCATGTGCTTTTTTATCATGCTTAAAATTATTTAAATAGACAAAAGCAAAATTGTCTTTTTGGACCACATCTAATAGAACGTTAAAATGAATGTATTTAATTACTCATTTAATCCAATTAACTAACTTAGAGCACTTAATTTTCAAAAACCAACACATTTTATGAAAACTCAATTGCGCTATTTAACCATTGCAGCCCTATCCCTTTTCTTAATGCCTAACCTACTAAATGCTCAAGATTCTGAAAAAAAAGAAGCAGACTCTACCAAAAAAGCAACTAAAGAATTACCCTTAGAACCAGAACGCAAAGTACAGTTTACTACTGATAAAGGGACCTGGATATCTGTTGATGTCAGCCCTGATGGAAAAACCATTATGTTCGATATGATGGGGGATTTGTACACTATTCCTATAAGTGGTGGCACCGCAACGCGTGTTACCGAAGGCATGCCTTACGATGTGCATCCAAGGTATAGCCCAGATGGCAAGTCCATTGTGTTTATTTCGGATAAGAGCGGCTCTGATAATGTGTGGACTATGGATTTAGAAACCAAGGAACAAACACAGCTCACTAAGGACAAAAATAAATATCATGTTTCTGCAGATTGGAGTCCAGATGGGCAATATATAGTAGGCACAAGAGGTCGTAGAAATATTAAACCCTTTATTGTCCATAAAGATGGAGGTTCTGGTGCGGATATTTTAAAGGAACCTAAAGGACGTAAATTAATAGACCCAGCATTTAGTGCAGATGGCAATCATATCTATTTTTCAACCAGAAATGGTGCTTGGAATTATAACGCACAATTGCCGCAATACCAAATTATGAGTTACGACAGAGAAGATGGAGATACGCAAACCATAACATCGCGATATGGTTCTGCTTTTACCCCTACCTTTTCTAACGACGGAAAGTATATGGTCTATGGTAGCCGATTTGAAGAGCACACAGGACTCGTTTTAAGAAATCTTGAAAATGGAGATGAGCGTTGGTTAGCATACCCAGTACAAAGAGACGAGCAGGAATCTATTGCGCCTTTAGGTGTACTCCCTGCCATGTCATTTACACCAGATAATAAAAACCTGATCGCTTCGTATGGCGGAAAAATATATTCCATTTCAATAGCAGATAACAAGGCGACAGAGATTCCTTTTAAAGTCAATATTGATTTGGATATGGGACCGATGGTGTCCTTTAAATACCCAATTGATGATGCTGAAGAAGGTTTAGTCACACAAATTAGAGATGCCGTACCATCACCAGATGGAAAACAGATTGCTTTTACAGCACTCAACAGACTATATGTGATGGAATTACCAAATGGCACTCCAAAACGATTGACAAAGCATAACTTCACAGAAGCCATGCCAACCTGGTCTCCAGATGGTAAGGAAATTGCATTTGTGACATGGAATAAGGATCAAGGCCATATATATAAAGTGAATGCTTCTGGCGGTAACCCAACCAAGCTAACCAATGAATCTGGTATTTATTCAGATCCAGCTTGGTCTTACAATTCCAATCGTATTGCCTTTACAAAAGGAACCACCCAGACTTATATTGATGCTATTGGACCAAGAGCTGCCAGAGCACAAGAGGATTTAGCGTGGATTTCTTCAAGCGGAGGTAAAATCAACATCATTGACAAATCCAAAGGACGAAACACTCCTCACTTCACAAAAGTAAATGATCGCATTTATCTAAATCATGGCTCAAAAGGTTTGATTTCTTTGCGTTGGGACGGAACAGATGAAAAAGAGCATTTAAAGTTAACAGGAATTAAAACGTATGGGTCTTCTGATGTCTTCGGAATTGAGCACGATATCCTTCATGCTTCCTTACCAACACATGAAGAAGGTTGGAGAGAAAACAACACAGCCTCAAGACCAACAGTCATCAAAATATCTCCGGATGGTACACACGCCCTGGCTAAAATCAATAATGATGTGTATAGTGTTATTATTCCGATGATTGGTGAAACACCTTCTATTTCTGTAGCTAAAGCAGAAAATGCTGCGTTTCCTGCTGATAAATTAACGGTTATGGGTGGAGAATTTCCTGCATGGTCAAGCAATAGCAAAAAAGTACATTGGTCTCTAGGGGCAAGTCACTTTATCTATGATCTTGCAGAAGGAAAAGCCTTTGCAGACAGCTTAAAATTAGCTAAGAAAGCAGAAAAGGAAATGAAAGAGGCTAATAAAGAGTCCGATTCAACCAAAACTGATGAGAAGAAAGAAAAGAAGGACACGCCGACCTTTAAGGCTGAAGAATATAAAGTAAAAGTGACCTACAAGCGCTCTATCCCAAAAGGAAAAGTGTTGTTAAAAGGCGGACGAATTATCACCATGAAAGGTGAAGAGGTGATCGAAAACGGAGATATTCTTATTGAAAACAATCGAATCATCAACGTCGGTGCTTCGGGAAGCTTTTCTGTACCTTCAGATGCTAAGGTTATTGATGTTTCAGGTAAAACCTTAACCCCTGGTTTTGTGGACACCCATGCTCACATGTGGCCAAATTGGGGGATTCATAAAAATCAAATTTGGATTTACTCTGCAAACCTTGCCTATGGGGTGACGACTACGCGCGACCCACAAACGGCGAGTACTGATGTACTAACCTATTCAGATATGGTCGATGCCGGAATGATGCACGGACCCAGAGTGTATAGCACAGGACCAGGTGTTGGTTTTTGGGCTTATAATATTGAAGATTATGACCATGCCAAAGAGGTTTTAAAACAATACAGTGAATATTACGATACCAAGTCTATAAAAATGTATTTAGTGGGTAATCGTCAACAGCGTCAATGGGTCATTAAAGCCTCAAAGGAATTAAAACTGATGCCAACCACTGAAGGAGGTCTAGACTTTAAACAAAACATGGTGAATCTTATAGATGGCTACCCTGGTCATGAACACTCATTCCCTGTATATCCAATATATGATGACGTTATTAAAACTGTAGTAGAATCTCAGATGGCCGTTACTCCTACCCTTTTAGTGTCTTATGGTGGCCCATGGGCTGAAAATTACTTTTATTCAAGAGAGAACCCATATAGTGACAAGAAACTTCAATATTTTACACCGTATGAAGAATTAGCCCAAAAATCTAGACGTCGTCCAGGATGGTTTATGGATGAAGAACATGTGTTCCAAAAACATGCTGAATTCATGAAAGATTTAATTGAAGCTGATGGTATTGGCGGAGTTGGTAGTCATGGCCAATTACAAGGACTAGGCTTTCATTGGGAGCTATGGTCCATTGCCAGTGGTGGCATGCGAAATATTGATGCCCTAAAAATTGCGACGATTAAGGGTACTGAAGCCATAGGTTTAGACACGGATTTAGGAAGCATTGAAACAGGTAAAATTGCCGATATATTGATCATGAGCAAGAACCCACTAGACGATTTACGGAACACGAATACGTTGACCCATGTGGTTAAAAATGGAATCGTTTATGATGCCGATACGCTAGATGAAATTGCGCCTCAAGAAAAGAAAGCGGAACCCTTTACCTGGCAGACCAAACGGCCAAAAAATATCCCAGGAATTAAGAACTAATTCATAAAATGCATTGTTTGTACGAAAAGACTCCTAAAATAGGAGTCTTTTTTGATTCAATTTATTAACAAAATGATAGATTTATAAACACAAATAAACTTCACAACCCCTTGAATTGATGGAAATTACATCTTATGCTAATAAACTCGTAGTTCACCGATAATATTTCAAACATGGGGTTTCCCTATGTACTTTTACTATACCCTCAAAAGATACGATTAATAGCAAACTAAAATTTAAACTGCATAACCTAGCGGAAACGCTATGGTGTATTGCTTTGTTTTATGAAATTTAATTTGCCTACGTATGAAGAAATTTTACTTTGTTTTATTATTCTTTTTTCTTGTCATATCTAGTCCTGCCCAAGTATTTTCAGGTATTTATGATGGCTTTGTTGTTATAGATAGCGGCTCAGGTAATAATTATTATGATTTAAATCCTAGTACCCAAACAGGTAACTTTGATTTTAACGGAACTAACTTAGGTACTTTTTTACCTGGAGATGTCCTAATATTAAATGGTGCAGAAGTTAATACAGCTAAATGCAATCCTGATAATGTATTAAGTTCAGCATTAAATTATAGGATATACGAGCAGTCTTCAACTGCTCCAGTCTTTTCCTCTACAAATATTTCTTTTGATTTTGATAATGGTAACGCAAATCATTTTGATTGTTTCCCTGCCTTACAACAGAGATGGACTACCACTAGTTCAAATATTGATATATTAAACTCTCTGCCATCAGGTGATTATTATTTAGAAGTATTTCTGAGTTCTGAAGTAGATTTTACGTTTGATAATATTTCAGACACTACTCGATTTTACAGCAATAGTTCATTAAACTACAGAGCTTCATTTAGAGTTGATAACCCGCCTTCTGCAATGTGCCAAGACGTGACTCTAGTTTTAGATGGTACTGGCAACGCAACGCTTACAACAGGTGACGTTGACAATGGTAGTTCTGATGATTTTGATGGAGGTTCCTTAATCTATTCTTTAGATAGAACAGCTTTTAGTTGTGCTGATATCGGCACACCAGTCACTGTTACTCTAACGGTTGAAGATTCTCAAGGACAAACGGATACGTGTACAGCTCAAATAACTGTAGAAGATAATATAGACCCGACTGCGGTTTGCCAAGATGTAACTATTCAACTTGATGCTGCTGGTAACGCTTCTGTTACTGCCGCTCAAGTAGACAACGGATCCTCC